>JBKCZS010000286.1:0-6177 GCA_046337925.1 bacterium | reverse complement strand
CCGATGGCTGGAGCGATCTCTGGGCCGGCGGCGTCCTGTGGCTGAACCGCGAGGGCAAGTCCTTCACGCGCGTCGATGCGCCCGGCGAAGGCGTGATCGCCGACATCGACAACGACGGCGTCGGCGACCTCGTGTCGTTCGCGCCGGTCGCGGTGGCGCGCGGCGTGCGCGAGGGCGATTCGATCCGCTTCGAGCCGGTGACGCTGCCCGAACTGCCGACGACCATCTCGCGCGGCGTCGCGGTGGGCGACTTCGACTGCAACGGATTCGTCGACGCGTACTTCGGCGGCTACGAGAACTGGCCGACGCAGACGACCTATCCGTCGATCCTGCTTCTCAACGACGGCGGCAAGGGCTTCCGCGTGGCCTCGACCGCCGCCGATGGCCGGACGCGCGGCGTGACGGCATGCGACTTCGACGAGGACGGCGACCTCGATGTGTACCGCTCGAACTACCGCCTGCAGCCGAACGCGCTGCTCGTGAACGACGGCAAGGCCGGGTTCGCGAACGAGGCCGCGAAGCGCGGCGCGCTGGCGACGAGCCCGGGCTTCGACGGCGGCCACTCGATCGGCGCGTGCTTCGGCGACTTCGACAACGACGGCCGGTTCGACCTCTTCGCGGGCAACTTCGCGCATGTCGACTCGCGCGGCGACCAGCCCAAGAGCCGCTTCCTGAAGAACGGCGGCGCCGCGAAAGGCTGGTCCTTCGAGGATCTCGGCGAGTCCGGCGTGTGGTACCAGGAGTCGTACGCGTCGCCCGCCGCGGGCGACTTCGACAACGACGGCGACCTCGACCTCTTCTTCACGACCGTCTACGCGACGGCGAGCTTCAAGAAGCCGAACTTCCCGGTGCTCTTCCGCAACGACACGGCGAAGGGCGACGCGGCGTGGACCTTCGCCGACGCCACCGCCGGGTCCGGCCTCGAGTCGCTGCCCGCGACCTACCAGGCCGCATGGGCCGATGTGAACCGCGACGGCCGGCTCGACCTCGTGACCGCGGGAAAGCTGTTCATGAACGAGGGCTCGGGCGGCGGCCACTGGCTCGGCCTGCGCCTGCGCGGCGACGGATTCCGAGTGAACCGCGATGCGGTCGGCGCGCAGGTGCGCGTGTCGCTCTCCGATGGGCGGACGCTCGCGCGTCAGGTCGAGGCGGGCACCGGAGAGGGCAACGCAAACAGCCCGATCCTGCACTTCGGCCTCGGCGCCTCTCTGGGTCCGCTCAAGATCGAGGTCCGCTGGCCGGACGGCGAGAAGACGACCGCCGAAGTCGATGGCGTGGACCGCGTGCTCGATCTCGTGCGGCAGCCGCCCGCCCCGTGACGCTGCGTCACCCGCCGTTCCACGCACCGAGCAGGACGGAAAGATCTCCCGCGCCGACCGTGCCGTCGAGATCGAGATCGGCGGGCGAACCGGCCGAACCCCACGCTCCGAGCATCGTCGCGAGATCGCTCGCGTCGACCGCGCCGCTCGCGTCGATGTCGCCGCGGGTGAACGACGCCCTCGCCCAGAACAGCGCGACATCCGCGGCATCGAGGTCGCTGTCGCCGTCGAAGTCGAGCATCTCGCGGCCGGGCGCGAGCGGCCCGAGCCCCCACTGCGCGAACTGCGCCCAGTCGAGTGCGCCGACGAGCGCATCGCCGTCGACATCGCCGAGCCGCGACGGCGGATAGGCCGTCCAACGGGCGTTCATCGGAAGATTCGTCAGCGTGCGCGTCGGCCCGCCGGCCGGCCAGCGCACCTCGATCGAGTCGACGCCCGCGGCGTTTCCGAGCCCGAAGTGCAGCGTCGTCTCGTGCTGGGCGAGGAACGAGTTGCCGCCGCACAGCACCTCGCGCCACTGGGGCGGAAGCGACTGTCCCTTCGCGCCGCGCGCGACCAGCGTCGCAGAGGCGCCGATCGCGTCGCGCACGCGGCCAGCGCCCGCGACACGCAGGCGAAGCCAACTGCGCTGCGAGCCTTCCTGATTCATGTGCAGGCGCACGGGTCCGCCGTAGTTGTTGAGCAGGAGATCGAGGTCGCCGTCGCGGTCGAGATCGCCGACCGCCGACGCGAACGAGAGGTTCGCGGTGCCCGTGACGGCGGCGGCCGCGGCGATGTCCGTCATCGGCGGCGCACCGGCGTTGCGATAGAGCGCGTTCGGCTGGAACTCGTTGTTCACATAGAGGTCGAGGTCGCGGTCGTTGTCGAAATCCCAGAAGATCGTCCCCCAGCTCATCTTCAGGTTCGCGACGCCCCACTCGGCCTCGCCGCGCGCGAACGGGCCGTTCGGCGCGCTCAGGAGCAGCGGGTTCACCCCGAAGAGCGGCGGCTGCGGATCGGGAAGGTTCGTGAAGTAGTAGTCGGGGCGTGCGTCGCCCGTGAGGTCGCCGCAGGCGACGCCCATCGAGCAGAGCGACACATCCATGCCCGTCTCCGCCGAGACATCGACGAAGGTGCCCAGCGAGTTGCGCCACAACCGGTTCGGGACGCCGCCAAAGCCGCGGTCGTTGCTCACGCAGAGGTCCGGCCACGAGTCGCGGTCGTAGTCGGCCCAGACCGACTGGTAGCTCAGCCCCGTGGACGCCACGCCGAGCGCGGCTGCGACATCCTCGAAGGTTCCATCGCCCTTGTTGCGCAGCAGCCGATTCGGCTCGGTGGCGGAGTAGATGCAGATGTAGAGGTCGAGGAGGCCGTCGCCGTCGAAGTCCGCGACGCTCGCGCCCGTCGCCGGAACCGTGAAGCCGAAGCCCGCCGCCGTTGAGACATCGGCGAACACGAGGCCTCCCTCGTTCCGGTAGAGCCTCGACGGGTGGTACTTCTGCGCGATGAAGAGGTCAAGATCGCCGTCGCGGTCGTAGTCGAACGCCGCGATGCCCGCGCCCGAGGGCGAGGCCGCGATGCCGCTCGTCGCGCTGCGGTTCACGAAGGTACCGCCGCCGTTGTTCGCGTACAGGCCGACGAGACCATCGGGGCGGCCAAGCAGCACGAGGTCGAGATCGTCGTCGCCGTCGAGGTCGGCGACCGCCATGCCGTAGCCATCCTGCGGCGCCGTGATGGGCGGCCCGAAGGTCATGTTGTAGACCACGCCGCGCGCGGAGTGCTCGCTCGTGAACGGCGCGACGGACTGGGCGAGCACCGAGCCCGAAAAGACGAGCGGCGCACCCAGTGCGATCGGCATGGGGATGCGAGAACCTTGAACGGGCACTTCGACGATCAATGTCTCAACAATCCGACCAGAATCAAGCCATCTCGCCGGGAGCCGCGCGGACGAGGCCCCGCGTGGGCCAGCCGAGGCGGGCGAGGGTCTCAGAATCTCGCAGAACCGGGCGGCGACTCAGGCCATTACCGCCGCGCGGCCAGCATTCGCGACGATCGCGTTGAGCGTCGCGCTCGGGCGCATGGCCGTCGAGGTCTTCTTCTCGCACGGGTGGTAGTAGCCGCCGATGTCGACGGGCTTGCCCTGCGCGCCGTTCAGCTCGCCGACGATCTTGCCCTCGCTCGAGGTCATCTCCGCCGCGATCGGCGCGAAGTGCGCGGCGAGCGCCGCATCCTTCGCCTGCGCCGCCAGCGCCTCGGCCCAGTACATCGCGAGGTAGAAGTGGCTGCCGCGGTTGTCGAGGTCGCCGACCTTGCGCGCGGGGCCCTTGTTGTTCACGAGGTAGCGGCCGATCGCCTCGTCGATCGTGTCGGCGAGGACCTGGGCCTTCGCGTGACCCGCGGTCGAGGCAAGATGCTCGAAGCTCGCGCCGAGCGCCTGGAACTCGCCGAGCGAGTCCCAGCGCAACGAGTTCTCCGCGACGAACTGCTGCACATGCTTGGGGGCCGATCCGCCCGCGCCCGTCTCGAACAGTCCGCCGCCGTTCATCAGCGGCACGATCGAGAGCATCTTCGCGCTCGTTCCGAGCTCGAGGATCGGGAAGAGATCGGTCAGGTAGTCGCGCAGCACATTGCCGGTCACCGAGATCGTGTCGAGCCCCTGCTTCATTCGCTCGCACGAATAGGTGCAGGCTTCCGCAGGTGCCTTGACCGTGATCTCGAGGCCCTTCGTATCGTGGTCCTTCAGGTACGCATGCACCTTCTTGAGGAGCTCGCGGTCGTGCGGGCGCTTCTCGTCGAGCCAGAAGCACGCGGGCGTCTTCGAGAGCCGAGCGCGCGTGACGGCGAGCTTCACCCAGTCCTTGATCGCGGGGTCCTTCGTCTGGCACGCGCGCCAGATGTCCCCCGCCTCGACCTTGTGCTCGAGGAGCACGGTGCCCGACGCGTCGACGACGCGCATGGTGCCCGAGGCCTTCGCCTCGAAGGTCTTGTCGTGCGAGCCGTACTCCTCGGCCTTCTGCGCCATGAGGCCGACATTCGGCACGCTACCCATCGTCTTCGGGTCGAACGCGCCGTTCTTCCGGCAGAAGTCGACCACGCTCTGGTAGATGCCCGCGTACGAGCGGTCGGGAATCACGGCGAGCGCGTCCTGCGTCTTGCCCGCAGCGTTCCACATCTTGCCGCCCTCGCGGATCATCGCCGGCATCGAGGCGTCGACGATCACATCGCTCGGGACATGGAGGTTCGTGATGCCCTTGTCCGAGTCGACCATGGCGATCGCGGGGCCGCTCGCGTAGACGGCCTTGATGTCGGCTTCGATCGCGGCGCGCTCGGCCTCGGGCAGCGAGGCGATCTTCGCGACGAGGTCGCCGAAACCGTTGTTGACATCGACGCCCGCCTTCGCGAGCGCGGCGGCGTGCTTCTCGAACACAGGCTTGAAGAACGCCTTCACGGCGTGGCCGAAGATGATCGGGTCGGAGACCTTCATCATCGTGGCCTTGAGGTGAATCGACCAGAGGACGCCCTTCGCCTTCGCGTCGGCGACGGTCGACTCGAGGAACGAGACGAGCGCCTTGCGCGAGAGGAAGGTGCCGTCGAGGATCTCGCCGGCCGAGAGCTTGAGGCCGTCCTTCAGCACGGTCGTCGCGCCGTCGGCGCCGACGAACTCGATCTTCGCGGTGGTCGCGGCCGGAATCGTGACGCTCTGCTCGTTCGCGAAGAAGTCGCCGCCCGACATCGACGCGACCTCCGCCTTCGAGTCCGCCGCCCACGCGCCCATCTTGTGCGGGTTGGCGCGCGCGTAGTCCTTCACGCTCTTGGTCGACCGGCGGTCGGAGTTGCCCTCGCGGATGACGGGGTTGACGGCGCTGCCCATGACCTTCGCGTAGCGGGCGCGTGCATCCTTCTCGGCGTCGGACTTCGGCTCGTCGACGAAGTCGGGGAGGTCGTAGCCCTGCGACTGGAGTTCCTTGATCGCGGCCTTCATCTGCGGCACCGACGCCGAGATGTTGGGGAGCTTGATGATGTTCGCCTCGGGCTCGAGGCAGAGCGCGCCGAGCTCGGCGAGGGGGTCGCCGATCCGCTGCTCGGGCTTGAGCCGCTCGGGGAACGCCGCGATGATTCGGCCCGAGAGCGAGATGTCGCGCGTCTCCACCTCGATGCCCGCGGGCGCCGCGAACATGCGGATCAGCGGGAGGAGCGAGTAGGTCGCCAGCATGGGCGCCTCGTCGGTGTGCGTGTAGATGATCGTGGGCTTCGCGGACATCGTTCGATCCTCTCGGTGCAGGCCTGTCTTGCTCTCGCGCGCCAAGGGCGCGTTCCCGCCTTTGCGGGGGGTTCAGTGTACGGCGCGACCGCTCGGACGGGAAGGTTTCCCCCACCGCTCGAAGCGGGTCGAATTCCCTCCACCGCCGCTTGCCGAAGGTGCAAGCATCCTGCGGGAGGAAGGCACGATGCAACAGGATTCGATGTACCCGAGCGGCGCGGCCCACAAAGCGACCTCGGCACCCGCCGCGCCGCCGGAGGCGCCTGCCGAGGGGGTTGGCGATGCCGTGCGCCTGCGGTGGATGCGCCGCGTCCTCCGGGTCATGGCTGCGGCGTCGCTGGTGTCGCTGCTCCTCGCGCTCGCCTTCGCGCCGCAGCTCGTCACGACCGCGGCGCTGGTGCTCGCGGGCTCGTGCCTTCTCCTCGTCGTGATCGACATCGGCCAGACGCGCACTCGGGTCGCGGCCGACGCGGTGCGGTCGGGACTTGCCTCCTCCGAAGCCGCGCGCAAGGCCGGAGTTCGCACCGCGGTCCGTCTTGCACTCGCGATCGGGCTCGCGACCTTCGCGGTCGTCGCGATGGCGCTCGACCGCACGATGCTGGTGGCGGGCTCGGCGTT
>JBKCZS010000285.1:0-7977 GCA_046337925.1 bacterium | reverse complement strand
CTACGAGAACTTCTCGGTGCTCTCGCCGCTCGTGCCCGAGGATCGCCGCGACGACTTCGCGGCGATCTACGCGTTCTCGCGCTGGGCCGACGACCTCGGCGACGAAGCGGGGTCGCCCGAGCGCGCGACCGAACTTCTCGCATGGTGGCGGAGCGAACTCGAGAAGATGGCGGCGGGGGAAGCGCGCCATCCCGTGTTCGTGGCGCTCGCGCCCACGGTGATGCGGCGCGGGCTCGACCTCGCGCTCTTCCGCGACCTCCTTGCCGCGTTCGAGCGCGACCAGGTGAAGACACGCTACGCGACCTGGGACGAGGCGCTCGACTACTGCCGCCTCAGCGCGAATCCGGTGGGCCGGCTCGTGCTCGCGACGCTCGGCGAACGCTGCGACGAGGCGATGCTCGCGGCGAGCGACGCGACCTGCACCGCACTCCAGCTCACGAACCACTGGCAGGACATCAGGCGCGACTGGGTCGAGCGCCGGCGCATCTATGTGCCCGCCGACATGCACGACATCGCCGACTTCGAGTCGCGGCTCGACCGCACGATCGCGCAGGGCTACTCGTGCGACGCTGCGTTCTTCGGGGAGTCGCGGCGGCTCGTCCGCCGGCTCGTCGCGAAGACCTGGGACCTGTGGGCCGCCGGCGAGCCGCTCCTTCCGAGCGTCGCGCCGGCATCGCGGCCGCTGATCTGGCTGTTCGCAGCGGGCGGGCGCTCGGTTCTCCGCGAGATCGAGCGGTGGAACTGCGAGACCGTGCTCGACCGGCCTCGGCTCTCGAAGTTCCGCAAGGCGACGCTCGTGCTTCGGGCATCCGCGAGCGCGCGATTCGGCTGGCGGCTGCCGGAGCTGCCGCTGCCGAGCGCGTGGATCGTCGAGCCGGAGCCAGACCCCGATGCGGCGAAGTTCCCGCGCAGCGCGGAGCCCGCCGAGACCACCGAGACCGCGGCGTCGGAGCAGCGGCCATGACCGATGCGCGGGTCGCGGCGGCGCTCGAGCAATGCGCGGAGATCACCCGCACCCAGGCCCGGAACTTCTACCACGGCCTGCGGCTGCTTCCGTCGCCCAAGCGCGAGGCGCTCTATGCGGTCTACGCGTGGATGAGGATCGCCGACGACATCGCCGACGAGGAAGGCGCCACCGCGGACGCGCGCCGCGCACGCCTCGACGAACTCGCCGCGGGAACGCGCGGGGCGCTCGCGGGCGAGGCGACCGGGGACGGTGCGGTCCTGACGGCGCTCGCCGCGATCTCGCGGCGGTACTCGCTGCCGGCGGCGGATTTCGACGCAGCGGTCGAAGGCCAGCGCATGGATCTCGAGCCCCGCGTCT
This sequence comes from bacterium, assembly GCA_046337925.1. Classification (GTDB taxonomy): domain Bacteria; phylum Planctomycetota; class Phycisphaerae; order Phycisphaerales; family SM1A02; genus QWPT01. The sequence goes on along the minus strand of JBKCZS010000285.1, from coordinate 6,653 downwards.
ACGCGACCTTCGCCGAGACCGAGCTCTACTGCGACCGCGTGGCGTCGACGGTCGGCCGGATCTGCCTCGCCGTGTGGGGCGTGCGCGAGGGGGCCGATGCGGCGCGCGCGCGCGAACTCTCGACGAAGCGCGGGATCGCCTTCCAGCTGACGAACATCCTGCGCGATGTGCGAGAGGACCTTGCGCGCGGACGCTGCTACCTGCCGGCCGACGAACTGGCCGCGCACGGGCTCGATGCGGCGTCGCTCGTCGCGTGGAGGGACCCCGAGGCGTGTGCGCGGTTCATGGCGATCCAGTGTGCGCGCGCGACGCGGTTCTTCGAGGAGAGCGCCGCGCTCGACGCGATGGTGTCGCGCGACGCGCGCGCCACGATCGTCGCCATGAGCGAGATCTACCGCGGGATCCTCGGCCTGATCGCGCGCGACCCGGCGAAGGCGATGCGCGAGCGCGCGCGGCTGTCGTCGCTCGCGAAGTCGTGGATCGCGGTGCGCGCGCGGCTCGGGCTCGTTCCGGCGGGAGACGGCCGATGACCGTGGACGGCGCGGAGAACCAGGGCGTGCAGCGCACGGTCGCGATCGTCGGCGGAGGCGTCGCGGGCATCGCGGCCGCCGTCGCGGCGGTCGACGCGGGCTGGCGCGTCGAGCTGATCGAGACGCGCATCAAGCTCGGCGGCCGCGCCACGAGCTTCGACGATGTGCGCAGCGGCGTCGAGCTCGACAACTGCCAGCATGTGGTGATGGGCTGCTGCACGAACATGCTCGAGCTCTACGCCCGCCTCGGCGTGCTCGATGAGATCGAGTGGCACGAGACGCTGTGGTTCGCGCGCGGCGGCGGCGCGTTCGACCGGCTCTCGATCGCGCCGGTGCTGCCGGCGCCGCTCCACTACGCGCCGAGCTTCGCGCGCATGAAGCTCTTCTCGCTCTCCGAGAAGCGCGCGATCGCGCAGGCGTTCCTCGCGATCCTGCGCATGGGTCCGAAGGGGCGCGTGCGCTGGACAGGCCGCGCGTTCAGCGACTTCCTTTCCGAGACGCGCCAGCCCGCGAGGGTGGTCGAGCTCTTCTGGGATCCCGTCGTGATCTCCGCATGCAACCTGCCGAGCGCGCGCTGCGAGGCCGCGCACGCGCTCAAGGTGTTCGACGAGGGCATGCTGGTCCATCGCTTCGCCGGCGCGGTTGGCGTGGCGCGCGTGCCGCTCCGCAGGCTCTACGACCGCGTGGAGGAGATCGTTGCCTCGACAGGAGGCGCGTTGCGGCTGCGCACGAGCGCAAAGGCGCTGGCGTTCGACGGCGAGCGCGTGACGGGCGTGGTGTGCGACGACGGCCTCGTGACCGCGCAGCGCGTGATCGCCGCGGTGCCTCCCGACCGTCTCGCACGGCTCTGCTCGGCCACGCTGCGCGCCGCGGACAAGCGGCTCGCGAACCTCGAGAAGTTCACCTTTTCGCCCATCCTCGGCGTGCACCTTGCGTTCAGGCGCCGCGTGCTCGAGGTGCCGAACCTCTCGTTGTCGGGCCGCGCGACGCATTGGCTGTTCGCACACGAACCGCCCGCGGGCGCCCCGTTCGCGCAGCGCCTCGAGGCGGTCGTCAGCACGGCCGACGCATGGGACGGGCTCTCGGAAGAAGAGGTCGCCGCGCGCGTGCTCGCCGATGCGGCGTGGGCGCTCGGCGTGCCGGCCGACGACCTCGCGCGGGACCTCGCGTGGGCTCGGCCCGTGCTCGAGCGCCACGCGACCTTCGCAAGCACCCCAGGCGTCGACGCGATCCGTCCGCGCACGACGGCCGAAGCGGGGGACCTCAAGGGCGGCGTCGCGAACCTCTACCTCGCGGGCGAATGGACCGACACGGGCTGGCCCAGCACGATGGAAGGCGCCGCGCGCTCGGGCTTCGCGGCCGCCGCCGCCTGCACCGGCATCGGGCGCGTGGTCCCCGACCTTCCGCCTGCAGCGCTTGTGCGGGTTGTGCGGGCGATTGGCTGAGGTTCTCAGTCCCCGCGGCACGGTACTTGACATTTAAAAAGCAATGTTTGCTTCGAATTCCGCGGAGCGCGGCCACATTTGAGACCCAATCGGGGCTCATCCCCGCGTATGTCAGGATCAACCATGGAACAGCAGACGCTCAATCTCTCGGATCCCGGTGTGCTCGAGGCCCTGTGCGACGACGACGCGATGCGCGCGTGGTACCGGCTCCGCATGTCGGTCCACCCGCTCTCCGCAAGCGAGGTGGCGGAAGGAGTCCGGCTCGAGCTCGGTCCGACCCACTCCGCGCTCGATCGGCTCGAGGCGGCGGCGCTGATCCGCAAGCTGCCGGCGCGCGGAAGTCGGCGCGTGATCAGCTACCAGGCCATGATCCCGGAACTGCGCGTGCTGATCCCCGACGACTGGCGGCAGGACGACAGGTCGGTGCAGCTCGCGGCGGCATTCATGCGCCGCGACCAGGCCTTGCTCGACCGGGCGAAGCGCATGCTGCAGAGCACGAGGAAGGAGTGGTTCTTCGAGCAGGTCACCCCGATCTTCGCCACGAAGGAGGAGTTCGAGGAATTGCAGCGTCGGGTCAACGAGGTCGGCCGGTATGTGATGGAACTTGCCGGGCGCACGCGCGGGCCGGAGGAACTCGTCGAGATCCCCACGCGGCATGTCGTGCAGCTCCGGATCGCTCCGCTCGAAGGCGAGATGCCGCCGATCGCGGAGATCCGCGTCGGTACTCGCCGGAGTTTCGAGATCGCCCAGGGGGATCGCACGGCGACTCCCAGCACCCTCGGCGCCCGCGAGGTGGAGATCGCGAGGCTCCTGCAGTCCGGACTCTCGCGGCCCGAGGTCGCGGCGCGGCTCGGCATCTCTGCGCAGACGGTCTCGACCTACTGCAAGCGCATGTTCGAGAAGCTCGGGATCCGCCGCGCGATCGAGCTCAACAGGTTCTCGTTCGAAAGCGCGGTGGGAAAGCCTCCCCGCGCGCGGCGCGCCGTGAAGGCGTGACACCGACGCGTGCGGTGAAACTACACTCCATCCCGATGCTGGCGTCCGCGCGATGTCCGCGCGGACCATCTTGATCCGGAGTGCGAATGAAGTCCCATCTCGCCAAAGATGTCAACGCAAACCTGCTGCAGGCATACGAGAGTTTCGATGCGATGGATGTCTGGGGCTTGCTCCGCACCGGGAAGGAGCCGCTCTCGCTTGCACACATCTCGGAGCGTCTCGGCATCACGATCGCCGCGGTCCAGGCGGCGCTCGAACTGCTGGAGGCGGCATCGCTGGTCCGCAAGCTCCGTGCTGGCAACGGACGCCGCACGATCACCTATGCGAGCATGAAGGATTCGATCGATGTCGAACTTCCGAATGGACCCGACCACGAAGCAGCCGTCCAGAAGTGGACCGAGGCGGGCCTTCGCCATCAGGAGGCGATCCTTGCGCGCATGCTTCCATACCGCGAGCGGAGTCCCGACGGAGATCGATTCTGGGCGTTCGCGGCGTACTTCAAGGCAACCGACGCGGACTTTGCGGAGTTGCTGCGCCGCATGGTCGCCGTGACGACCTTCTTCCGCGAGATCCTCGATCGTCAGAACAAGCCGCTGCCCGAAGGCGAGCGGATGTCTCGGCACCATGCCGTGTTCCTGCGCGTCGCGCCCGTCGGCGGCCCGGTCCGCGAGGGGCCGTTGGTCAAGATGCGCACCGACACCGTCGTGCGGACGATCCGCTCGGGACGCAAGGTTGCGCCTTCATCGCTCGCGAAGCGAGAGCGGCAGATCGCATCGATGCTGCAGCGGGGGCTCTCGCGCGCCGAAGTCGCGAAGAGGCTGGGAATCTCGGTCGATACCGTGTCCTCGCACTGCAAGAGCATCTTCAAGAAGCTCGGCATCAAGCGCGCGACCGAGCTGAGCGTCTTTTCGTTCGACACGAACGCCGAAGGCGGCTGAGCCGCGCCCCGGTCACGACCCGCGCTTCGGCTTCCCAAGCAGGCGCATGAGATAGACGACGCCCTCGTCGCCGAGCGACTCGACGAGCGAGACCCGCACGAGCTGGCTTACGCGCTGCGCGAGCACCGCGGCCGTCTCGCCGCGGGCGTCCTCGGCCGGCACGGTCAGCAGCTCGAGATCGACCCGTTCGATGAAGAGCGCCTCGACGAGCGCGCGGTCGTCGTCGCCGAGCTGCGCGAGCACCGGGCCGAGAAGGCACTCGCGGAGGCGGCGGCGCAGGCGCGACATGCGCATGCGCACGCTGTCGGCGGAGACGCCGAGTTCCGTGGCGACCGCATCGGACCGGCGGCCCTCGAAGACCACGAACTGGACGAGCGTCCGGTCGGCGGCGGGCGTCGCGGCAAGCAGGCGCTCGCGGCTCTCCTCGTTCAACGCGTCGAGGCGCGAGCGGTGCTCGCGGCGCGCCACGAAGGTGCTCGGGCCGGCGCCGAGCGCGGTGGGGTCGACCCCGGGCTTGTCGTCAGGATTGCGGCCACTTGCCTGCTCGAGATGACGGGCGTTCTCCTTGCGGCTCCGCAGGAGTTCCTTGATCCGGTGGGTGACTGCGAGATGGAGGCGGCCGTACAGCTGCTCGTCGTTCGCGAACTTCTGATAAGCGGCCGAGCCCTCGGCGAGTTCGCGCGCGACCGCGTGCGCCACGACGCTCTCCGCCTGCGCGTTGACGAAGTTGCGCCGCGCCCCGAGCTCGCGTGCGGCGTGCTCGAGGAGCGCGTTCATCAGGGCGCGCAGCGCCACGCTTTCGCGCGCGGGATCGCGCGACTGGAGGTCGGCGAGGATGTGTGGTTGGTCGTCGTGGCCCATCGGCGTGCCTCCGGACGGGGGACGGTCGGACCGCGGAAGCCCGAGAAGCGTACCCGAAGGAATCCAGCGTTCGTCCGCGAAAATCCCGTCACAGCGGCGGTCGGTGGCGCGCTTCATCGTCGGAAGCGACGAACGACGGATACTGGGCTCCCGCTCCGAAACCGGCCCCCCGTGTTCACAAAGGACCGCGCCATGAGCAACCGATTCATCAACCAAGCCCGTACCGACTCGCACCCCGCCGTGGTCGAGGCAGCCGCGATGGCAGGGCAGGAGTGCGGCCACGCCGGCCTCTGGGCCTATCTCGCGGAGGTTCGCGTGATCGCCACCGGCGGCGTCCGCACCGAGTCGCTGGTCTTGCGCGGGCACTTCTGCGCAAGGAACCACTACGACGCCCGCGCCCGCGCCACGAACCTCGCCGCCGAGAAGGCCCGCGAGCTCGGCCATGTCGTCGACATCAGCCTGACGCGGCTGTGGTGAACGAAGCCGCGCACCGCCCGCGGGCCGCCCCGCACCGACTTTCTCCTTCTCCTTCGCCACGCGCCCGACGACACCCGGGCGCGTTGGCGATTTCGGGCGGAGGCCCGTGTCATGCGCAGGTCGCCACCACCCGCGCCGCTGCGCGCACGGTCTCGTCCTCGGTGGCGTCCGCGGCGATCGCCTTTGCGCGCGAGCGGATCACAGCCGCCTCGGGGGCGGGGGCGGTCGGCAGGGTGCTCGCGAGCGCAAGCAGCGCGTTTCGCTTCATCATCGCGAGGGTCGCGCGCTTCAGGGCGCTTGAGACGACGAGGCGGGCGCGGTCCTCTTCGGTCCAGCCGAGGACCTCGAGAAGGTCGACCGAGTCGAGCCTCGGCGCGTAGGCGGGGTTCGCGCCCGCGCGGCGCGAGGCGCGCGTCGGTTGGCTGTGGGGGCAGACCTCCTGGCAGACATCGCAGCCGAACCACCAGTCGCCGGTCTTGCCGAAGAACTCCTGCGGGATCTCGCCGCGGTTCTCGATCGTGAGGTACGCGATGCAGCGCCGCGCATCCACCGACCACGGCGTGATCGCCTCGGTCGGGCACGCGTCGATGCAGCGCGTGCAGCTGCCGCAGAGGTCGCCCTCGGGAATCGTGCGCGCCCGTGGCGCCTCGTCGCTTGCCGCGATGTCGGCGTCGGTCACGATCTCGCCGAGCAGGAAGAAGCTTCCGCGCGCCGGGTGGATCAGGAGCGTGTGCTTGCCGATCGCACCGAGAAGCGCGCGCGCGGCCTGTTCGCGCTCGAGGATCGGGTGCATGTCGCCGGTCAGACGCGTCTCGCAGCCGGGCGACAGATCGCGGATCGCGCGCGCGAGCCTGCGCAGGCGGTCGCGGATCATGTCGTGGTAGTCCTTGCCGCGTGCATAGCGCGCGATGCGCCCGCGCGGCGCGCCTGGCTTGGCGCGGTCCGGGCGCCCGTCGTGGTAGCGATCGGCCACGCACACGATGCTGCGCGCGTTCTTGAGCATCGTGCGCACATCGGCCGCCTGCTCGGCGCGCTCGGCGATCCACGACATCTCGCCGTGCTTGCCGTCGGCGATCCAGCGGCGCAGTTCGGTCGCGCGCGCGCTCGGCGCCGCGCGCGCCACGCCGACCAGCGCGAAGCCGAGTTCATGCGCGCGCTCCTCGACCTTCTCTCGCAGCGCGACGCGGTCCGGCGCGGGCGCCTCGTCGCTCATAGCGGCCGATACTCGTACAGCGGCGCCATCACGCCGAGGAACCCGAGGAACAGGTAGATGACGGGCAGGAGCGCGAGGATCGTTCCGAGCGTCATCCAGAGAAGCGTGCGCCGCGATCCCATCAGGAGCGGCACGCAGGCGGCAAGGGCAGGGAGCCCGAGCAGCACGCCGACCCAGGGCTTGTCGAGGAAGG
>JBKCZS010000284.1:0-9185 GCA_046337925.1 bacterium | reverse complement strand
TTGAACCACTGCGGGCTGTTCGGGGCCGACATCTGCGTGAGCAGCATGTGGGCGATCTCGTCGTAGAACGCCTCGGCGTCGCGCTACGTAGAGAAGTAGCCGAACTTCTCGCCCCAGTGCGTCCAGCAGCCCTCGAGGCGGTGCACGACCTGGCGCACGGAGCGCTCGGGGCCAAGGACCGGCTTGCCCGACTCGTCGACGACCGGGGTGCCGTCCGCAGCGAACTGCGGGACGCCGGCCTTGCGGAAGTACTTGCTGACGACGATGTCGGTCGCAAGCTGGCTCCACGACGCCGGGATCTCGGCATCCTTCATTTCGAAGACGGTCGAGCCGTCGGAGTTGCCGATGCGGCTGGAACGCCTGGTCCACTCGATGGCGTCATAGACGTTCTGGCCTGCCTTGGTGAAGCGTCGGGAGATCTTCATGTTCTGTGCTTCCTGCGCGGTCGGACTGGATGAGAGGAGAGAATGACGGAATGTTTCGAAAGTGATGCCGTGGGACGGCGATGCGGTGTCGGCGCGCGGGCGCAGACACCGCGATGGTCGGAGTCAATGGCTACTGGCGTGTTGCGGCGTGGACGCGCGCGTGCGCGATTCGGCAAGGCCGTCGACCATCGGAAGCGTCAGCCCCGACTGGTCCTGGTACTTGCCGTTCTTGTCGGCGTAGCTGACCGCGCAGACGCGGTCGGCCTTGAGGAACACCATCTGCGCGATGCCTTCGTTCGCGTAGATCTTCGCCGGGAGGGGCGTCGTGTTCGAGATCTCGATCGTGACCTTCCCGCGCCACTCGGGCTCGAGGGGAGTCACATTGACGATGATGCCGCAGCGGGCGTAGGTCGACTTGCCGACGCAGATGGCCAGCACATCGCGCGGCACCTTGATGACCTCGACGGTCTCGGCCAGCGCGAAGGAGTTCGGCGGGATGATGATGTGGTCGCGGCCCGTCTCGGCGGTGTCGATCGTCACGAACAGGTCGTTCGTGAAGTTCTTCGGATCGACGATGGCCGTTCCGCCCGAGGTGGCGTTGGTGAAGATCTTGAACTTCGTGCCAACGCGCACGTCGTAGCCGTAGCTCGAGACGCCATAGCTGACGACGCCATGTCGCTTCTCGTTTCCGGCGAACGGCTCGATCGAGACGAGCTCGCGGATCTGTGTGTCACTCAATACAGGCATTCGAACGCACCGGACGCAGACCCCACCGGCCTGCACGGTCCCTGACGGCGCGCCACCATGCGCAGTCCGTCCGGGTGTTCACACTCGGGATCGACATCCAGTCGATCCGCTGCCACCATCCCTCGCGCGGTTCGGTCCGCCAGTCCTCCGGAGCGTCAGGCACGCGAGTTCGTCCTGAACTCTGCGCGCCGATGCGACGCCCTTTCGCTGGCGGCCAACGCCGCACGCTGTCTCCGCATTCGACGAAGCCGGACGGGTTCGGGGTTTGCAGGGGAGTGCATCGGGTCTGCGCGGCAAGGCCAAAGGACCCTGCGCTGCATGTTTCCCGACGGCGGAGAAGCCGTCGAGCGGAAGCGATGCGCGTTCGACCCGCCATCCCGTCCGCGGAGAAGTCCGCGTGGAGAAGGGAGGCTGCGGCGAAGACATCGTTGAAGCGACTTGACGCCTCGATGCTGTTCGCCGAACGCGATCGCGATGGGATCCGTCACAAACCGAGAGAGATGCGAGACGCTTCGCTCGCAGAGGCTTCGCACGCGGAGGGAGGGGCGGTCGGAGCGAGCGACCCTCGTCACCATCGTGTTCCGACCGTGCCACCCGACCGTGCCGCCCGATGACGGGCACCCGACCGGATTCCTTCTCGGTTTCACCGACATGCGCGGGGGACTCTCCGCACGCACGCAGGTTCGGACCTGGCCTTCTGCTTCAGACTCCGACGCTGCATCGACTCTAGAAGCACCCGATCGGGCGCTTGTTCATGCGCTTGTTCATGCGCTCGTTCATGCGCTTTCTTCACCGTCTCTCCGTGCCGCCGCCCCGAATGCCCAGTCCGAACGGTCTCGGCAACTGCCGAGCGGTCTGAACTGAACTCCACCTCATCGGGCCCCGTCACTTCTTTCCGGCCTGAAGGCAACCATCCTCGATGCACTCGTCGGGCGCCTGACCATGAGCCTCGGTCTGACTGAAACCACCGACTTCCAACCACTCTGACACTGACCTGCTGACCCTGACCCGCGCCAGCTTGCTGGAAACGCGGTTGCGAAGGTCCGAATACTTCGTTCAGACCGTCGCGGCCGAGATACTACCCCAACCTATTGGGGTAGCAAGAGAGAACCACCCCAAGCGGTAGTTCTTTTTGGCTTTTTTGCGCCTTCGACGAAACTTGTTTGAAACAGTTCACCGCAGGCGCAGCATTGAACGGTTCGAGCTCGAGCCTCTACGGAGCCGGTGATGTTGACAAGCTCATGGAGGACATGGACTTGCAACGGTCACCGTTCCTGCGGCACGCGACGAGGAACATGTCCATCTGATCGATCGCTCGACCCTCGTTCCCCAGCCTTGAACACTATCTGCTGATCGCAACCGACAGAACCAGACGCCCCGGCGGTGGACAACCTGTTGTGCCGTCCGCCATCGAGCTGGCGGTTGGCGCCATCGCCGCAAGAAGGGGCTTCTGCGGCGCGAGTATACCAAACAAAAACCAAACATCAAGCCTCTGCGCATCCGATTTCAGGAGAAGCGTCCGTGCGCGATCGGTGGCCCGAGTCTGCATCGTCGATTCACGCCAAGGAGAGGCGCCGGAGCTTTCGGACAAGCCGAGCGGTCGTGCGTGAGCGTCGCGCCTTCCGTCGCGCACCGCCATTCCCCGTAGGATCGGACCCGTGTCGAACTTCTCGCGCACATCGCATGACGACGAACACGGCGGCGGAGACGACGCGCAGGCGCACTCCGAACTCTTCCGTGATCTCACGCCCGCGCAGCGCGAGGCTGCATCGCACCATGCGGGCCCCGCGCTCGTGCTCGCAGGCCCTGGCTCGGGAAAGACCCGCGTCATCACGCGGCGCATCGCGGCGTTGATCGCGGACGGGGTGCCGCCCTGGAAGATCCTCGCGCTCACATTCACGAACAAGGCTGCGGGCGAGATGCGCGAACGCGTGTCGAAGCTCGTCGCGCGCGAGGACGGCACGCGCACAGGGCTCGTCGTCTCGACCTTCCACTCGCACTGCGCCGCGATCCTGCGGCGGTTCGGCGACCGCTGTGGCCTGCAGGCGGGCTTCTCGATCTACGACTCGGGCGACCAGAAGGACGCGATCAAGGCCGCGATCGAGGAGGCGGGGCTCTCGAGCACGCAGTGGACGCCCGCGAGCGTGCTCGCCGAGATCTCCGACGCGAAGAACCGGCTGCTCGACAGCGCCGCGTACCTCGCGGGCGCCAACGACTTCTGGACGCGCTCGGTCGCGAAGGCGTACGCGGCCTACGAAGCGGTGTTGACCCGCTCGAATGCCGTGGATTTCGATGATCTGCTGCTGAAGGTCGCGCTCCTGCTGAAGAACGACGCCGAGGTGCTCGGGGCGCTGCAGGCGCGGCACCAGTGGGTGCTCGTCGACGAGTACCAGGACACGAACCACGCGCAGTTCGTGATCGCGGCAGCGCTTGCCGCGAAGTCGCGCAACATCTTCGTCGTGGGCGACCCGGACCAGTCGATCTACGGCTGGCGCGGCGCGGACATCTCGAACATCCTCGAGTTCGAGGAGCACTTCCCGGGAGCGAAGGTCGTCCCGCTCGGCGAGAACTTCCGATCGACCGCGCACATCGTCGCGGCGGCCGCCGGCCTGATCTCGAACAACCGTCGCCGCAAGCACAAGGACCTCACGACGGGGCTTGGAGACGGGCTTCCCGTGCGCATCCTGAAGGCGAACGACGAGCACGAGGAGGCCGACAAGGTCGCCGAGTTCCTCGAGGAGCGCTCGCGCGAAGGCGTGCCGTGGCGGTCGATGGCGGTGCTCTACCGCATGAACGCGCTCTCGCGCGTGGTCGAGGACGCGCTGCGCCGCCGCATGATCCCGTCGACGATCGCGCGCGGCACCGCGTTCTACGACCGCAAGGAGATCAAGGATGCGATCGCCTACCTGCGCGTCTGCGCCAATCCGCGCGACGAGGTTTCGCTTCGCCGCATCGTGAATGTGCCCGCGCGCGGGATCGGCGATGTGACCGTGCGCAAGATCGAGGCGTACGCGGCCGCGAACGGCCTGCCGCTGATCGCGGCGTTTGCGCAGGCGCCCGGCGCCGGGGTCGTGTCGGGCAAGACCGCGAAGGCGGTCGAGGGATTCGTCGTGATGATCCGCGACTTCGCGCGCGCGCTCGACGAGCGCGTTCCCGGCGATCTCTCGAGCTTCGTGAGCGAGGTGCTCGAGACGAGCGGTCTCGACCGCATCGACGACCATTCGACGATCGAGGAGCGCGACCGCGTGGCGAACCTCGAGGAACTCGTCTCCGCCGCGGCGGACTACCGCCTGCCGGACGACGATCCGTCCGAGGGAGATCTTGCGGGCGTTCCGGACGACGAGCGGCCGCTGCCCGCGCTCTCCGCGCAGCCGACGCTCGGCGAGGCGCTGCGGCTCTGGCTCGAGAGCGTGTCGCTCGTCGCCGATGCCGATGCGGTCGACCCGGAGCAGGGGAGCGTCACGCTCATGACCCTGCACGCGGCGAAGGGCCTGGAGTTCGACACCGTCGCCGTGATCGGCGTCGAGAACGGACTCCTGCCGCACAGCCGTGCGAGCGATGGAGAGGACTCGATCGAGGAGGAGCGGCGCCTGCTGTTCGTCGGCATGACGCGCGCCGAACGCGCGCTCGTCGTCTCAAGCGCGGCGGTGCGGACGGTGCGCGGCGTGCGCCAGGCGTCGATCGAGAGCGAGTTCCTGCGCGAGATTCCGCCGCAGCATTGCTCGCGCACGGATCTCACCGAACGCTACGCGGGCGGCCGCATCGAGTATGACGATCCGGAAGCGTTCAGCGATGTCGATGTGGGCGAGCTGTTCCCAGTCGGTTCGATGGTGCGCCATCCGATCTTCGGCGTCGGGAAGGTCGAGTACCTCGCGCGCGGCTACGGTGGCACGCGCGCGCGGATCTCGTTCCGCTCGGTCGGTCTCAAGACGCTGATCGTCGAGCACGCGAAGCTGAGTCGCGCGTGATTTGAGCGCTCGCCGCTGCGGCGGCGAGCTTTGGTGCTCGTGGGGCCTTCGGTGCTCGTGGGGCCTTCGGTGTTCGTGGGGCCTTTGGTGCTTGTATCGCCAGAGGGAGCGGCCGCAGCCGCGACGGCTTGAATCACGCCGCTTCCGCTCAAGGACGACCGCAGACGCCCGTCTGCCACATCACGAACGACCACTGGTCGACTTCGTCGCGGATCCGAAGCGCGAGCGGCTTGCCTTGTCCGTGGCCAGCGTCGCGGTCGACCCACAGCATGATCGGGTCCTGCTTCTGATCGTTGCCCGCCTGCGCTTGGAGACGCGCCACGAACTTGCGTGCGTGCAGCGGGTGGACGCGGGAGTCGTTCTCGCCGGCCGTCACAAGAAGCGCGGGATACCTCGTGCCCTTCCTGATGTTGTGGTACGGCGAGTACGCACGCAGCGTCTCGAACTGCGTCTTGTCCTCGGCGGAGCCGTACTCGGGCACCCAGTAGCGCGCGATCAGGAAGTCCTGGTAGCGCAGCATGTCGAGGAGCGGGACGCCGACGATCGCGGCCGCGAAGAGATCGGGGCGCTGCGTGCTCGCGACGCCCGTGAGCAGGCCGCCGTTCGAGCCGCCCTCGATCGCAAGGCGTGAAGGCTGCGTGTACTTGTTCGCGATCAGCCACTCGGCGCAGGCGTAGAAGTCGTCGAAGACATTCTGCTTGTTCGCCTGCATGCCCGCGCGGTGCCACGCCTCGCCGTACTCGCCGCCACCGCGGAGGTTGGCGACGACATACACGCCGCCCTTGTCGAGCCACGGCACGATGGTCGGGTTGAACGCGGGCGTGAGCGAGACATTGAAACCGCCGTAGGCGTAGAGGAGCGTCGGATTGTCGCCGTTGAACGGCATGTCCTTGCGGCGCACGATGAACATCGGCACCTCGGTGCCGTCCTTCGAGGTCGCGCGCTTCTGCTCGACGGTGTAGCGGGAGAGGTCGCTCGGGATCTCGGTCCTCGCCCAGACCTTGAGGTCGGCGGCGGCGAGGTCCTGCTTCGCGAGATCGGTCGCGTAGATGGTGCGAGGCGAGTCGAAACTCGTGTAGGTCACGAACGCCTCGGTGCGGTTCCAGTCGGTCGAGACCGCGGCGGTGCCGAGGCCCGGCAGCGGGATCGAGCCGATGCGCGTGCCGTCATGCTTCACGATCTCGAACTGCGAGCAGACATCCTTCGACCAGGTGAGGACGAACGCGTCCTTCATGCGCGACACGCCCTCGAGCACCATGTCGGGGCGCTCGGCGACGACCGTCTTCCAGTGCTCGCGCGCGGGCTTTCCGAGGTCGATCGCGACGAGCGAGCCCTTCGGCGAACCGAAGGTGGTCGTGAGGTAGAGCGTGTTGCCGATCACATCGACGGGCTCGAAGCGGCCGTCGAGGCCCTGGGCGATGATCGTCTGCTGGAGCTCGCCCTTCGCAAGCCACGGATCCATCGGCGCGACCCAGAGGTCGTTCGAGGCCCAGCCCTTGAAGAGCGAGCCGATCAGCCACTTGCCGTCGGTCGACGGGCCCGCGCCCGGGATCTCGCTCGGGTTCGTCTGCTTGACGACGATCGGGTCCTGCGCGGAGAGGCGGCCGATCAGGTGGTGGCGGGTCTCGCGCGAATACGGGTCTTTGATGTCGCTGAGACCCGAATAGAAGAACGACTTTCCGTCGGGCATCCAGCCGCTCATGCTGACCTTGCCGACGATCTTGTCGTCGAGCCACTTGCCGGTCGCGACATCGAGGATGTGGAGCTCGCTCATCTCGCTGCCCTTCTGCGAGAGGCCGAAGGCCATGAGCGTGCCTTGCTCGTTCGGCCGCCACCAGTCGAGGCTGGTGAGGCCCTTGGCGTCGAGCGCGTTGACATCGAGGAGGACGCGCGGTTCAGCATCGAGGGTCGCGCGGAACTTGACGACGCCCTGGTTCTGCGTGCCTGCGCGCTCGGAGTAGAAGTAGCCGCCGTCGGTCATCTGCGGAGCACCGATCGCGCCGAGCGTCATCCACGGTTCGAGCGCATTCGCGAGTTCATCGCGGCAGGCGATGCCTTCGAGGACGCTGCGCGTGTGGTCATTCTGTGCGGTGGTCCAGTCCGTGACCTCGCTCGAGTCCTTCTCGAGGGGCTCGAGCCAGCGGTACTCGTCGACGATCTCGACGCCGTGGAGCGTGTCGGTGACGGGTGCGGTCTTCGTCGCGGGCGGCAGACCGTCGGTCGGCATGGCGCGGGTGGTCATGGTCGAGGGGGCGATCGAGAGGATCGCGGCGAGCAGCGCGTGGTTCGTCATCATCGGGGCTCCGTGGAGCGACGATGGTAGTCGACGTGGAGCGCCGCGGTGATATCGATGCGGCCGCCCGTGGGCTCAGCCGACGATCTCGGGAAGCGCGAACAGGCCTTCGGTGAGATTGACGGGGCCCTGCTCCGTGACGAGGACATCGGCCTCGTAGTGCACGCTCATCGAGCCATCCGCCGTGAAGACGGGCCATTCGCGGCCGTTGGAACGGGTCTCGGACGACGACACCGCGATCATCGGCTCGACCGCGACGAGAAGACCGGGCTTGATCTGCTTCCAGGCCTCAGGCCACTCGCCCGGGTAGCTTGGAACGACATTCGAGACGAAGGGCGGACCGTGGAGTTCGCGACCGTAGCCGTGACCGCCGAGCCCGCGAACGAGGCAGAACTTGCACTGTCCCTCGACATAGCCCTGCACGGCCTTCGCGAAGTCGACGAGCGGACGGCCGGGTCGCAGCGCAGCAACGCCGCGGCGGAGCGACTCCATCCCGCACTTCATCAGTGCTTCTCCGATCGCGTCGCGCTCCTTGATGGCATAGGTCCAGGCTGCGTCGCCGATCCATCCGCGGTGTCGCACGCCGATATCGATCGAAATCAGGTCGCCGCGGCGCAGCGGGGATGCACGCATGTCGTGCGTGCCGTGGACGACGCACTGGTTGACGGACAGGCAGGCGTGCGAGGGGAAGGGCGGGTGGCCCCGGATCCGGTAGCCCACGAAGCAGCTCGGCGCCTGCAGGTCGGCAAGCGTGCGTCCGATGAACGCGTCGATCTCGGCGAGCGTCTGCCCCTCGCGGAGGAACTCCACGAGGCGCTGATGCGCCTTGACCACGCACGCCGCTGCCTGCGTCGCGCCCTCGATGTCGGCTGGGCTCGTGACCAACATGCGAGGACTGTAGCGAATCAAAAAGGATGACGCTGCGCCAGGATCCTCTGACGCAGCGTCGCGTGGATTCGATTGAGCCTACCCGCCTCCTCAGAGGCGCGACGGCTTCGAAAGCCGGGAGCGGAGCGCAGCTCCGAGGTCTCGGCCGTCCCTTCCCGTCAAGCGACGGAGCGGACCTTCATGCCCTGCGGAAGACCTTCGTTGGTCTGCTCGCACCCGCGACCGCCGTTGCAGTCGTTGGTGTTGGTGCAGGTCGTCGGCGAGTGGGTCGCGTCGTTCCAACCGAACGGATTCGCGTTGGGGAACCAGTTGCCGTTGCCGGTCGTCGTGGTCGGGGCGCCCGTGGTGTTCGTGTGAACTCCATGCCACCCGGCGGAGTTCGGTCCAAACGCCGTGCCATGCGACGCATGCGGCGGCGTGTTGGTGTTCGAGGTGTTCAGGCCGGCATGGCCATGGTTCGGGGCGTTATGCCAGCCACCGTTGAACGGAGCCGCGTTGTGCGTCGGCTGCGTGTTCGGGGCGGTCGTCGTGTTGTTGTGCTGCGTGCCCGTGGTGTTGGGAGCGATGCAGGTGTTCCACGGCGTGGCGTTGTTCCACGCGTTGTTCCACGGGTTGCCGTTGAAAGCGGGGAACGTGTTCCACGGGGTGGTGCCGTTCCACGCGTTGTTCCACGGGTTGCCGTTGGTAGCGGGGAACGTGTTCCACGGGGTGGAGCCGTTCCACGCGTTGTTCCACGGGTTGCCGGTGGTGGCGGGGAACGTATTCCACGGGGTGGTGCCGTTCCACGCGTTGTTCCACGGGTTGCCGTTGGTGGCGGGGAACGTATTCCACGGGGTGGTGCCGTTCCACGCGTTGTTCCACGGG
>JBKCZS010000283.1:0-18174 GCA_046337925.1 bacterium | reverse complement strand
GCTGCGGCAGCGGCCGCATCGGCGTCAAGGCCTCCATCGGTCTCGGCGGAATCGCCGTCGGTCTCGCCCGAGTTCGATCCTGCGCCGCCGGCCGTGGCGCCATCGCCTTGGCCTTCGGAACCATCCGTCGAATCGGTCGTGTCTGCGGACGGCGTCTCGCTCGTCGGCGTCTGGGCGGACTGATTGCCCGACGCGATGCCGCTCTCGTCGGAGACGGCCGACATCGACGCTTCACCCGCATCCTGCTGCTTGCTCAGCCCGTTCGCGTCTGCAGCGAGTTCCGACGGTGCAGCGCTTGCGCCCTGCAGATCACGCCCCAGCACCTCCCGGAAGCTGGACCGGTCCGTTCGGGGTTGGACCCGCGGGCCTGCCTGCTGCGGCGTCGGCTGGGTTCGTGCGGGCAGAATCGGCTGCAGGGTCGGCAGAATTGGCGCCATTTGGTGCTCCGGCGTTGATCTCGCTCTCGAGACCAAGCTGTCGCAAGCGCTCAAGCAAATCCGTGGCCACCTTCGCCTCGCCCTCGCCCTTGAAGGCCTTGAGGAGCGCCGCCGACTTCGCCGGGTTCATGGCGTCGAGGTAGGACACGGCCTGGTCCTCGCGGTTGGTCCGCACCAGCTCGAGGATCCAGTCCTTGCCCTGCTTCGGAGGCGCGGCCTCGAGGAGTCGCACCGCCTTGCGGAACTGCTCCTTCGTCTGGCGCTCCTTCTCCTCGGCGATCGAGGTCTCCCAATCGACCTGGCGCTTTGCAAGCGCCTCCTCGCGCTCGGTGACCCCCCGCTCGCGGCTCGAGAGGTCGTCGAGCAGCCGACGCTGCTCGTCCTGCAGGCCGCGTACCGCGAGCGCGGCGCGCTGCTGGAACCGTTCGGCCGACACGATCTGCTCCGTGCGCGGCATCGGCGCCTCGAGAAGCCGCTTCTGCTCCTCGGCAAGCTTGACCTGCTCGGCGGCCTTCGTCTCCGTCTCGGCGACCAACGCCTGCTCCTGCGCGATGGTCGGATGGAAGATCTCGCGGACGCGCTGCAGACGCTCGGCGTTGACGCGGCCGCTCGCGAAGAGCCACCCGATGAATCCGATGACGGCGAGAAGATGGGCGATCGCGAGGATCTTGATCAACTTCATCATGCTGCACCCCGTTCATCCTGCTGCTGGAGCTCGACCGCCGCGCGGCGGTGGACGATCTGCGCGAACTCGTCGATCTGGTCGCGCTCACGCTTGGCTTCGTCCGCGCGGAACGCGGCCAGCCGGCGCTCGCGCAGGATCTCGAGGACGCGCCGCGCGCGGGCTGCCTCGACGAGATCCTCCTTCGCGCGCGCAAGCGACTTCTCGAGCCCCGCGAGCTCGAGCACCGTCCGCTGCGCCTTGCGCATCAGCCCGATGCTGGCGCTCGCATGGTGCCTGAGCGCGGTCGGATCGACCTCGCCCACAAGCTGTTCGCGCCACTCGCCTCGGCCCGCGCTGATCTCGCGCTGCCGGTCGCGCAGCGAATCCTCGAGCGCGCGCCGCTGTCCCTCGATCTTCGAGAGGACGAGCCGCCGCGCCTCCTCTTCCTTGAGGCGGCGATCGAGCAGGCGTTCGAGCGAGAACTTGAACTTGGCCATGGTCTACCTGTCGCGCGGCGTGCGCGGCTAACGGGATATCGGCGCTCCGGCAGCGGTTCTTGCGGCTCCGCCCGCCTGCGGGCCGGCGCGCTTGCCCGCACTCTCCGCAGAAAGCGAAAGTTCGACCAGGGCGCGGAGGGTGTACGGCAGTTCCGCGCGCTCGTACTGGCCCTGGCAGAGGAACTTCTCGAGCACGGGCTTCAGCGCGATCGCAGCATCGACCTCGGGGTTCGAGCCACGCGCGTAGGCGCCGATCGCGATGAGTTCCTCGGCCTCCTTGTAGGCCGAAAGCAGCCGCGACATGTGGCGCCGCGCCTTGAGATGGTTCGGATCAGAGATCTGGTCGGCCACGCGCGAGATCGAGGCGAGGATGTCGATCGCGGGAAAGTGGTTGCGCTCCGCGAGCTTGCGCGAGAGCACGATGTGGCCGTCGAGGATGCCCTTCGCCGCATCGGCGACGGGTTCGGTCATGTCGTCGCCTTCGACGAGGACGGTGTAGAAGCCGGTGATCGAACCCCCGCCCGCAATGCAGCCGGCGCGCTCGAGGAGTCGCGGCAGCATCGAGAAGACGCTCGGGGTGAAGCCCTTGGTCGCGGGAGTCTCGCCGGCGGAGAGGCCGATCTGCCGCTGCGCCTGGGCGAAGCGCGTCACCGAGTCGAGCATCAGCATCACATCGAGGCCCTGGTCGCGGAAGTATTCCGCCACGCTGCACGCGACGGTCGCGGCGCGCACGCGCATGAGCGGACTCTCGTCGCCCGTCGCCACCACCACGACGGAACGCCGCAATCCCTCCTCGCCGAGCACATGCTCGAGGAACTCGGGGACCTCGCGGCCACGCTCGCCGATCAGGCCGATCACATTCACATGCGCGCTCGTGCCGCGCGCGATCGATCCGAGGAGCGTCGACTTGCCGACGCCCGGGCCCGCGAAGATTCCCATGCGCTGGCCCTTGCCGATCGTGAGCATCGCGTCGATCGCGCGCACGCTCGTCGGCAGGATGTCGCGGATCACGCCGCGCGTCAGCGGGCTCGTGCGCGGCGGCCACATCGGTTGCGGCGAGCCAGGCGGGATGTCGCCCTTTCCGTCGATCGGGCGGCCGAGCGCGTCGACCACGCGTCCGAGCCACCATTCGCTCACGCCGATCGTCGAGTACGGCTGCTCGCCGATCACGGACGCTCCCGTCGCGACGCCGTCGGCCTCCGCGAGCAGCATGACGAGCGCGCGCGTCCCCTCGAAGCCGACGACCTCGCCGCGCGGCCAGTCGGTGCGATTCGGAACGGACACGCGCACGAGCGAACCGACGGGGAGCGGCAGCTGCTCGACCGAGAGCACGAGCCCCTTGACCGCGCGCACCGTGCCCGCGATCTCGCGCGGCTCGATGGCACGAACGGCCTGCTTCACGGCGGACAGCCTCACGCGTCGCCTCCGGACTCGGGCGCGCTGGGAGCATCAGGCGCGTCGGGCGCCTCAAGAGGGTCAGACGCGTCGGGAAGCTCGGAGACCTCGGGAGTCTCAGGAGTGTCGGAAACCGCGGGAGCCGCCGGAACCTCGGCCGTGGCGGCCGCCTCGGACTGCACGACGATCGGCCCCGACGCCGGCTCCGCGGCCGGCACGCCGGTTCCCACGACGCCCTCGCGCATGCGGCGGAAGAGCGTCTCCATGCGGGCATCGATCGTGCCCTCGCTCGAGCGGATGAAGCAGCCGCCGCGCGTCATGCCGGCACGCGCGCGGAGCGCGACCTCCGCATCGGGCGGCAGCATCGCGCACAGGTTCGGCAAGGCCTCGCGCACGAGCGGCTCGTCCTCGGGCGCGACCTCGATCGAGACGCGCGTCGCGCGCGCGAACAGCGCCACGGCCTGCTCGACCTGCCGCACGACCGCCGCCGTGTCGCAGCGCACATGCTCGCGCACGATCGCCTCGGCGATCGCGATCGAGATGCCCGCGAGCTCGCGCTCGGCGCTGCGCATGATGTCCTCTCGGATCTGGACCCAGCGCATGAACTCCGCGCTGAACGACTCCTCGAGCGTCTTGATCATCGCCTCGTGCGCGGCACGCGCTTCCTCGCGTCCCGCAGCCGCTCCCGCCGTGCGGCCCTCGGCGAAACCCGCCGCAAAGCCCTCTTCCTTGCCCTGCTCGAAGCCCGACTCGCGCGACTCGCTGTAGACCTTGTCGACCTCGCGCTTCGCCTCGGCGACGAGCCGCGCGGCCTCGGCGCGCGCACGGTCGAGCGCCTCCTCGGCGCCCTTCCGCAGGTCGCCGAGGTCGTGCAGGCTCGTTCCGGCGAAGGTCGGCCGCTGTGCTGTTGCCTTGATGACTGCCATCGTGATTCGTTCCGTCACGCCGCGCGCAAGGCCGGCTCAGACCACCACATCGTTGTCGCCACCACGGCCGGCGATGATGATCTCGCCCGCTTCCTCGAGCCTGCGCACGATGTCGACGATCTTCTGCTGCGCAGCCTCGACATCGCTGATGCGCACGGGACCCATGAACTCCATGTCCTCGCGGATCGTCTCGGCGGCGCGCGACGACATGTTGTTGAGGATCTTCGACTTGAGGCCTTCCGACGCGGTCTTGAGCGCCAGCACCAGCTGGTCGTTCTCGACTTCCTTGAGCACCGCCTGGATGCCCTTGTCGTTGACCATGTTGATGTCCTCGAACACGAACATGCGCCGGCGGATCTCCTCGACGAGCTCGGGATCCTCGCTCTCGACGCCCTGCATGATGGTGCGCTCGGTCGAACGGTCGACGAGGTTGAGGATCTCGGCGACGGTCTCGACGCCGCCGACCTTCTCCATCGAGGAGCTGATCATGTTCGAGAGGCGGCTCTCGAGCGACATCTCCACCTCGCGGATGACCTCGGGATTCGTCTGCTCCATGTGCGCGACGCGCCGCACGACCTCGATCTGCTTCGCGGGCGGCAGGCCGATCAGGATCTCGCTGGCCTTGTGGTGCGAGAGGTGGCTGACGATCAGCGCGATCGTCTGCGGGTGCTCGTCCTGGATGAATGTCAGCAGGTTCGCGCTTTCCGCCTTCTGCAGGAAGCTGAACGGCGTCTTCTGGACCTGCGTCTGGATCTGCTGGATGACCTTGTCGGCCACCTTCGAGTCAAGCGAGTTCTTGAGCAGGTTCTTGGCGTAGGCGAAGCCGCCTTCGCGGACATAGCCCTGCGCCATCGCGAGCGAGTAGAACTCGCGGATCACTTCCTCGCCGAGTTCCTTCGGCACATCGCCGAGCGCCGCGAGCGCGCGCGTCACTTCCTCGACCGACTCGGTCGGCAGCGCCTTCAGCAGCCCGCCCGCCGAATCCGCGTCGAGCAGGAGCAGCAGGATCGCGCTCTTGAGCGTGCCGTCGAGTTCGTCGGCGGACTTCGGAAGCTTCATGCCGGGGCGGTACACCATGGTTCGTCTCCTCCGTCCGGATCAATCCTGGTTGCGCATCCAGCGGCGCAGGATGCCCGAGAGCTCCTCGGGGTCGCGGGTCGCCAGCTCGTTGAGCTGGTCGAGCATCTGCTGGCGGCGCAGGCTGTCGTCGTCGAGCTCCATGCCCTCGAGCGCCGGCGTCGCCTCGTCGGCCTCGCCGATGATGTCGCCGCCGTCGGACTCGAGCATCGGCGGCACGCCCGCCAGCTCCTCGGCGCTCGGCAGCTGCTCGCGCGTCGAGGCCTTCTTGGCGATGTTGAACATGAAGAAGAGGCTCACGACCGCGAGGACGCCGAGACCGATGGGCTTGATGAGGCCGTCGCTCCCGATCGAGATGCCGCCCCCGCCACCGCCGCCACCCCCGCCGCCGCCGAGCACGATCTCGCCGATGCTCGCGGCCATCGAAGGCTGCGCGAGCTCCTCGGCGAAGTCGTAGAACCAGCTGACCTCGACGGCGCCCTTCTTCGCATCGATGACGGCATCGGTGGCGACGAGCGGCTCGACGAGCTTCTTGATGCGCGCGATCTCCTCGTCGCGCACCGCGGAGATCGCCGCCTCGTCGGGCTCCTTCGCCTCGGCGCCTTCAGCCGCGGGGTTGCGCAGCTTCCACACCTTCACGAAGTAGCTCCACGGGATCGCGACGCCCACATCGATCTTGGTCGCGTAGCCGGTCGGGTCGAACTCCATCTCGGTGGTGCCGGGGATCTGCGAGAGATACTTGTTCTCCGCACGCTCGGTCGACGACTGTCCCGCACCGCTCGGCGTCGACATCACCTGCATGCCGGTGTTCGGCACCGTGCCCGGCTCGCGCGTGGGCGTGGCGCCCTTCGTCTCCGAAGTCTGCGTCGACTCGCTCACCGGCACCGAGATGCCGTCGCGGAACTCCGTCTTCGTGCGCTTGCGCTCGACGGTGACGACCTGCGGGTTGACGGCGATGCGCACGCCCTCGATCGACGCGAGCAGCGTGCCGATGCGCGCCTGCACGGCGTCGGCGATCTTGAGCGACTGCTCGAGGTTCTCGCCTGCGGCTCCGGCCCGGCCGAAGGTCGTCTTGTAGTTCTGCATGCCGTCGGTGACCGACACGCTCTCGGGCTTCAGGCCCGCCTGCGTTCCCGCGACCATCGCCGCGATCGCGTCGACCTGCTCCTGCGTGAGCCCGCCCATGCGCATCGTCACATGCACGCTTGCGGTCTGCACATGGCGCGACGCGCCGAGCGGCGTCGCCGGCTTCGGCGAGATGAACACCGTCGCGCTCTTGACATTGCGGAATCCGCTGATCGTGCGCGACAGCACATTCTGAAGCGCCACGAGCTTCTTCGTCTCGCTCTGCCGCGTGGTGTCGAACGGGCTGTCGAGCCCGATCATCGCGTTGAAGTCGATGCCGGCCTCGCTGCCGCCGCCCTGCTCGGCGAATCCGGCGAGCAGCTCGCCGTAGCGCTCCGTCGGCACCATGAGGCGGCCGTTCTCCTCGGTGAAGGTGACGCCGCGGTTCGCGAGGAAGGTCTTGGCCTGCTCGTAGGCCGTCGGAGTCACCGTGAATGGAACGGTCGAGACCGTCGCGCTCCACTGGGCGACGAGGAAGAGCCCCATCGCCACGATGACCATGAGGCTTCCGGCCAGCAGCTTCGCGGCGGGCGAGAGCCCTCCAAGCCGGTTCCGAATGAGATCGAGCGTGTTCCGCAATGCCTGCACGCGTAGGCCTCCATGCCTGTTGCGCCGCGACGGGTGAAGTGTCTTGCGCGCGGCACGGTGATGCCGGCGCACGACGCCGTGCCATCCTGGCAGAGCGCGTCGTGAGAACCCTCATCGGCACGCAGCCGTTTCAGCCCGCAAAGACCGCGCGCGAAATGGCGAAAGTTGCGCGCGGCCGCGCAGGATGCGCCGACCGCTCCACGCGCGCCGGGCAGGCGACAGCGGCCCCGGCGGACCCTCGTCCGCGGAGATTCCCCCGCCACATTCGGTTTGCGGCCGCGTCAGACGCGGATGTTGCGGACCTCGTCGTAGGCGTCGACGACCTTGTTGCGCAGCGCCAGCAGCATGCGGAAGGCGGAATCCGCCTTCTGCGTGGCGATCATGACGCCCTCGATGTCGTCGCGGCGGCCCGTGAGCAGGTCGTTGGTCGCCTGGGTGGCGTCCTGCTGCATCTCGTTCACCTTGCGCATCTCGTCGAGCAGTTCCTGCTTGAAGTCCGCGCCGGCGGGCGTCTGGCCCTGCCGTTGCGTCGCGGCGGACTGCGTGTTGATGCGGGAAACGATTCCGAGCGGATCGGTCATTGCTGCCTGGTGCCTCTGGGGTTCCTTAGCACATGGCGTGCCAGCCCCTGCTCCTGCCCTGCGTCACCGACTAGCTGATGATCGACAGGGACGAACTGATCATCGTCTTGGCCGCCTCGATCGCCGCAAGATTGGCGTCGTAGTTGCGGGTCGCCAGCATGGCGTTCGCCTGCTGGACCACCGGATCGATGTTCGCGTAGCGGACATAGCCGTCGCGGTCGGCGAGCGGGTTCCACGGCTCGAAGGCCCGGCGGAAGTCGTTCCGGGGCTGGATGGCGGCCACATGCACCCCGTTCGCGTTGCCCGAGACCGGGTCGCCCTGCGCGAAGTAGACCACCTGCTCGGAGAACGGCGGGTTCTTCGACTTGGGGTCGACGGGGACATCGATGTTGGCGATGTTCGCCGAGATCGCGTCGAGCCGGGTGCGGTTCGCGACGAGCGCCGAGGTCGAGATGTCGAACGAGGTGAACATGGCGTGGAATCCGTTCCTGCACTCACAATCCTGCGGGGGCGGTCATTCATTCACGGGAGCCGGCCCGCGGGCGTCACATGCGCTCGCGGATCGCGGTGTTGATCAGGTCGAACTGGCCGCGGAGCATCTGCGCAGCCACGCGGAAGCTGTACACATTCTCCTGCATCTTCTGCATCAGCCGTTCCATGCTGCGGTCGTTGCCGTCATGGAACATGATGTTCTCGGCGAGGATCTCGGGCTTGAGCTGCGTCCCGTCCGGCGTGAAGGAGACCGGGGCGGAGTCGTCGAACGACAGGCTGCCCTGGTCGTCGACCTTCTTCTGGTCGAGCGCGTCGCGAAGCGCCTGCTGGAACGCCGCCGGCGACACATCGGTGGGCCGGAATCCCGGCGTCTCGATGTTGGCGATGTTGCCCGAGAGCAGCCTCTGGCGTGCCGACATGTACTGGAGCGACCGCTCGAGCGCCGGGAGGCTGGAGCCGCCGAGGAATCCGTCGATCATGGCGCGACCTCACAGTTCCGCAGGGACAAGGGCTTCTTCCTTCCACTTCTTCAGCTTGAGGCCGAGCGTCCGCACGCCGATTCCAAGCGCCTTCGCGCTCTTCTGGCGATGGCCGCGGAAGCGCTCGAGCGTCGCCACGATCGAGCGGCGCTCGATCTCGTCGAGCGTGAGCCGGCCGTCGCAGACGAGGCTCGGGAGGCCCGTGCTGTCGGCCGCCGCCGCGAACGCCGCAGGCGACGGGGTGGCGTGCGCCGATCCGTTCGAATGCGAGCCGTGCGCGGCACCGATGAGGGTGTTGGCGGCCGCCGCCGAGAAGGTCTCGATGATCGGCGGCTCGGTCGGACGCGAAAGCCGCACGCCGACTCCCCCGCTCGGCGCGGTCGACGCCGCGGCCGAAGCACCCGAGCCGTTCGCCACGAGCCACGGCGCCACGAGTTCCGCGGGAATCGTGTCTCCCGAGGCAAGCACCGCGGCGCGCTCGCAGAGGTTCTGCAGCTCGCGCACATTGCCGGGCCAGCCGTACTCGGCGAACAGCGCGATCGCGTCCTTGGTCAGCTTCTTGCGTCGTCCGCCCTCGCGGTCGGCGACGAGTCCGAGGAAGTGCTCGGCGAGCTCGGTCACATCGCTCAGGCGCTCGCGCAGCGCAGGCATGCGGATCGGAAGCACATTGAGGCGGAAGAAGAGGTCGCCGCGGAAGCGGCCGGCATCGACCTCGCGGGCGAGGTCGCGGTTCGTCGTCGCGAGGATGCGGACATCCGCCTTCTGGGCGATGCTCGATCCGACGCGCTCGAAGCTCTTCTCCTGGAGGACGCGCAGGAGCTTCGCCTGCAGGTCCGGCGGGATCTCGCTGATCTCGTCGAGGAGCAGCGTGCCGCCGTCCGCGAGCTCGAAGCGTCCCTTGCGCAGGCGGTCCGCGCCGGTGAAGGCGCCCTTCTCATGGCCGAAGAGCTCGCTCTCGAGCAGCGCCGACGAGAGCGCCGCGCAGTTGATGGCGAGGAACGGGCCCGACGCGCGCGGGCTGTGCTCGTGGATGTGGCGCGCGGCCACTTCCTTGCCGGTGCCGGATTCGCCCGTGATCAGCACGGTGCCGTGGCTTGCCGCGATCGGCGCGAGGGTCGAGCGCAGTTCCTCCATCACCGGGCCCGAGCCGATCATGCGGTGGCTCTGGGCGCGACGCGTCTGCGGCGTCGCCACCGCGCGCAGCACCTGGTTCTCGCGGAGAAGCCGCGCGTGGTCGAGCGCGCGGTCGACCGAGATCGTCAGTTCGTCGCCCGAAAACGGCTTCGTCACATAGTCGAACGCGCCCTTGCGCATCGCCTCGACGGCCGTCTCGATCGAGCCGAACGCGGTCATGAAGACGACCGGCAGCTCCGCGTCGATCTTTCGGATCTCCTCGAGCAGCTCGAGCCCGTTCATGCCGGGCATCTGGAGATCGGTCACCACGCATTCAGGCCGCTTCTCCGAGATGCGGGCGAGCGCGGCCCGCGCATCGGGCGCGGTGAGCACCGTGTGGCCCTTGCGGCTCAGGATCGCAGCGACGCTGTCGCGCATGAGTTCCTTGTCGTCAACAACGAGTACCTTGCCCATACGGATGACTCCTTCACCCAGCGTTTGCGTGGACTGCTTGATTTCCGCCGATCCTCCGGCGGACCGCCTCGCCCAGCGACACGCCATCGGCGGCCGCGACCGAAGTCGGCTCGAGCGGAAGCGAAAGCTCGAGCCGTGCGCCCGTGCCGCGTCCTGCGGCCGAGCGGGTTGATTCCGCGCAGGCGGTCATGCCGCCGTGCGCATCGACGATGCGGTGGACGATGGCGAGCCCGAGGCCCGTCCCTTCCTCCCGCGTCGTGAAGAATGGATTGAAGATGCGCTCGCGCGCCTCGGCGGGAATGCCGGGGCCGGTGTCCTCGACCGAGAGCACCACGAAGCCGCGTCGCGTGCCGTCGGCGGTGCGCAGCCGCGCCTCGCGCGCCGACAGCGTGACCTCGCGCACGGACATGCCATGCATCGCCTGCACGGCGTTGCGGATCAGGTTCGCGACGGCCTGCGCCACGAGCGGACCGTCGGCCCGCAGCCGGCACTCGCCGTCGATGTCGATGCGAAGGTCGATGTCCTCGCGCTCGAGCAGCGCCTCGCAGTCGCACGCGGCGAGCTCGAGGATCTCCCGCGCGGTCGTCGAGACGGCGTTGATGCGGGTGTCGCGGGCGAAGCTCAGCACATCGCCCACGATCCGGTCGAGGCGGCGCGCGGCGCGGAGGATCTTCTCGACGCTCGCGGTGGCCGCGGGGTTGCCGGCGACATCCGAACCGAGCATCTCCGCGTTGAGCGCGATCGCGCCGAGGGGATTGCGGATCTCATGCGCGATGCCGGCGGCCATCTCGCCGAGCGCCGCGAGCGAACGCGAACGGCGCAGCCGCTCGTTCGCCTCCGCGAGCTCGCCCTGGAGCCGCTCGACCTGCCCCGTGAGGGCGGCGTGCGTCTCCTGCAGCCGTGCGGTCGCCTCCGTAAAGGTCCGCACGAACTCCGCGAAGTCGCCATCCTGACCCGTTGCCTGCGTCATCAGCCTGCCTTGTCCGTGAATCTCGGTTGCGTTCCACCCTGGGACGGCGAGTAGGCGCGCTGCGCCGTGGCACCGACCTCCGTCTTCTTGATTCCGTCGCCCGCGTCGCGGCGGCGCGACTTCAACTCGCGCACGAACGCCTTGTCGCGGACGCCGACGGTGTCGAGGACCGCCTTCATCTCGGCGTTGATCGCGCGGAGCGGGCCGACATCCTCCTCGGTGAGTTCGGCGTTCTTCGCGAGCGCCACCCACTCCTCGTCGAACGCACGCATCGCCTTGATGAGCGCGTCGCGCGCATCGAGATGCCCGTTGAGGGCGCTCTCCGCCTCGGCGGGCGTGCAGTCTCCGCGCGTCGCCCCATCGACGACGGCGAGGACCTTCGACTCGAACTCGGCGAGATCAAGGAGCGCCTTGGCGCTCTTGAGCCGCGCCTTGGCGATCTCCAGCAATCGGACGGACCCCTGCGAACTCATGGCACACCCCCTTCAACTGCACCCGGCTTCACATTGGACGCCACCCTCCCGGCGGGCGGGCGATTCCTCAACCATGTCTCCCAGCTCTCGCGCGCGAGGATGCCTCCGCCGACGAGGAACGCCTCGTCGGGAAGCTGCGCGAGCCGGAGCTGGGCGCGACGGTGCGCGATCTCGGCGCGGGTCGAATCCCCGAGCCGGTCGCACGCGTTCACGATCTGGATCAACGCGACCATCGAGAGCGCATGCTCCGGATACTTGCGGTCGACGATCTCGTAGAGCTGGATGGCCTCGTCGAACTGCTCGAGGTCGAACGCCGTGTTGGCGCGCGCGAGATACGCCCGCCGCAGCATGTCGTTCGCAAGGCCGTCGAGCGGCTGCGCGAGCTTCTCGAACGACGCGATCGACTGGTCGAAGGCGCGGCGCGCCTCGACGAGCCGGTCGCTCGAGTCGCGCGTCAGCTGGAGGCGCCGCGCGACCGAGACATCGCCCGTCTCGGCCTGCTTGCGCGCCGAGCGCGCCACCTCGACGAGGCTCTCGCCGAGACGGAACCGAAGTTCGCCCGTGCGGATGTCCTCGGGACGGCGCATGAGCGCCTCGCGCAGGAGCTCCGCGCTCTTCACGAAGTCGCTGCGCTCGAACGCGAGCTTGGCCATGAGGTCGAGCGCGTCGTAGTACTCGTTCGCAGAGGGCTGCAGCCCGAAGTCGCCGTCGAGCACGCGCTGAAGGAGGTTCAGCGCATCGGCGCCGCGACCGCCCGAGGCGAGCGCGCGCGCCATCGGAACGACGGAGCGGACCGCGAACGGGCCGGTCGGCGAGACCGCGATCGCGGCCTGATATCCGCGTACCGCGTCGTCGTAGGCGCCCTCGGCGTGGCTGAGGCCGGCGATGCGCCAGAAGCCCTCGGCGCGCCGCGGATCGTCGGGGTTCGCGACATCGATGTGCGCCTGGAAGTTCGCGACCGCGGCGTCGCGCCAGCCCGCGAGGTCGTAGGAGTCGGCCGCAGCCCAGAGGCTCGATGCGACGGTGCCGTCCTGGACGCTGCGCACTTCGGGCGCGGCCGCGTGGGCCGCGAACGAATCGCCCGCACGACGGAGCAGGCGATTGATCTTCGCGCGGTCCTCGGGGTCGGTGTTCTGCCCGGCGGGCACGGCGGCGAGCATGCGGTCGGCCTCGGCGCGTGCGGCCGTCGCCACCCGCAGGAGCGATTCCGCGCTTGATCCGCCGTTCGGGCGGATCGTCGAGGCGAGATCGGCGTACGACAGCGCAAGCGCCGGCTCTTCCGCGCTCAGCGCCGCATCGGCGCGCGCGATCAGCACGGTCTCGACCTCGCGCACGGTGTCGGGGTGGCTCGACTTCCAGATGAGTTCGCGCAACTGCTGGAAATCGCGCAGCGACTCGATGTTCTGGCCGCGCAGCGAGTATGCGAGCGCGCGTCCGAGCAGCGCCTCCTGGCGCAGGCGGCCCTGGTGCTCGGCGGCGACCGCGCGCGTGAACACCTCGTAGGCGGCGTCCACTTCGTTCAGCGCGACATGCGTGCGGCCGAGCCCGACATCGATCATGCCGGCGATCGCGGTTCCCGCGGTCACGATCGACGCCGCATGTTCGAACTCGCGCTTCGCCTCGAGGAAGCGGCCCTGACGGCGCAGCGCCTCGCCGAGAAGCCCGGAGAGCTCCGCGAAGTTGTCGGCGGGAACTTCCTCGCCCGCGTCGACGGCGCCCTCGAGACGGCGCAGATCGAGCAGCAGCCTGTTGCCGGCATCCTCCATGCGGCCGATCGAGAGGCGGATCTCGGCCGCTCGCGCAACCGCCCACGCCTCCTCGCGCGCCGGAAGCGACGGATCCGAGCGGAACTCGTCGATGGCGGCGAGCAGCGCCTCAGGGGCGCGCGGCACGCCGCCGTCGTCGCCGCGGAGAATCGCCATCAGCGCGTCGCGACGGACGCGGCGCTTGAGATCGTCGGCCTCGCGGCTGTCGCCGGTCGAGGAGACGAGCGCGATCGCGTCCTGCATGCGGCCGACGCGCACGAGGCTCTCGGTGTAGCGCTTCACCTGTTCGGAAGTCAGCGCCCAGCCCGCATCCCGCGCCTTCTCGTAGGCCTCGATGATGCGGTCGTCGTTCTCCTTCGCAGGGAACTCGACGCCGCGCAGCTGCACCGCGATGTAGTCGGCGGTCGCGGCATGGAAACGCGGCAGGATCTCAGGCGGCGCCTTCTCGAGGTTCGGCGCGACCACGCCGAACAGCACCACGCGCGCGGCCTTGAACTCGCCGTCGGCGATCAGTTCTTCCGCCTGCGCGAGCGCGCCCTCGAAGTCGTCCGCGGGCGGAGAGCTCTTTCCGTAGTAGATCGCAGCAGCAATGGCCAGCGAACCGAGCACGAGAAGTGGCGCCTGCCAGCTCTCGGTCGCGTGCGCGAGCATCTTCTGGAACTTCGTCTTGGGCTTTGCCGGTGCCGCGACCGCCGCCGCCGGCTCGCCGCCCTTCTTGGCGTCGTCCTGCTTGGCGTCGTCCTTCTTCGCATCGCCCTTCGCCTTCGCGTCGGACTTTGGATCGGGAGTTGGTTGCGGCTTGCTCGACACGACGACCCTCAGAATCCTTCCGAGCGCGCGACTGCGCGATGAGGTCCACACTCGAGGTCAATCCTTGACCTCGTGATCCACACGACACACCATCGCCCGACAGAGAATGCACGCAGGCGCGGGACCGTTCCGGACACGGAACCATCCACTTCTCTTATCGGCAGGCGGACGGAGAATCCTCCAAAGGCAAAAACTGCTCAGCGTCGAGTCGATCGACATGAAGAGCGCGCACTCGGCAAAATCGGCACGACCGGACCCGTCCGATCCAACCCCCGCGACCGGGGGGGCGTCAGGACGGCTGCTGGCCGTCGGGACGCGGGCGAGGAAGCGCCTTCCACGCCGACTCGTCGACGACCGCGGTCTTGGTCAGCATCTCCGCCGGCCCATCTCCCCACGGGTGGAAGAGCGCGATGAACATGACGGGCGGCGACAGCACGGAGACGAGGGAGAGCAGCGATCGGAGCAGCCGCGCGCCGACGCCCGCCGGCCGGTCGTTCCGTCCGAGGATCATCAGCCCGAGCATGCGCTTCCCGATCGAGCGGCCGAGGATCGCGTCGCCGAGGGTCGCGAAGATCCAGCCGCCGACGATGACGAACGCGCCGGGGAGCGACGCCTCGAGATTGGCGCTCAGGGTCGGGTGCTCGAGCAGACGGGCGGGGCTTCCGCCGAAGGCAGCCCAGCAGATGAAGAACGCCGGCACCGAATCGACCGCGAACGCAAGAAACCGGCGGCTGAGCGGCGCTCCGGGCGGACGCACCACGGGCGCCGAGAGTCCGAGTCGCGCCTTGAGGTACTCCTCGCTTCCGAAGAGGAGCGCCGCGAGCATGAGCGAGAGCGAGGCCACGCCGAGGATCAGGAGATGCACCCAGCCGCCGGACGCGAAGCCGGGCGGCATGAGGGTGACGGCCTCGCGCGGCGCGTTCGCAGACGGACTGATCGCCCGAACCGTGCCGCGGCCCGTGGCGTCGAGCTCGAAGAGCGCCGCGTCCGAGCCGAAGGCGGCGATGAACCATGGCCGCGCCGGCTCGTCGAACTGCGCCCACGCGCTGCGGCGGCCCTCGCGCAAGACGGTGAGCCCGATGCGCGGGGCGGCCGAAGCCTCCACGCGCTCGACGAGCACCGTCCGCCCCTCGAGCGAGAACGCCCCGAGGATCCGCATGCCCTCGGCCTCCGGAACAGGCCGCGTGCTCCAACTGCCCGACTCGTAGCGCGCGGTCCGTGCCTGCCCCGCCGCACGACCGATGGCGACGAGCGTCTTGCCATCGCGCACGAGCGACCCTCCGAGCGTCTGGCCGGCGGGATCGCGATCGAGCGGCGGAAGCTCGACCGGCTTCCACCCGGTGTTGAATCCCGTCTCGAGCGACAGCATCTCGAGCGACTCGGCGCCCTGCTCGTCCCGCACGGACCGCACCACGAACAGCGTGCCGTCGACCAGCGCGAGGTCGAGCACGCGCCCGCGCTCGTCGAGCGGGGTCAGGATCTTCGGACCGGTGCGGGGCTCGCTGAACCAGTGCCCCACCGCCTCGTTGCGCTGCGCGCGCGTCAGCAGCACGACGCGCTTGCGCTCGCCTTGCGGACGCGTCACGAGCACGAGCGAATTGCCTTCGGCCGCCATCGCCTCGGGCGGCGCGGCCAGCTTCATCACGAACCGTTCGCTCGGCGCGGGCTCGAGCGTCGCGTGGTGCATGAGCAGGTACTCGGGCTGCTCGCCCTCGCGCGACCGGCCGGGGACCGCGGGCGCGACCCGTTCGACCGCCCACCACAGGTGGCCGTCCCCGGCTGCGGAACTCCGCAGCGTTCCCGGCGGAGACGCATCGACCCGCCCCGCACCCGCGAACGCGGCGAGGAGCGAGAGGAGCGCGACGAGAAGCGAAACGCGGGGACGCGCATCCATCGGACTCACGGCCCCTTCTCTGGCCCGGACGCCGGCTTGGGCGCGCCGTTGCGCACGGCGCCGCTGGCATCGTGATAGATCACTTCGGTCGGCGCGAGGTAGAGCTGGAGTTCGTCGAGATTGAAGAAGTCGTCGCGCGCGCGCGGCGATCGGCGAACGAGCGCGTCGCGATCGAGCACGAGCCCCGCGCTCGCCTTCGAGCGTGGCGCCTCGATCGACACCCTCGTCGCGGTCTTGGGCCATGCGCCCATCGCAAGGTTCGCGCGCTGCACGCTCGCGTAGTCCTTGAGCGCCGCACCGGCGATACCCGTGCCCGCGAGATCGGTCACGCGGAGCGCGGCCGGCAGGCCATCCGCTCCGAACCGCGCGGTGGCGACGGTGGCCGCGGTCGGCGACCATCGGACCGCGTATCGCTCGGTCAGCGGACGCGGCTCGGCGCCTTCGGCAGACTCGATCCGCTCGACGCTCCACTCGTCGCCGATCGGCGCAAGCCCGAGCAGGAACCGCAGGCTTCCCGGCGTCAGCAGCGTGAGTTCCGCCGTGCCGACCACTTCGGTCGCGTCGGTGCCGCTGCCATCCACGAGCCGCTCGTAGACATGCAGCACGGTCGGCTCGCCCGGCGGCGAGAAGTAGATCCAGCTGCGCGCGCCATCTCCGCCAAGCCACGCCCAGGTCTTGCCGAGCAGCCGCAGTTCGAACGCGCCGCGCCCGCGCGTCGCGAGGTAGATGAAGCCGTCGAGCTGGTCTTCCTGCACGCGGTCGCCATCGGGATAGCGCAGCACGACGGCCGCAGGCGACTCGAAGGTCTCGAGCAGCGCCACGCGCGCGTTGTGGGCGGCCACGAGGGGCGCAAGCGCCTCTCGCGCCTGCACGCGCTCGACTTCGATCGCGCGCTCGGCGGCCGCAGGATCCTCGACGGGGCGGTCGCCCGGGGCGGCCGCGCGCGGCGGACAGCCAGCGAGCACGCCGACCGCGACCGCGACGAACGCAGCCCGGCTCGCGAACGCGAGGCGGCCGTCACCACGCGCCATCGAGCACTTCACCGAGCTGCTCGGTGATCTCCTTCATGGCGGCCTCGTCGAGCTTCGGGTTCATCACGCCGACGGCAGGCTCGCCCTCGGCGGCACCCTTCGGAAGCACCAGCCAGGTCTCGACCCCTGCCTCGGTTGAGGTTCCCATCACGCGAAGGAGCTTCTTGCGCACGAGCAGAAGCATGAGGACGAACCGGAACCGGACCCGATGCGGGCGGTCGTCGCCGCCGAGCCGCTCGAAGAGGTCGAGCAGCGTCTGGTCGTCGACGAAGCCGCGACGCTTCTCGTTCGGCGCGGCGACGGTCGACTTCCAGAACGCGATCACGCCCTTGGGCCGATCGCCGCTGTTCCAGCCGGCCTCGCTGAAGTCCATGCGTACGATCGGGGTGCCTCCCGCCTCGTCCTCGCGCTCGACGAGCGCCACGATGCATGGAGTGCCCGGCTCGAGCGGCGCGCCGGTGGCGGCGCAGCGACCCGTGAATCGACCGATGTCCCAGGATGAGGTAAGTCTGCTCATGAGCAGGCGATGATACGGTCTCCTCCGTATCATCGCGGACCGTGCCGGGACTCCGACAAGGCTCCCAGTGGACCGATGCGCTCGAGATCGCAATCGAGCTCGCTGTCATCTGGCTGGTGGTGCTCGTCGTCTTCCGGTTCCTTCGGGGAACCCGCGGCGCGGGCGCGATCAAGGGGTGCCTCCTGCTCTCGGTCGCCCTCGCGCTCCTCGTGCGCGTGCTCGGCGACGCGACCGACGGCTTCGAGCGGCTGCGGTTCCTCTTCGACCGCGCGTTCAATCTGCTCGCGATCCTGCTGATCGTGGTGTTCCAGCCCGAGATCCGGGCCGCGTTCGCGCGGATCGGACGCGCCAAGTTCTTCCGCCGACCCTCCCCCGCCGCGGCGGGCCTGGCGAACGAGATCGCGGAGGCGGCGGAGTTCCTCTCCAAGAACCGCTTCGGCGCGATCATCGTCATCGAGCGCCGGATCGGCATCGGCGACCTCGTCACCGGCGGCGTCGAACTCGACGCGAAGCCGTCGTCGACCCTCATCGAGAGCGTGTTCTGGCCGAACAGTCCGCTGCACGACCTCGCGCTCGTCATCCGCGGCGGGCGCGTCTGGGCGGCCGGCGTGCAACTGCCCCTCGCCGATGGCGCCGAACTGCCCGCACAGCTCGGGGCGCGCCACCGCGCGGCGATGGGCGTGACCGAGGAGTCGGACTGCATCGCCGTGGTCGTCAGCGAGGAGACCGGCCAGGTGCGCATCGCAGAGGGTGGCTCGCTCACCTCGCCGATCGAGTCCGAGCGGCTCGCGGACGAGATCGCAGGTCGACTCGCGCGCGGCGCCGCGCGCGGCGAAGGCGGACGCGCCATGGCGAGCCAGGGGCG
>JBKCZS010000282.1:0-4272 GCA_046337925.1 bacterium | reverse complement strand
CCCAGTCCGAGCGGCTCTCGAGGAGTTCGCGAAGCCGGAACGCACGGTCGCCATGCGCCTCGTCGGCACCGAGCACGGCGGCCAGTTCGGCGGTCGGATTGATCGCAAGCTGGTTGCCGCTCGTCAGGATGCCCGATGGCGGGTCGATGATCGTGGGCTTCTTCTCCATCGGGACCGATCCGCGCCACGGCTCGGCTTCGCGCCAATCGACGATGCGAGGCGTGGCGCGCGTGCGGAGCGGCAGCGCGCCCGAGATCGTCCATCCGATGCGGCCGTCGTTGGCCGCCACGAGCACATTCTGCGGCGGACCCTTCCAGAGGCGGGCGCACGCGAGCGCCGCCTCGAGCGTCCGTGCGTCGGCCATGTCGAAGAGGCCGAAGTCGATCGCGCCGTCGATCAGGATCGGCGAACGGAGCGCGACGAGCCGCCCATCGGGCAGCGCGCCGACGATGGGGCCGAAGTCGGTCGAGAAGCACTCGACCTCCGCTGCAGCCGCTCCGCGTCCGATCGCGACGGAGCGCCGCGCGAGCGGCTTCGGTCCATCGTTCGTGAGGTAGGCGTCGGGATTCGCGGGATCGCGCTCGACTGCGATCAGGTCGGAAAGATCGGCCGTCAGGTTGGTGAACCCCCACGCGACATGGCCGTTGGTGCCCTGCACGATCGCAGGAACGCCCGGCAGCGAGAGCCCGACGAGGCGCCCGTCGTCCCACTGGAGATCGACGCGGTACCAGAAGTTCGGCGCCATGTGGGCGAGGTGCATGTCGTTGCCCACCATCGCGCGTCCGTCGCGCGTGCGCGAGGCTGCGACGGCGAAGGCGTTCGAGCCCGGAGTCTCGAGGGGCTTCGTCGCGGCTGGACTCGCGGCGGGACGCGCGGCGGGACTCTCGGTGGGCCTCTCGGTGGGCTGCGGCGCCGTCGCGCGCAGGTCGAGCGCCGCTGCATCGGGAATCGGAATCGCCGCGGGCGACGGACTGCCGTCGACCGTCATGTCGAGTACGCCGCGGCTCGAGGTGAAGTACGCGGCGATCTCTGCGCCGAGCGCCTGATGGAGCGGCGTGCGCGCGCGGTCGAGGTCGTCGGAGCTGTCGAGATAGCGCGCCATGCTCAGCTGCACGAGCATCGAGTCGGCGGGCGTCCACGGCGCGCACGGGGCCTTCAGCAGCTGGTACTCGAACGGTTTCGCAAGCGCGAGCTGCGCGTTCACGCCGGCGGCGTACGCCTCGAGGAGCGCGCGGTGCTTCTCGGGGAGACGCGCGACCGCGCGCTCGGCGATCGCGCGCAGGCCGAGATTGACCGCCTCGCGGTCGAGCGCGACGCCCTGGGGCACGATCTGCCCGACTTCGCCCGCGGGCTCGCGGCGCGCGAGGTCCATCTGCAGGAAGCGTTCGCGCGCGTGGATCCAGCCCTGCGCGCACACGGCGTCGGCGAGCGTCTTGGCGCGGATCGTCGGAATCTCGACCGAGTCGAGGTCGATCTCGGCGGGCGCCGCGAGCGCGGGGAGCGCCGCGCGGATCGTCTCGATCTCCGTCGTGCGAGCGTGTGCACACGGCGCAAGCGAGGCGACAAGCGCGAGGAACACGACCGAACCGCGGCGGCAGGTGGGCATGGCGGAGAGTGTAGGTTTCGACGCGCTCTTGGCGGGCGGCATCGTTTGGGGTAGCGTGCGCGGATCGACCGAACGCCCGAATCTCTCGGAGGCCTCATGGACCGTCGCAGTGCGCTAGGAATCCTCGGACTCGCCTCGCTTGGAGGCTTGGTCTCCCAGGCGCTCGGCCGGCAGGCGGCGCCCGCCGCAGGATCGGTCACGGCGACGCCCGCGCCCGCGAAGAACCCGATCTCGCTCGCGCAGTGGTCGCTGCATCGGCGCTTCGGGCTCTGCAGGCCCGACGAGCGGCCGAGCGTGATCGCCGATCCGCTCGACTTCGGCAAGATCGCCCGCGAGGAGTTCGGGATCGCCAAGCTCGAGCTCGTGAACTCGTTCTACCGGCCGAAGATCGCCGAGAAGGGCTTCGCGGAGACGCTGCGAAAGCGCTTCGACGGCGACGGCGTCGAGTCGCTCCTCATCATGTGCGACGGCGAGGGCCTCTGCGGCGCCGCCGATGAATCCGCGCGGCGCGAGTTCGCGGCGAACCATGCGAAGTGGATGGAGCTCGCCAGGACGCTCGGCTGCCACTCGATCCGGGTGAACGCGATCGGCGAGGGAACGGCGGACGAACAGGCGAAGCGCTGCGCCGATGGGCTCGCGAAGCTCGTCGCGGCGGCCAAGCCCTTCGGGCTCAGCGTCATCGTCGAGAACCACGGCGGGCTTTCGTCGGACGGCAATTGGCTCGTCGGCGTCATCAAGGCTGTGAACGACCCGGCGTGCGGAACGCTGCCCGACTTCGGCAACTGGCGCGACGGCGGCGGGACGCTCGTCGACCCGGTGCGGAATGTCGGCCTCGTGATGCCGTTTGCGAAGGGCGTCTCTGCGAAGAGCTACGACTTCGACAAGGACGGAAACGAGACGCTGCTCGACTACCCGAAGCTGATCGAGGTCGTGAAGAAGGCCGGCTACACCGGCGCGATCGGCATCGAGTACGAGGGGAAGAAGTTGAGCGAGGCCGAGGGCATCCGAGCGACGAAGGCGCTGCTCGAGCGGCTGATTTGAGCTGCCGCGGTCAGCGTGCGCGTTCGTGTTGAATCGGCGGCCTCGGCGGCGACCGTATCACGCCCGGATCTCGAACTTCTCGAACAGGAACCCCGGGCTCACCGTGCAGCCGACGAGGGTCCATGGGCCGAGGCTCCGCGCGCGCTGCCATGCGCCGGCGGGGACCTCGAGCTGCGGTTCCTCGCCGTCGAAGAGCGCGGTGCCGAGCACGCGCTTCTCGACCGACCCGTCCGCGCGCTCGATCGACAGCTCGAGCGGCGCGCCCGCGTAGAAGTGCCAGATCTCGGCCGCGTCGACGCGGTGCCAACGGTTCTCGACACCGCCGGGGAGCAGGAAGTAGATCGCCGTCCCCGAGGCGCGGCCGCCGTCGGCGCGCTGTTCTCGCCATGTTTCTCGGTAGAAGCCGCCCTCCGGGTGCGGCCGCAGCTCGAGGTGGCGGATGATCTCCTCCGCGGTTTCGGGGCGCTCGGGCAGTGGGATGGCGCGTTCGGGCATGTGCGCACCCTATACTCGCGGCCCGTTTCCCGCACCGTGAATCGATCCTTGGAAGCAGTACCAAGATGAGCCAGGCCACGATGACCGAACCGAAGTCGCCCCGAACGCGCACGCCCGAGACGGGCGCCATCCTCGTCACCGGCGCCGGTGGCGAGATGGGACACACGCTCCTCGCCATGCTGGCCGCCGTCCATCACGGCACGCGCGAGATCATCGCGATGGACCTGCGCGACCTCCCCAAGGAGAGCGCCGCGCATGTGTCGCAGTCGTACGCAGGCGATGTCAGCGACGCGGGCCTGATCGAGTCGATCGGCCTGAAGCACGAGGTCGCAGAGGTGTGGCACCTCGCGGCGCTGCTCTCGACGCGCGGCGAGAAGAGCCCCGAACTCGCGCTCAAGGTGAATGTGATGGGGAGCGCGAACCTCCTCAAGCTTGCGGCCGACAGCGCGGCGCGCCGCGGGTCGAGCGTCAAGTTCATGTTCCCCTCGACGATCGCGATCTACGGCGTGCCCACGCTCGAGGCGAAGCGCGCTGCCGGCCGCATCACCGAGGAGCAGTGCCTCGAGCCGATCACGATGTACGGCGTCAACAAGCGCGCCGTCGAGGAGATGGGCCGCTACTACGCGCGCCACTACCGCCTGCTCGCGGCCGACCGCATGGACTGCGCCGTCGACTTCCGCTCGATTCGCTTCCCCGGCATCATCTCGGCCGACACCGTGCCGACGGGCGGCACCAGCGACTACGGCCCGGAGATGCTGCACTCGGCCGCGCAAGGGAAGCCCTACGCGTGCTTCGTGCGCCCCGACGCGCGCATTCCGTTCATGACGATGCCCGACGCCGTGCGTTCGCTGATGGAGCTCGCCGAGGCGCCGCGCGAGAAGCTCTCGCGCCTCGTCTACAACGTGTCGGCCTTCGCGCCAAGCGCGGCCGAGATCGCCGGCAAGGTGCGCGAGTTCTTCCCCGCGGCCGAGCTCACCTACGCGCCCCCGGGCCCCGCCCGTGTCGACGCCGGGCCGCGTGCCCCCGGGGCCCTGCGCGTCGGTGTACGGCTCGACCCGGGGGCGACGCCAGTGGTCGTCGATCAGCCACGAGTTGTGCACGCTGCGCCCCTCGGCGAGCTCCATCAGCGA
>JBKCZS010000281.1:0-8237 GCA_046337925.1 bacterium | reverse complement strand
GGCGCCGGAAACTACATGCTGACGGTGCGCGACGCCGCGAACGGGCGGCCGGTCGAAGGCGTGTCGGTGACGGCGGTGGGGGCGGGCGCGCGCAACCGCGGCGCCGAGTCCAAGGCTTCGACCACCGATGAGGACGGCATCGTCGTCCTCGCGTTCGGCAACTGGGGCGCGGTCGAACTCATGCTGTCGCAGGGCGAGGTGAACGAGCGCTGGATGGTGACGCAGGACCGCGTGGCCGTGAACGGCGGCAAGAGCTCGCGCGAGCCGCTGCGCCTGATGGTCGGCTCCCGGTCGAACGGCGGCGCGAGCGCGTACACCCTGTCGATCACGCGCGTCGAGCGCGGTGGCAAGATCGACGCGTGATGGCGCGGCCGCGCCCGTCCGCATGATGCACGCAGGCGTCGGCTGCTCAGCCCCAGTTCGCAAGGATGACCGCGAGATCCGATCCGTTGGTGATGCCGTCGCCGGTGATGTCGGACACGCCGCCGAGCCCCCAGTTGGTGAGGATGACGGCGAGATCCGCGCCATCGATGTCGCCGTCGCCGTCGATGTCGCCCGGACGCGAGCACCACTTGCTCGCTTCGGCGGCGCAGAGGCTGTCCCAGCTGACATCGCAGCAGTACGGGTCGTTCACGCACACGGTGCCGCAGCATGCGGCGTCGCTGCAGCCGGTGCCCGCGCTGACCGCCGTGCAGCTTCCGCTGCCGGGCGCGCCGCAGGACGATTCGCACGCGACCGACAGGGTGCCGTACGCGTTGCCCGCGATCGAGCCGATGCGGATGAGGTACTCGGTGCCGGCGACCGCGGGGAACGCGACATTCGCGCGCGCTTCGGCGCACTGGACGAACGAGCCCTCGTTGCATGCGATCTGGGTGCCACAGCTCGAGTAGACCGAGAGCACGATGGGTCCCTCCGCGAACTCGGTGCAGGTGTCGATGGTGACCGCGCCGGTGCAGGGCGCGCGGAATCGGCGCCACACCGCCCGCTCGTCGCCGTTGCCGCAGCTCGACTCATCGGAAGGCACGCCGTCGTAGCCCGTGTTGTACTCGTAGCTCGACGGGACCAGCGTCGTGATGCGGCGCGCGTCGGCGCAGGTTGAGCCGGTGCGGCAGAGCGCCTCGGCCTCCTCGACGCAGATCGAGTCCCACGAGTTGCTGCAGCAGAACGGATCCGCCACGCACACGCGGTCGCAGCATGACGCATCGGCGCAGCCGGGAGTCGAGTGCGCCGCGAAGCAGTTGCCCGAGACGCCGCATTCGGCGCGGTAGAGGTTCTTGAGGAGCTTGGTCCAGTCGCCGACCTGCACGAGCGCGGCGCTGCCGCTGCGGTCGAAGTCGAGGATCTCGAAGGCGCTCGTGCCGGGGTTGTAGCCGCGCGAGATCGCGAAGGCGCTCGCGGTCGTCAGGCCCCCATGCAGCGACCAGACGAAGCGGGTCGCCACGCCGCCGACGAGATAGCGTCCGCAGACGAGCGTGCAGTCGTTGTTGGCGCTCATCCCGAAGATGAGGGCACCGCTCGGAAGTCCCATCGAGATGAGACCGGTTTCGGCGCTCCAGAAGTAGCCCTGCATCGTGGTGCTTCCCGTATTGGCCCAGCCGACGACGCGCGAGCCATCGTCGGAGATGTGGAGGGCGATGTTCTCCGTCAACCCAGTAAAGAGAGGAATGGCGTCGTAGCCGATTCCGGATCGCCAGCGGTAGGCGCGGCCCAGTCCGCCGCTCGTTCCGGCGATCGCGACCGCGTTGCCGGCGGCGTTGACATCCATCGGTCGCACCGTGTCGGAATCAACGGGCTTTCCTCGGGTCGTGGGCGGGCCGAAGGCGTTCCACTCGAACATCGTCGTCTGGGTGTTGTTGACGATGAAGTAGGGTGCGCCGCCGTCGGAGGCGTTCGTGTCGCCCATGAAGCTTCCAGGGAACGGGTCAGTCGCAAGGTTGCCGCTCGGAAGCCAGACGACGCCGCGGCGCGGTATGCCGCGGAGGCCGGCCACGCTGCCGATGTTCGTGATGGCCGCGAGGCTCGGCTGCGAGTTGAAGCCGAGGTACTCCATCTCAAGAAGCGTGTTGGTGGAGGCGTTCCAGCGCACGACGCGGGTGCTGGAGCCCTCGTTGGTGGTGAACACCGCGTAGTTCGCGTCGGCGCTCAGCACGCCCTGGAGGTAGCGGCTGCTCCCTGCGATCTGAGGGACATCGACGACGACGACTTGGGCGAGGGCGGTGGCGGTGGCGAGCGAACTCAGCGCGGCGGCGGCGATGCGGTGCATGTCATGGCTCCTGGCGTCGGACGGGGGCTTCAAAGAGAGGAGTTGCCTGAGATGGCTTCTCAGAGAGCCACAGGAACCGCGGGCCCAACCCTTGAAGAATCAAGAGTGGTCCCGATGGGACGCCCCGACGCCAGTGCGTCTGATAATGATTGCCCCATGCAGTCTGAGGGTGACTTCGGAACCGAGCGCCGCTCACCTGGCGCCGCTCACCTGGCGCCGCGCGACCCAGCAAGCGATTCGAACAGCGCGGGAGCGGCCGCCGCGATCCGCGCGCAGGTGCGCTCGAGGTTCCGCAGGAACGCCGCGTGCGTCGGCTCGTGGTGGTCGACGAGGTCGGTGACGCCCTTGAGCGCGACGAGCGGCAGGCCGTGCAGCCGGCATGCGACCGCAAGCGCCGCAAGCTCCATCTCCTTCGCGAGCGCGCCCGAGCGCGCGAAGAGCGCGAGTTCGTCGGGCGTCGCGTCGAGGCTCGAGCCCGTCGACACGAGCCCCGCGCGGGCGTCGAGCGCCGCGGCGACGCGCGCGATCGTCGCTTCGTCGGCCGAAAGCCGCGTGTGTGCGCGCGCCACACGGTCGAAGCCGTCGATCGCCACGCGCGCGTCGTGGAACATCGTGTCGCGCGCGATCACGAGGTCGGCGATCCGCTGGCCGTGCGCTTCGAATCCGCCGGCGGTTCCTGCGTTCACGACGAGGTCGAACGGGTCGTGCGCCTGCGCGAGCGCGCGCGTGAGCGCGACCGAGGCGTGCACGGGCCCGATGTGGTCGATGTTGCTCGCCGGATCGGCGCCCGGCGTGACGAGCGTGACCTCCGCGCCCGCGACGCGTCCGACGCGCGCGGCGCCGCTGCGCGCGAGACCGAGCGCGCTTGCGATCGGCGCGGCCTCGTGCTCCATCGCCACGAAGAACAGCACGCGCCTCGCCGCCGTGGGAAGCGGCGGCAGCGCGAAGTCGGCAGCGGACGCGTTCGCCATCGTCAGATCTCGACGGGCGCGCCGCGGGTCGGCAGCACGCTCTCAAGGCCGAGTTCGGTCTTCAGCCGCGCGGCGAGCGCGGCGCGCGCGCTGTCGACGCCGTGGTTGATGACGACGCGCGACGGCTTCTCGCCGAAGGAGCCGAACCACTTCACGAGGTCGTCCTGGTCTGCGTGGCCGGAGAGGCCCTCGACGCGCACCGACTTCGCGCGCACGGGCAGCGTCTTGCCGTTGAACTGCGCGCGGTCCGCGCCGCGCTGGATGCGCCACGCGAAGCCGCCCTCGGGCTGGTAGCCCGACAGCACGATCACGCAGTCCTCGCGGTCGATCGACTCCGAAAGATGCCGCAGCACGGGGCCTGCGTCCATGAAGCCGCTGCCGGCGAGGATGATGCCGCCGTGCACCATGCGGTCGATCGCCATCGACTCGCGCTTCGAGAGCACATAGTGAAGCTCGGGGAACCAGAGCGGTGCACCCCCCGACCGCACGGACGCGGTGAGCTCGGGCGCGAGGTACTCGGGATGGCGGTAGAGCGACTCGATGCCGTGCACGGCCATCGGCGAGTCGACATAGACATTGAGCCCGTGCATGAGCCCGCGCGCGTGCAGGCGCGCGAGGCGATAGACGAGAAGCTGCGCGCGTCCGAGCGCGAAGCACGGCACGATCACCTTCGCCTTGCGCCGCGCGGCGTCGGCGACGATGGCCGCGAGCGCGGTCTCGGGATCGAGGTTCGCATCGCGGCGGCGCTCGCCGTTGGTCGACTCGACGACCACGACATCGGCGCGCGCGGGGCGGTGCGGCGGCGCAAGCAGCGCCGACCGCTCGGGCCCGAGGTCGCCCGAGAAGAGCACGATGCGCTTGTTCGCGCCCGCGCCGACGGTGACTTCGGCGCTCGCGGCGCCAGG
Organism: bacterium; assembly: GCA_046337925.1. Classification (GTDB taxonomy): domain Bacteria; phylum Planctomycetota; class Phycisphaerae; order Phycisphaerales; family SM1A02; genus QWPT01. The sequence goes on along the minus strand of JBKCZS010000281.1, from coordinate 4,098 downwards.
AATGTGGCCGGCGTTCCGGAAGACGAGCGACATGAGCGGCGCGATCTTGACCTCGCGGTCGAGCGGCACGCCTTCGATCATGTCCATCGTGTCGCGCACCTCGGGGTTGTCGAAGAGGCGGTGCGCTGGCGGGAATTCGGGCGGACCGCCCGGCTCCTCGCCCGGCATGAGCGCGCGTGCCCACGGCGCGCTGCCGTCGGCGCGCTCGTAGAAGCGCGCGCGCTGGAGCCGCGCGCTCGAGCGCAGCACGCGGCCGAGGAGCTCGTGCGTCGCGGTCGTGCAGTAGATCTTCCCCTTGAAGCCGAGGTCGGGCAGCATCGCGAGGCGGCCGCAGTGGTCGATGTGCGCATGGGTCACGATCACCGCGTCGAGCGACGCGAAGTCGATCGCGGGCGGGACCGCGTTGCGCGCCTCGTCGGCGGGCGTGCCCTGGAACATGCCGAAGTCGACGAGGATGCGCGCCTTCGCGGTGCGGAGCAGCGTGCAGCTGCCCGTCACCTCGCCGGCGGCGCCGTGGAACTCAAGCGTCGCACCGATCGTCATGAACCTGCTCCTTCGCGCGTGCCTTGCATACTTCTTGAACCTTGCTTGCTGCTCAAATCTTGCTTGCTGCTCAAAGTGTTGGCCTGCGCCGGGAAGCGGTCGAGATCGAACACTTCCTCGAGTGGAGTCCACCACTCGCCCGGCTTTGCGAACGGCGCCGGCTGCTGGAAGGTGCGCATGAGCGCGTCCCATTCCCGCGTGCGCGGGTCCGACGCGTAGCTCTGGTAGCGCGCGGGGTCGAAGTCGTCGTCGGTCTCGACCACCATGAAGAGCCGCGTTCCGCCGCGCCAGATGCGCATGCCGCGGATGCCGATCGCGCGCAGCCCGCCCGTGACCTCGGGCCACACCGCGCGGTGGTGGCATAGGTACTCGTCGATCCGGGCGGGATCGTCGGTGAGGTCGATGGCCTGGGCGAACACCCGCATGTCGAGAAGGTATCGGAATCGTCGGTGCATTGCGCCATCGGATACCTTGTGGCGATGGATTCTCCGCGCGGCGCTGCTTTCGGCTGGCTCGTGCTGACCGCTGCGAACGCGCGTCAGGCGGCGGCGTACGACGCGCAGCTCGCGCCGCGCGTGGGGCGCGGATCGCTTGCCGGCTGCCGCGGCGCCTTCGCGGTGGCCGACGCGCGCGACGCGCGGATCGGCTCGGGCGCGGCGACGGTGCTGGCGCTTGCGGAGGTCGCGCGCCGCATCTTGCGCGTCAAGCGCGCGCGCACGCTGGAAGCCGTGTTTGCCGACGAGCGCGTGCTGATCCTGCACTCGGGCGGCGACTCGCGCCGGCTGCCGATGTATGCGGTCGAGGGAAAGCTCTTCGCGCCGATCCCACGCGCGGCGCGCGGCGGCGTGTGCGCGAAGGTGTTCGACCTGCTGCTCGAGGACCTCGCTGCGCTTCCGCCGCGTGCGGGCGGCGAACTGCTCGTGGGCGCGGGCGACGCGGTGCTCGGCATCGCGCGCGCTTCCGTGCGCTTCACGGGCGACGGCGTGATCGGCCTCGCGCAGCGCGCTTCGGTCGCGCGCGCGGCGAAGCACGGCGTGTTCGTCCGCGGGAAGGGCGACCGCGTCTCCGCGTTCCTGCAGAAGCCGGCCGAAGCCGAGATGCGCGCCGCAGGGGCGATCGGCCGCGACGGCCGCGCGAACCTCGACCTCGGCCTCTTCTCGTTCGATCCTGCGTCGGTCGCGGCGCTGCTGGCCGGGGCGGGCGTGCGCCTGCGCGCCGGCAGGATCGCGTTCGTGCGCGGCGGACTCGCCGATCTCGCCTCGCGCGCCGCGCTGCCGTCGGTCGACCTCTACCGCGAGATCACGATGGCGCTTCCCGCGCCGACGAAGCGCGATGCGTATCTCGCCGCCTGCGGCGCGGGCGCGCTGGCGAAGCCGCTCGGCGCGGTGTTCGACGCGCTGCGCGGCACGAACTTCCGCGTCGAGCTTGCGGAGATCGACGACTTCCTCCACATCGGCACCACGCGCGAGATGCTCGACGCCTGCTGCGGGCCGCGCGCCACGCTTCGCCGCTTCGGCGTCGCCGGTCTCGGCGCCGACACCGTGGCCCTCGACGCGCACGCGCCGCGCACGCGCGCGCGCGCGGTGCTCGACGCCTGCGACGCGCGCGGGCTCGCGCTTGCCGGCGACAACATCGTGGCGGGCATCCGAAGCAGGCTCTCCGGCGCGGTTCCGCGGGGAATCTCGGTGTTCGGCGTGCCGCTCCGCACCGGCGGCGAGGCGATCGTCGCGTGCCACATCGACGACGACTTCAAGACGCCGCGCGCGGATGGGACCACGCTCTGGGATGCGCGGCTCTGGTGCAAGGCCGATCCGCGCGATGCGCTTGCGCGCGTGCGCTGGATGTGGGAAGGCCGCGCTGCGCCGGCCGCGTGGCGTCGCGCGCGCAAGTGGTCGCTCGGCGAACTCGTCGCGCAGGCCGATGCGGCCGCGTGCGCGGGCCACCGCGCGGCGCTTGCCCGAGCCTCGCGCCGCGGCGAAGGCGGCCAGCCCGCGCTCGACGCCGCGCATGACGCCGCGATCGCGGCGGAGGCGCCCGGCGTCGATGCGCGCTCGTCGGCGAAGCTGCGCGCACGCGCCTTCGCCGCCGTCGGCGAGTCCGTGCTCGCGCAGTCCACGCTGCCGACCAAGCCTGCGCGTGCCACGATCCTGCACGACCAGGCCGTCTGGACCTCGATGCCGGTGCGCGTCGATCTCGCGGGCGGCTGGAGCGACACGCCGCCGATCTGCAACGAAGTCGGCGGCTCGGTCGTGAATGTCGCGGTGACGCTGCGCGGCCAGCTGCCGATCCAGGTCGTCGCGAAGCTCGAGGAAGAGCCGGTCATCCGCATCACGAGCACCGATCTCGGCGAGACGCGCGTGATCCGCAGCGCGCGCGAACTCGCGCAGCGCGGCGATCCGCGCCGCTGGTCGAGCCTCGCCGAGAACGCGCTCGTCCTGACGGGCGCGGCGCCGGCCGACCCGAAGGCGTCGCTCGCGAAGTGGCTGCGCTCGGTCGGCGGCGGCATCTCGCTCACGATGTTCAGCGCGGTTCCGAAGGGGTCGGGCCTCGGCACGAGCTCGATCCTCGGCGCGGCCACGATCGACGCGCTCGACCGCGTCTTCGGCCGCGAGCGCTCGCCCGAAGGGCTCTTCGCGGCGACCAGCGCGCTCGAGCAGATGCTCGGTTCGCGCGGCGGCTGGCAGGACCAGGTCGGCGGCGTGGTCGGCGGCTTCAAGATCGGCCGTACCGCGCCGGGCCCGGTCCAGCGTCCACGCGTCGAGCGGCTCGCGATTCCGCAGGGCGCGGCCAAGGAACTGGCGGCACGCTCGCTCCTCTACTTCACGGGCGAGCGGCGCATGGCGAAGAACATCCTCGAGAATGTCGTGTGGAGCTGGCTCGTGCGGGATCCCGCCGCCGTCGACTCGGTCGGGCGGCTCCGCGCGAATGCCGAGCGCATGCGTTCCGCGCTGCAGTCCGGCGACCTCGGCGCGGTGGTCGCCGAGCTCGACGAGTATCGCGCCTGCAAGCGCCAGATCGACCCCGGGAGCTGCCCCGCATGGCTCGACGCGCTGGCCGCGCGCTGGAAGCGGGAACTGTCCTCATGGTGCTTCGCGGGCGCGGGCGGGGGCGGCTTCATGCTGCTGGTCGCGCGGAACCCAGCCGCGGCACGGTCGATCGAGGCCGGACTCGAGCGCGATCCACCGCATCCGAGGGCGCGGACCTTCGCATTCGAGGTCGATTCGGTGGGTATCCGCCGCGCCGTGCTTTGACGCGGGCGCTCGGGGGCGAGGTAGGATGCCGACATGCCTGCGGGGAACAACACGCCGGAACCGCTTGCGACGAACCGCCCTTGGGTCGCGGTGGCGGGCTGCCTCGGCGGCGGCATCCTGACGGGCTTCGTCGCGGTCCTCGTCATCGCGGCGATCCTGGTCTTCGTCTTCTTCCCGCAAGCGCTCGGCATCGGTCCCGGCGCGACGCAGACCGCGATCACGACCGCCGTCGGCGAACTGCGCCGCGCGCCCGCGCTGCGCGTCGCGACCCGCAAGGTCGCCGTGGAGGTCGACGCGTCGACGC
>JBKCZS010000280.1:0-41688 GCA_046337925.1 bacterium | reverse complement strand
CGCAAGGCCCTTGCGCTTGCCGCGCTCGCGCCCGCCTTCCTCGCCACAGCCGCGTTCGCCGGCGAGGCGGACATCAAGCTGCCCGATGTGAAGGGCGCCCAGTTCGCCTACGGCCTCAACGGCTGGACGATCATGATGATCGGCCTCGGCATCACGGTCGTCGGCATGCTCTTCGGTCTCCTGCAGTACAAGCAGACCGTCGCGCTTCCGGCGCACAAGTCGATGCTCGCGGTCTCCAACATCATCTGGGAGACCTGCAAGAGCTACATCATCCAGCAGGGCAAGTACCTGTCGGTCCTCTGGCTTCTCATCGCCGTCGCGATCGTCGGCTACTTTGGCTTCCTCAGCCCGATCGGGCAGAACCCGCTTCCGGGCGAGGAACCGACCAACAAGTGGTTCGCCGTCGTCGTGGTGCTCCTCGCCTCGATCCTCGGCATCCTCGGCAGCTACGGCGTCGCGTGGTTCGGCATCCGCATCAACACCCAGGCGAACTCGCGCGCGGCCTTCGCGTCGCTCAAGGGCTACCCGCTCCCGGTGCTCGGCATCCCGCTCAAGTCGGGCATGTCGATCGGCATGCTGCTCGTGTCGGTCGAGCTCTTCTTCATGATCTGCATCCTGGTCTTCCTCCCGAAGGACCTTGTCGGCCCGTCGTTCATCGGCTTCGCCATCGGTGAGTCGCTCGGCGCGTCGGCCCTCCGCATCTGCGGCGGCATCTTCACCAAGATCGCCGACATCGGCGCCGACCTCATGAAGATCGTCTTCAAGCTCCCCGAGGACGACCCGAAGAACCCCGGCGTCATCGCGGACTGCACCGGCGACAACGCGGGCGACTCGGTCGGCCCGACCGCCGACGGCTTCGAGACCTACGGCGTCACCGGCGTCGCGCTCATCGTGTTCATCGCGCTCACCCTCGGCGTCTCCGGCGTCGAAGGCGAGTTCGGCGCGAAGCTCATCGTGTGGCTCTTCGCCATGCGCGCGCTCATGATCGTCACCTCGCTCGTGTCGTACTTCATCAACGAGGCGATCTCGAAGGCGAAGTACGCGACCGCGAAGGACTTCCACGAGGAGGCTCCGCTCACCTGGCTCGTCTGGATCACCTCGATCCTCTCGATCGTGGTCACATTCGCAGCGAGCTACTTCCTCCTCGCCGGGATCAAGGTGGGCGACACCGAGATGCCGAACCTGTGGTGGGCGCTCAGCGTCATCATCAGCTGCGGCACCATCGCCGGCGCGGTCATCCCCGAGTTCACCAAGGTCTTCACCTCGACGACCTCGGGCCATGTCAAGGAAGTCGTCACTGCCTCGAAGCAGGGCGGCGCCTCGCTCAACATCCTCTCGGGCTTCGTCGCGGGCAACTACTCCGCGTTCTGGAAGGGTCTCGTCATCGCCGGCCTCATGGGCATCGGCTGGTGGGCTTCGACCCTCTCGGGCGCGGACGCCGTCATCGCCAAGACCTACACCTTCGCCGGTCCGATCTTCGCGTTCGGCCTGATCGCGTTCGGCTTCCTCGGCATGGGTCCCGTCACCATCGCGGTCGACAGCTTCGGCCCGGTGACCGACAACGCCCAGTCTGTGTACGAGCTCTCGCGCATCGAGGCTCAGCCCGGCATCAAGGAGGAGATCAAGCGCGACTTCGGGTTCGACCCCGACTTCGACAGCGCCAAGTACACGCTCGAGAAGGGCGACGGCGCAGGCAACACCTTCAAGGCGACCGCGAAGCCGGTGCTCATCGGCACCGCCGTCGTCGGTGCGACCACGATGGTGTTCAGCATCATCCTCGAGCTGATCAAGGCGAACAGCCAGAAGCTGACCGGCCTTGAGCCGGCGGCCGCGGTTGCGCAGGCGTCGAAGGCCGTCGTCGAGAAGCTCTCGATCGTCGAGCCGGCGATCCTCCTCGGCCTCCTCATCGGCGGCTCGGTGATCTACTGGTTCACGGGCGCCGCCACCCAGGCGGTCGTCACGGGCGCCTACGGCGCGGTGGTCTTCATCAAGAAGAACATCAACCTCGACAAGGCCGAGGCGAGCATCGAAGACGCCAAGGAAGTCGTCCGCATCTGCACGGTCTACGCGCAGAAGGGCATGACCAACATCTTCATGGTGGTCTTCTTCTTCGCGCTCGGCCTGCCGTTCTTCGATCCGTACTTCTTCGTCGGCTACCTCATCGCGATCTCGTTCTTCGGTCTGTTCCAGGCCATCTTCATGGCGAACGCCGGCGGCGCCTGGGACAACGCGAAGAAGATCGTCGAGGTCGAGATGCGCGCGAAGGGCACCGATCTCCACGCGGCGACCGTCGTCGGCGACACCGTCGGCGATCCCTTCAAGGACACCTCGTCGGTGGCGCTCAATCCCGTCATCAAGTTCACGACGCTCTTCGGCCTGCTCGCCGTCGCGATCGCGATCAAGATGGAGGACAGCGACTTCCGCATCCCGATCGGCATCGCCTGCTCGCTGATCGCGTGCTTCTTCGTCTGGCGCAGCTTCTACGGCATGCGCATCCCGGCCGACGCGAAGGACTGATCGACGCGTCAACCTGATTCACGACGGGCCGCCTCGAAAGGGGCGGCCCGTTTCACTTTTGCGGCGAGAGCGCGTCGTGCACGAGCCCGGCCTCGCGCGCAAGCGCGAGGAACTTGCGGCTCGGCGGCGCGACCGCGTCGACGCGTCCGCCCGCGGGGTGGTCGAACGCGAGCCTCCACGCGTGAAGCCCGAGCGTGCGGTCATCGGACTTGGCGGTGGGGCTGATCCGAGCGCCCGTCGTGTAGAGCGGATCGCCCGCGAGGGGGAATCCGAGGTAGGCCATGTGCACGCGGATCTGGTGAAGCCGTCCGCTGTGAGGCTTGCAGGCGACCAGCGTGTGGGTGGTGCTGGTGGCGAGCACCTCGACATCCGTCGACGCTGGCTTGCCCTCCTTGGCGATGACGCTCACCAGCCGGGTGCCCTCGCTCGACGGAATGCGCTTCTCCTCGAGGTTCCGGTCAACCCGCTGCTGCCCGGCTCGCATCCTGCCCTTCACGATCGCGAGGTAGGTCTTGTCGACCGTGCGCGCCTCGAACTGCGCGCGGACGGCGTCGTATGCCTCGGGGTCGAGCGCGCAGGCAACGCAGCCGCTCGTCTGGCGATCAAGGCGGTGCAGCAGTCCGTAGTCGCGGCGTTCCCCGAGTTGGAGCAGTTTCCCGCCGTAGCGGGCGACCAGCGCGTTCAAGAGGCTGTCGTTCCCATGCGAGCGCCCGGGCTCGGTCACGAGTCCAGGAGCCTTGTTGGCGACCACCACCCGGCCATCCTCGTGGACGATCTCGAGCCGGATGCGTTGGTTGGGCGCTGGCTGTGGCACGGCCGCACTCTACCGCTCCCTTCGCCGCGAGGTACGATCGCGCCATGCGCACCCTCGGAGTGAACTCGCGTCTCAAGCCCTTCGGCGCCACGATCTTTGCGGAGATGACCGCGCTTGCGGTCAAGCACGGCGCGGTGAACCTCGGACAGGGGGCTCCCGACTTCGACGGCCCGGAGTTCCTCAAGGAGGCCGCCATCAAGGCGATCCGCGACGGCCGCGGCCAGTACGCGCGCATGACGGGCCTCCCGGAACTCACGAAGGCGATCACCGACCGCTTCGCGAAGACGAGCGGCCTCGAATGCGACCCTGAGCGCGAGGTCGTCGTCACCTGCGGCGCGACCGAGGCGATCCTCGACTGCATGCTCGGCCTCCTCGAGCCGGGCGACGAGGTGATCCTCTTCGAGCCGTTCTACGACTCGTATGTCGCGAGCGTGGCGATGGCCGGGGGCGTCGCGAAGGTGGTGACGCTCGAGGCGCCGCACTTCCGCATCGACGAGGCCGCGCTCCGAGCGGCGATCACGCCGAAGACTCGCGTGATGCTCGTAAACAGCCCGCACAATCCGAGCGGCCACATCCTCGACGACGCCGAACGCGCGACGGTCGTGCGCATCGCGAACGAACACGATCTCGTGGTGATCAGCGACGAGGTCTACGAGGAACTCTGGTACGAGACGAAGCACCGCACGCTCGCGACCGAGCCCGGCATGCGCGATCGGACGATCGTGCTTGGAAGCCTCGGAAAGAGCTTCAGTTTCACAGGCTGGAAGGTCGGCTGGGCGATCGCGCCCGCGCCGCTCGCGCAGGCCGTCCGCGCCGCGCATCAGTTCGCGTCGTTCTGCGCGCCGACGCCGCTCCAGGCGGCCGCGGCGACGGCGCTCTCGGCGCCCGACAGCTACTTCGAGGTGTTCCGCGCCGAGTACCGCACGCGCCGCGACCTCATGGTCCGCGGATTGCGCGCCTGCGGGTTCACCTGCGAAGTCCCGCAGGGGAGCTACTTCGCGCTTGCCGACCATTCCGCGTACGGCTTTGAGGACGACTTCGCGTTCTGCCGTCATCTCGTCGAGCACGGGAAGGTCGCCGCGATTCCGCCCGGCGCCTTCTATCACAACAAGGCCAAGGCGAAGACGCTTGCGCGCTTTGCGTTCTGCAAGAAGCTCGAGACGATCGAGGCAGCGCTCGAGCGGCTTGCCGAGTACCGCGATCGCTTTGGCACGGAGCGGCTGGCGGCGAGCGCTGCGCGCGGATAGAACGCAGTCGGCCGGTGGAGGGACGATGACGCTCGCCTTTGAACCAACCGCACTCTCAGCCTGGATCGAGCAAGGGCGCCTGACGCGCGCCACCCGCATCCTGTCCGACCCGCGGCTGTCGGTGAAGCTCGTGGGAAGCGACGACCCGCGCACCAGGCGCGCGCTCGCCGAACGCTTCGGCGTCGAGGCCTTCGACGACCTGAGGCGGCTGGCGGTCGCCACCGACGGAGTCCTCTGGATCGACCGCAGCACTCCGCTTGGAGAGGCCGAGCGCGAGATGCTTGCCGAAGAGGACATCGCGATCGTCGCGGGCGCCGGCACGCTCGAGTTCCTGCTCGCCGTTCCGCAGTGCGAGACGGCCCCGAGCTTCCGACGCATGGCGGTTGGCCGCACGCTCCTCGGCATCGTCGAGGTCTTCGGGCGCGTCGAGGTGTTCCAGTCGACCGTCGCGGTTCCCGACGAGACGCACCTCGCCGAAGGGCTTCGGCTCGCCGCGGCGTCGGCGCTCGCGGTCCTCGGGCCAATCGATCAGGTGACCGCGCTCGGCGCGAGAGCGGGAACCATCACCGCGAGCGTGATCGGAGACCGGGGATTCGGAACGCTTGCGGTCGGAATCGGATGCGACGCATGCAGCTTCACGCTCGTCGGCGAGGGCGGCATCGCGACCGTCACTCCGGGGGTGGTCGCGTGGCGACGACGCGACGGCGCGTGGCTCGACTCGGCAAGCAGCGACGAGCCGCATTTCGAGCGCGATGGCGACGAGCCTGTCATCCAGACGATCCGAGAGGCCGACAAGCCGAGCGCCGGCGCGCGGCTCGCCGGCGATGCGAACCGCCGCATGCGACTTCGGATCGCGGCGCTCGCCGATACGGTGAGGCTCTCGGCGCGCACAGGCCACAGCGAAAGCGTGGAGGCCATGCTGCGGAGTTTCGGCGTCGATCCCATCGACCTGCTTCCGTCGTCCTGAACGCATCAACAAGACAACCGACGCGCCTTGCAGCGCGTCGGTCGGTCGTTGAGTTCGGGTCGATGTCAGCCGTTGATCGAAAGGACTTCGATACGGGTGTAGTGCTGGCGGTGGCCGATCGTCTTGCGATAGCCCTTGCGGCGCTTGTACTTGCCGACGAGCACCTTCGGCCCGTCTGCCTCGCCCAGCACCTTCGCGGTCACCGTGGCGCCGGAGAGGTAGGGCATGCCGATCTTGGCGGCAGCGCCTCCGGCGGCGTCGCCCACCGCGAGCACCTTGTCAAAGGTGATGGTGGCGCCGTCCTCGACCTCGCGGAGATCGATGTCGATGAGATCGCCCTTTTGAACCTTGATCTGGGTACCGCTGTCTTCGATGATCGCGTACATGGCGTAATTCGTCCTTCGCAAACCCTCGGGGACTCCGATGGGGAAGGGGAGATTGTAGCAAAAGCGCCGAAGTCCTCAACCCCCTCGATTCCCCGCGCGGACGGGCCAAAGCCGACCCTCCGAAAGCCCGATACACTTGCCGAACGCATCGGGGCGGCCGCTCGGCGGGGAAACCCGTCGGGAGGAAAGTCCGAGCACGGTAGGACAAGGTGGTGGGTAACGCCCACCGGCCCGCTGCAGGGTCAGGGAAAGTGCCACAGAGAACAGACCGCCTCCGGAACGGCCTCGGCCGCCCGGCGGTAAGGGTGAAACGGTGCGGTAAGAGCGCACCGCCCAAGGGGTGACCCTTGGGGCACGGCAAACCCCACCTCGTGCAAGTGCAAGCAGTTCCCGCTCGGCAGCAATGCCGGGCGCCCGCGGTCCGCGGGCTTGGGAACGGGTCGCGCGCTAGAGCCGACGGGCAACCGTCGGCCCAGAGAAATGGTCGCCACCGTTTGGCGACTGCCAAACGCGACAGAACTCGGCTTATCGATGCGTGCAGCCATGGGCGGCTCACCCGAGAGGGTGGGCCGCCCGCCATTTCGGACATCTCAGCCGAGAAAGGGAGCGGCCGGGCGCGCGTCGGACGGCGGCAGTTCGATGGTTCACGGTCCTCGCCGCAGGGGAGTCGTCGGCAGAATTCTCTCTCTCAAGGGGATCCTTGCCAGTTTTCACTTGTCTTTGCCCGTGAACTCGCAAAGATACCGCCTTGCAGTTCCCGAGGGCCTTGTCGGCCTTCGCGGAGCCGCAAGCGTGCGAACCTCGCACGATGTTGCGTCGCCGCACGGTCGCGGTCGCAACAGGTCCGTGGCTGCGGCTCCCAAGCCCGCGGCGCACCGGAAACCGGGGCAGTCGGTGGTTGGCGTGACGGGCGCCTGTGCGTACCGTTCGGCGAAGCGCGAAAGCGCCCGATGCCGAGCAAGTCACGATGACCCTCGACGATTGATTGCGCAGGAAGCCATGCAGAACGAGAACACCGACAGCAAGGGATTCGCCTCCAACTTCGGCGGCGGTACCGGTTCAGGAAGCTTCGAGGCCGACGGCAAGGCCGGCGCAGCCCCCGCGGGCAGCAGCGCCGCGTCGAAGACGAACAGCCTTCAGAACTACCACATGCTCGCGTTCCGGAAGGCACTGCACCCGGAGTTCTTCGGCATCGAAGGACGCCAGCGCGTGCAGCACGCCGACTACGAGACCGAGGCGTGGATCTTCCGCGGCGGTCACAGCCTGCGCTTCCAGCTGAACGGATTCTGCCTCACCGAGATCGTGGTCGAGCACATCGACCAGATTCCCGACCGCGGCCTCGTCGCAGCTCTTCCTTGCGCCGGTGAGCGCGACTTCGAGGAGAAGGTCGCCGACAACCTCGTCTACATGACCACCATGCAGACCGAGACGCTGTCCGACCATCTCTATCTCGGCACCTACAAGGAGATGATCCAGCACGCGCGCGAGAACGACTCGCTGTACGCCGCATGGACCGACGCCGCCGGGAAGCCCAACCTCTCCCTGATCGATGTGCAGCACTTCCGCAACGAGGTGCATGTGCAGGGCTACCACCTGCGTTCGGACTGCGGACTCGTGCTCCGCACGCAGTCGATGCTCCAGATCGTGGTGCCGAAGCCCGCGAAGGGCGCGAAGTCCGATTCGAAGAAGATCGACCCGCGGAAGTCGGGCCGCGACGGACTCCGACGCCGCTGATGGATCGAGGCGCGGCTCGCGCCGGCCCTACTGGTTCCGGAGAATCCGATGTCGCAGATCATTCGCCGCGGCAGGCTCGAGGTCGAGACCGATCTCCTGCTTGGCGTCGAGGATGTGCTGCTCCCGCACGGAGCCGCCCGTCGGGATGTCGCCGTCGAGGCAACGGCCTCGAGCGCAGCCGCCGTGGCTCCGACAAGCGCGCCGCAGGCCGCGCGGCGCGGCTTTGATGCCGACCTGTTTGCGCCCACGGCCTCCGCTCGGGGCGCCGCGGCGCCGGTCGCGGACAAGGTTCAGACCAAGGTTCAGACGACGGCGCGCGAAGAACGGCCAGGCGCGATTCTCGAGCCGAGGATGCCCGCGCAGGGCGCGGAAGCGATCGCGCCGCTCGTCGATCGGATCGCGCCGCCTTCGGGTTCGTCGCGCGCGGAGCGGCTGTCCGAACTCGAGCGCCTGCATGCGGCCGGTTGCCCGCACTGCACCGTCGCGACGGGCCACACCAATCTCGTCTTCGGCGATGGAAACCCCGACGCGGAACTCGTGTTCGTCGGCGAAGCGCCGGGCGAGACAGAGGACCGCTCCGGCCTCCCGTTCGTTGGTCCGGCAGGGGAGAAGCTCAACGAGATGATCTCCGCGATGGGGCTCCGTCGCGAGGAGGTCTACATCGCCAATGTGCTGAAGTCCCGGCCTCCCAACAACCGAACCCCGCTGGCGCAGGAAGTCGACCGTTGCGGACCGTATCTCCTGGCGCAGCTCGCGATCATCCGTCCGAAGGCGATCGTGACGCTCGGTGGCCCCGCGACGAAGCTTCTTCTCGCGAGCGAACTCGGGATCACACGGCTGCGCGGCGTGCCAGCGACCGTTCGGCTCGGCGTCGCCGAAGGCGCACCGTTCGATGTTCCGGTGATGCCGACCTTCCACCCGGCCTACCTGCTGCGCAACTACACCGTCGAGACGCGCAGGCAGGTGTGGAGCGATCTCAAGCAGGCGCTGGCGATGATCGGTCGCGACGCGCCGAAGCGCGCCTGACGCTCAGGTCGCGGCGGGTGGCTCGACCCGCACGATCAGCGTCACCGGGCCGTCGTTCACGATGTCGACCTCCATCTCGGTGCGGAAGCGCCCGGTCTCGACCGCGTGCCCGCCCGCGCGCATTCGCGCGACGACCTTCTCGAAGAGCGGCTCCGCCGTCTCGGGCCGCGCGGCAGAGACGAAACTCGGCCGATTGCCGCCCGAGCAATCGCCCGCGAGCGTGAACTGGCTGATGACGAGGAACGACGCCCCGACCTCGGCCGCCGCGAGGTTCATCTTTCCGCCAGAGTCCTCGAAGACGCGCAGCTTCGCGATCTTGTCGGCCATCTTGGTCGCCTCGGGCTCGCCGTCGCCGACCTCGACGCCGAGCAAGACCACGAGGCCGCCGTTGACGCCGAGCGCGCCGACCCGTTCGCCTGCGACCCTGACCTCGCCACGCGAGCAGCGTTGAACGACCGCGATCATCGAAACGACCGGCGGGGGATCAGGAGAGCAGCACCATCGCGGCGCTCGAGATGAGCCCGACGCCCTGGTCGTCGACGGCCTGGCGGTAGTCGATCAGCTCGACGCTCTTCGGCTTCGCGAGCTTCGACGCGGCCATGAGCGCGCCGACCGAGGTCCAGCGCATCGGATTCTTCTGATCGCGCATCTTGGCGACGAACTTGTCGGCGCCCGCGATGTACTCGCTGAGCATCTGGCGATCGAACATCTCGACATCCTTGCGTCGCTTCGCATCGACGGCGGTCGGCTCGCCGAACGCCTGGCCCGCGCGCGACAGATCGGCGCTCGCGATGAAGAGCGTGCGACCGCCCTCCGCGGCAAGCGCGCGATCGAGTTCCGCCACGAAGTCGCCTGCACCGAGGCGCGCGCCGTCGTCTGCGAAGAGTCCGGCGTTCGGATCGGGAACGATCGCCGCGACGACCGGGACCTCGCCGAAGAGATGCTGGATCCACGGCAGCTGGAACTGGATCGAATACTCCGGGAAGAGATCGAGGAGATCCTTGAAGAGCTTGTCGCCCGTCGAGGCGCGGAGGCGCGCGATCACGCCCTGGTCGACGGGCACTCGGCCCAGCGGCGAGTCGAACCCGAGGTCGGAGACGATTGCGCCGTCGCCGATCCCGAAGTGGTTGCTGCCGAGGATCACGACGCGGTCGGGCTTCGGCCCCTTCGCGATGGTGCGGTAGCTGGCCGCATAGAGCGGATGCCCGCGCGCGTACTCGAGGTGCGAGACCACGAGGCCCGCGATCGGCTCCTCGATCTCTGCGTCCTCGGCCTCGTCGAGCCACTTCTCGAGTTGCGAACGGATCGCGACGGGATCGTCTCCGAGGATGCGGGTCGCGTTCGCGGGGAACGCGCCTGCCGCGGTGAGTTCGCCGCGCTTCTTCTCCTCCAGCGCCTCGCAGGTCGGGCCCCAGAGGAGTCCGAACTCGTCGAGCTTCGAGACGAGATCCTGAAGCGGCTGCTGGTCGGGCGCTCCGATCGTCTTGCAGATCTCCTCGAGGCTGCGCTCGCCGTTGAAGAGCTGCATGACCTGGAAGGCGGGGGGCGGAACCACCATCATCTGCCCGCTCAGCATCAGGGGGTCCTGAAGTCCGAGAAACAGCTGGTTCTCCTTCTGCAGCGGCACGGGGTGCACGCGACGGAGGGCGGGGCGGGAGAGGTGCTCGGGAAGGGTGCTGCTCGACATGATTGAAAACTCGGGTTGGATCGGGTTTGGATCTCGTCCAAAGGCCCCGATCGCGTCCGAAAGCGGGACTGGGTAGGCTCGCTCCGCCGCCGGAGAGGACGGAGTGTACCCGTCCGCTCCGTTCAAGCGAGGGAAAGACGGAACTCGCCGTTACAATCGAACTTCCACGCAACTCGGCTCAAAGCCCGTTGGTATGGAGTCCGATACAGACGGGCACCCCCCGAGAGGGGCGGCGTGCGTTTGGGACAGGCGAAAGGGTGGGCCACTCGGCTTGCCCTGACCTGTGTGTGTGGCCGAGAGCGAACAGCACGCGAAGAAGTCCGTCCCCGCGTGGCAGCACCTCTCGAAGTCAGTCCGTTGAGAATCTCTGCAACCAAGGAACAGTTTAAGGAACAGTTTCATGCGACTCGATCGTCCCAATCTGACCAGCCGAACCTTCGGTACCTGCGCAACCCTCGCCGCGATCGTGCTTGCGACGGGATCCGCGCTCGCGCAGAGCGGCGCTCCGGCGGCCAACCCGCCCGCGACCAACCCGCCGGCTGCCACGCCCGCCACCCCGGCGGCCCCCGCGGCACCCGCAACCGGCAAGCCAGACGACAAGAAGCCGGCATCGAACCCCGTTCCCGTGAGCGTTCGCGACACGAGCGCCACGAAGTCCAAGGCGCCGGTCAAGCCGGGCGCTGCGGCCCCGAACGCAACGCTCTCGAACCGCCGCGCCGAGCCGGCGCCCCCCAGCGTCAACCTGACGGAGGAGGAGCTCGTCGAGCTGCAGAAGAAGGCCGCCGACGACGCGCAGACGAAGCCGAATCCCGCGCTCGAGCGTCCGGGCGCGATTGACGCGAATGCCCGCCCGAACCTCGACCAGGCCGTGGTTCAGGACGGTCCGTCGGCGGTCGAGTTCGATCCGCCGATCGCAGAGCTCGGCGAGATGATCGCCGGCGTCTCGAAGTCGGTCACGATCAAGATCAAGAACATCACCGATCAGCCGATCCGCATCACCAAGGCGATCCCGGGCTGCGGCTGCACGACTCCGGTCTGGCCGAAGGATCCGATCGCGCCGGGCGCGAGCGGCGATGTCGAGATCACGATGCGCCCCGGCGACAAGGCCGGCATCCACCTCAACAAGAAGGTCACCTTCAACATCGAGAACCACCCGCCTGCGGTGCTCACCGTCCGCGGCGATGTCGTGGCGTTCGTGACCATGTCGCCCGATCTCATCGAGCAGCCGGCGGACCTCGTCGGCGCGAAGCCGACCCAGCTCACGCTCGAGTCGACCGACGGCACCTCCTTCAAGGTGACCGAGATGTCGCCGCCGATCGTGAAGAACATGCCCGCCGACTCGGCGACCAAGCATGTCCTCGACATCGATTGGGGCATGTGGGAGGAGACGGGACGCCAGATGCGCGTGGTCGTGAAGACCGATCACCCGAAGGCTCCGCAGCTCACGACGCTCGTTCGCCGCGCCGTGGCCGCGAATGCCCCGAACGCGCCGACCGCTCCGACGCCGCGCCCCATGGCCGGCCCGGGCACCACGGAACTCATCACCGCCGTCCGCAACAGCGACTTCTCGAAGATGAAGGCTCTGATCGACGGTGGCGCCAATGTGAACGAGCAGGACCGCGCCGGTGCACGCACCGCGCTCCACTGGGCGGCCAAGGGCGGAAGCCAGGAGGCGCTCTCGGCGCTCATGGCCGCGAAGGCCGATCCGAACCTCAAGGACCGTCAGGGACGCACCCCGCTCTGGGGCGCCGTCGAGACGACTCCCGCGGTCGTGAAGTTCCTGATCGACAACGGCGCCGATGTGAACGCCCGCGACACCGTCAACGCCACGCCGCTTCTCTGGGCCGCCGGCTTCGGTCGCCCTGAGACCGTGAGCCTGCTCATCGCGAACAAGGCCGATGTGAAGGCCGTCGACGACAACGGCTGGACCGCCCTCATCTGGGCCGCCGGCATCGGCCAGCCCGAGACGGTCGACATCCTGATCAAGGCGGGCGCCGACCTGAATGCCGCCGACCGCCAGACGGGCGACACGCCGCTCCTGCGCGCCGCCCGCACGGGCAAGCCGGAGAGCCTCAAGGTCCTCCTCGCTGCGGGCGCGGACATCAACGCGCGCAACAACCTGAAGCAGACCGCGCTCCACTGCGCCGCGCAGAGCGGTTCGGCGGAGAAGGTCGCGCTGCTGCTCGCCGCGAAGGCCGACCCGGCCGCGGTGGACAGCCGCAACTTCACCGCGCTCGACCACGCGATGAACCGCACGACGGGCGACAAGTCGAAGCTCATCGAGATCCTGAAGCCAGTCAGCCCCGAGTCGAAGCCGGCCGCCGCGCCTGCCGAGAAGAAGGCCGAGTAAGGGCACTTTCAGGCCTAGAAACGCAAGTTTGCAGATCCACGGCGCGCCTCTCGGGGCGCGCCGTGCTTTTTGCCGCGTACACTCCGTGCCTCTGGAGACGCCCATGACCACGATCAGCACTTCCGCCGTCGACGCGCTCGTCCGCCACATCGAGGAGGCCTCGCTCCTCGCGAGTTCGAACGCGATCCTCGACTGGGACCAGGAGACGATGATGCCGCAGGGCGGCATCGAATGGCGCGCGCGGCAGCAGGCGCTGCTTGCCCGCATCGTCCACGAGCGCGCGAGCTCGATCGAGCGTGGCGACCTGATCTCGGCGGTCGAGGACGACCGCGAGGCGATGGCGGACGCGCAGACCGCGGCGCTCGTCCGCGAGGCGCGTCGCGACTACGGCAAGGCGACCAAGCTTCCCTCGTCGCTCGTCGAGGAGATGGCCCGCACCTCGAGCATCGCGAAGCACGAGTGGGCGCAGGCACGCGCCGCGAACGACTTCGCCCGCTTCGCTCCGTGGCTGGAGAAGCTCGTCGGACTGCTGCGCAGCCAGGCCGACTGCTACGGGTTCGCGAAGGACGGCGACCGCTGGGATGCGCTTGCCGACCTCTACGAGCCGGGGTGCACCGCGCGCTCGGTGGCGGCGGTGTTCGACCCGCTTCGCCCTCGCCTGCAGAAGCTGGTCGCGGACCTGATGTCCGCCAAGACGAAGCCGTCGAACGAGTTCAACGACTTCGAGGTGCCGATCCCGCAGCAGGAGTCGCTGTCGCGCTTCGTCGCGGAGAAGATCGGCTTCGACTTCGAGCGCGGCCGCCTCGACCGCTCGACGCATCCGTTCTGCTCCGGATCGCACTGCAACGATGTGCGCCTGACGACGCGCTACAACGAGCGATGCGTGAACGATGCGCTCGGCTCGACCATGCACGAGGCCGGTCACGGCATCTACGAGCAGGGACTCCCGTTCGCGCGCGTCGGAACGCCGCTCGGCGAGTCGGTCTCCCTCGGCATCCACGAGAGCCAGAGCCGCATGTGGGAAAACCAGGTCGGCCGCAGCCGCGCGTTCTGGTCGTGGCTGCGCGGCGAATTGCCGCGCGTCATCGGCGCCGGCAGCGCGCGTTTCTCGCTCGACCAGCTCTACGCGGCGGCGAATGTGGTCGAGCCCGGCTTCATCCGCGTCGAGAGCGACGAGGCGACCTACAACCTCCACATCATGGTGCGATTCGAGATCGAGCGCGCCGTGATCGGCGGAAGCCTCGAGGTGGCGGGCATCCCGAGCGTCTGGAACAGGCTCTACAAGGACTACCTCGGCCTCGATGTGCCCGATGACCGCCGCGGATGCCTCCAGGACATCCACTGGTCGATGGGCGCGATGGGCTACTTCCCGACCTACACGCTTGGCAACCTCTACGCATCGCAGTTCTTCGAGGCGGCCTGCTCCGAGATGCCGGGGCTCGTCGAGGGCTTCGCCCGCGGCGAGTTCGGGCCGCTCAAGGCGTGGCTCAATTCCAATATCCACGCCCATGGACGCCGCTTCACGCCATCTGAACTCGTGACCCGAGCGACCGGGAAGCCGCTGTCCGCCGAGCCGCTGATGCGCCACCTCGAGGGCAAGCTTCGGCCGCTGTACGGGCTCTGAGAACAGGGTTTCCGCGAACAACGCGCCCGAAGCGTGAAATGGCGGCGGGGGTCGTGCTACACTTGTGATCTTTCCTCATTTCGGGGAACCACGATCCAATGGCCGACCAGAAGCTCCGCAACATCGCAATCATCGCCCACGTCGACCATGGCAAGACCACGCTTGTCGACGCCATGCTGTCCCAATCCGGCGTCGTCGAACTCGGGGCCTCGGGCGAGGCCTGCGTGATGGACTCGAACCCGCTCGAGCGCGAGCGCGGCATCACGATCCTCGCGAAGAACTGCGCGGTGACCTACACCATCCGCGAAGGCAAGCACCGCGGCGAGGTCTACCGCGTCAACATCCTCGACACCCCGGGTCACGCCGACTTCGGCGGCGAGGTTGAGCGCGTGCTCCGCATGGCCGACGGCTGCCTGCTGCTCGTCGATGCGCTCGAGGGTCCGATGCCGCAGACGCGGTTCGTGCTCTCGAAGGCGCTTGAGCTCGGCCTGAAGCCGATCGTCGTCATCAACAAGTGCGACAAGCCGGAGGCGCGCATCCAGGGCGTCGTGAACGAGGTGTTCGACCTGCTCGTCGACCTCGGCGCCGACGACCACGCGCTCGACTTCCCGATCATCTACGCGTCGGGCCGCAACGGCTGGGCCGCGCGCGACATCAACACCCGCGACAAGGGCGTCGACGAACTCTTCCAGGAGATCGTCGAGCGCGTTCCGCCGCCGAACGCCGACGAGAACGGCCCGCTCCAGATGCTGGTCACGAACCTCGCGTGGAGCGACTATGTCGGACGCATCGGCATCGGCCGCGTCTACAGCGGCGTCCTCAAGGGCGGCTCGCAGGTCTCGATCTGCTGCGCCGACGGCAGCGTCCGCAAGGCGCGCGTCCTGAAGGTGAACCGCTTCGAGGGCCTCGCGCGCCGCGAAGCCGACGAGATCCGAGCAGGCGATCTGTGCGCGGTCGAGGGCCTCGGCAAGATCGACATCGGCGACACCATCTGCGACGCCGACAACCCGCTGCCGATGGCGCGCGTGAAGGTCGACGAGCCGACGCTCCACATGGTCTTCCGCATCAACGACGGCCCGTTCGGCGGCAAGGAAGGCAAGTTCGTCACCAGCCGGCAGATCTCCGAACGCCTCGACCGCGAGCTCGAGACCAATGTCGCGCTCCGCGTCTCGCCCGGCGACACCGCCGACGAGTTCCATGTCTCGGGCCGCGGCCTCCTGCACCTCGGCGTGCTCCTCGAGAACATGCGCCGCGAGGGCTTCGAGCTGACCGTCGGCAAGCCCGAGGTCATCGAGCGCGAGATCGACGGGGTCCGCTGCGAGCCCTACGAGCGGCTCTCGCTCGATGTCGGCGCGGACGGCCTCGGCGGCTCGCTCGAGCTCCTCGGGTCGCGTGGCGCCGAGATCCACAAGATGGAAGAGCGCGCCGGCCGCATGCATGTCGAGGCGGAGATCCCCGCGCGCGGCCTCATCGGCCTGCGGACGCGCATCCTCAACGCCTCGGGCGGCGAGGCCGTGATGTACCACACCTTCTCGGGGTACAAGCCGCTCCGTGGCGCGGACCAGAAGCGGAAGAATGGCGTCATGATGTCGCTCGAGACGGGTCGCGTCACCGCCTACGCCGTCGAAGGACTGGCCGACCGCGGCGTGATGTGCGTCCGACCGGGCGACCAGGTCTACGCCGGCCAGATCGTCGGCGAGCACAACCGCGACAACGACCTCGTCATCAACATCACCCGCCTGAAGCCGCTCACGAACTTCCGCGAGACGAGCAAGGACCAGACGGTCGTCCTCCGTGGCGCCCGCGACTACTCGCTCGAGGCGGCGCTCGAGTACATCGAGAACGACGAGCTCGTCGAGATCACCCCGACCTCGATCCGCATGCGGAAGAAGATCCTCGACGAGAACGCGCGCAAGCGCGCCGAGCGCGCCGAGCGCGACCGCATGGCGGCGTCGGAAGCCTGAGCCGATCCCGGCCGGCGCAACCGAGCGCGACGCGTCCCACGGCGCGGCGTTCTTTCGCTACATTCCTTCGCGCGCATGGCAACCTTCGTCCAGAAGTTCGGTGGCACCTCGGTCGGCGATCCCGCACGGATCGCTCGCTGTGCCGCACGCATCAAGGAGCGGCGCGACCAGGGCCACGATGTGGTCGTGGTCGTGAGCGCGATGGGTCACACGACCGATGAGCTCATCGATCTCGCGGCGCGCGTCTCGAAGGCGCCTTCTCGACGCGAACTCGACATGCTGATGGCGACGGGCGAGCAGGTCTCGGTCGCGCTCGTCGCGATGGCGCTCGAGCAGGCGGGCGTGCCCGCGACGAGCCTGACGGGCGGCCAGGCGGGCATCTCGACCGACGGCGCGTACGGCCGCGCGCGCGTGACGGGCGTGACGCGCAAGCGGCTCGACGAGGAACTCGGCCTCGGCCGCGTGCCCGTCGTCTGCGGCTTCCAGGGGATCTCGGGAGCGGGGGAGATCACCACGCTCGGCCGCGGCGGATCGGACACGACCGCCGTCGCCCTCGCGAGCGCGCTCAAGGTCGCGGAGACGGGCGGCGTCTGCGAGATCTTCACCGATGTCGACGGCGTCTACACCGCGGATCCGCGGCTTGTCGCCAACGCCTCGAAGCTCGCGCGCATCAGCTACGAGGAGATGCTCGAGCTCGCGCTCCTCGGCGCGCAGGTGATGCACCCGCGGGCCGTTCTCTTCGGCGAGCGCTACGGCGTTCCTATTCATGTGCGACACAGCCAGCGGCCCGACGAGGGCACGCTGATCTGCAGGGAGACTCCTGACATGGAAGATGTGATGGTCGTCGGTGCGGCGCTCAAGCCGGACCTTGGTCGCGTCAGCCTGCGCCGCATCCCCAACAATCCCGGCGTGCAGGGCATGCTGTTCGAGACCGTCGCGAAAGCGGGCATCCTCGTCGACGACATCGTGCAGACCGAGTTCGGCGAGATCGCGTCGATCTCGTTCACGGTCGACCACGCGGACCTGAGCGATGTGAAGATCGCGGCGTCGCAGGTGCTCGACCGCGTGGGAACGGGCGAGCTCGCGATCGAGATCGGCCTTGCGAAGGTCTCGGTCGTCGGCACCGGCATGAAGAGCCATGTCGGCGTCGCGAGCAAGATGTTCACGGCGCTCGGCGCCGCAGGCATCGCGATCCACAACATCACGACGAGCGAGATCAAGATCTCGTGCATCGTCGCCAAGCAGGACGCGCAGCGCGCGCTCGGCATCGCCCACGAGGCGTTCGGGCTCGACCGGCTCGGTGCGCTGCAGGCGGCGTCGACGGCCGGCTGAGCGCGTAATATTCACACATATCGGTTGCGTTTACTTTTGCGCGCCGGTATTCGGCGCGGGAAGCGGCGCGAGCACGCGCGCAATCGCTCGGTAGAGTTCGGGCGCCCATGCCGCCGCGGTCGGATCGAGCGTGCCCGGCGCAGGCGCGGGTCGCGAGCGGAGGTCCGACGGCGCGACGACGACGCGCACCGATTCGAGACCCGTATCCGCCGCGAGCGTGAAGATCTCCTCGATCGCATCGTCTCCGATCGCGATGCACCCGATCGACTGGTCGCCGCCGTGGATCATGATGTCGCCGCCGAGCGAATCGCCGGCCGCGAGCCGGCCGTCGCGCGACGCCATCGAGCGGTCGAATTCGTTGGGATAGTCGAGGCGGAGCGCCGCATGGAAGCGGCTGTTTGGATTGAGGCTCTCGACGCGATAGATGCCTTCGGGAACCTGGCGGTCGCCTTCACGGAGCTTGGGGCCGGCGGTGCCGCTCGCGCCGCGGATCGGAAACGACGCGACGAACGCCCACTCGGCGGGCGTGGTGTCGCCGGGCGGCCGGAGCTGCACATAGACCTCGAGGCGCCGTTCCTCCTTGAGGGCCACGAGCATGACGCTGCGCGGCGCGTAGGTGGCGCCGATCGGCTGGAACCGGCTGCGCCAGCGATCGCGACAGAGGGAACCGAACTCGTCGATGCGGTCCTCGACGGTGCGTGGCGGTCGGGAGAGATCGACCATCGATGAAACGAGCGAGCGGCCAAGCGGCGTGAACGCGAGCACGGCGATCAGCACGACTCCGGGCAACGCGATCGAGATCGCGAACGGCCAGAGCGTGGCCTTGGAGAGTGCGGCGGGCGCGGGGTCGGGACGCAGATCAGGCTGGTCGGACAAGACGACCCCACTTAACAGAATACATATTATGAGACTTAGAAGGGAGGTTGACCCGACTTACGGCGCGGGATGCGTCGTGCCGTCGCCATGGTTCGGATCGGCGATCGGCCGCGCCGGCGCGATCGACGGGATCTCCTTGGTCGGCGGTTCGGGCGTGGCCGCAGGCATGGGCTGGGCGGCCTTTGGACCCCGCGCGAGCCTGTCCTTCGTTCGGACGAGCGGCTCGACCGTGAAGGTCACGCTCGACCACGGGCTCGACGCAAGGAGCGCATCGAGCTTGCCGTGATCGGGAGCCTCGATCATGAACACGACATCCTGGGCGCCCGCGACGGCGCCGCCCCAGGCGAAGTGGAACTCCTCGAGTTCCGCAAGCCACGCGTAGCCGGCGTTGGCGTCCTCGCCCGCGCCGACGTTGCCTCGGACGAGAAAGACCGGGCCCGAGCCAGGCTTGGCCGTCCCAACCCAGTCGGGCATCGCGCCGCTCGGGCGCGGGGTTCCCGACTGCGCCTCGATCGTCTCGAGCGCGGGAAGTGCGAAGGCGAATCCGGCGGCGAGGCCGAAAGCTGCGAGTGTGGTGGTTGGGCGCATGCGCATGGCGGTGGGGTTCCTTGGAATGGGCCGGCGACGGGCCGAAGTATCGGCAAATCCGCCTTGGACAGGGGAGAAACGCCCGTACGATCCCAGTTCAGGACGCAGCCCATGGCCATCGACCACCGCGGAGAATCCGACCCCCCCGCCTCCCACGCGCACACGGGCGACGATGCCGCCGATCACCTGCCGGAGAAGGGGCCCGAGGTCGACCAGACCCCCGCCATTCCCGCGTTCGTGCCGCTGTGCGCGGTGTTCCGGCGGTTCTTGAAGAGCCGGGACCTCAAGTACACCCAGGAGCGCGCGGATGTGCTCGACGCGATCATCGCGCGCGACGGCGCGTTCGAAGCAGAGGAGTTGCTGCTCGACCTCCGGGCGCGCGGCCACGATGTGTCGAAGGCCACGGTGTACCGGACGATCAGGCTGCTGCTCGACGCGGGCATCATCACCCAGTCGCTGTTCGACTCGAAGCAATCGCATTACGAGCTGCTGTACGGCCGCGAACCGCGGGATGTGATGGTCTGCATGAAGTCGGGCAAGCGCGTCGAGTTCCGCAGCCGCGAGCTCGACGAACTGCGCAACCGCATCTGCGCCGAACTCGGCTGGAAGCCGGTCGGGCATCGGTTCCAGATCTTCGCGATCGCGCCGTGACGCGCGGACTCACGCGTCGTCGACTTCAGGGGTGTCGGGCCCTGCGATGCGATGCCGCATCGTGAGCCAGTCGCCGAGATCGGCCTTGCGGCAGCGCTCGGAACAGAAGGGGGCGAACGCGCCGCTCCCCTGCCTCTCCCCCGCCAGTTCCCGTCCGCACGATGGACACACGGGCGCGGCGACGCGCGGCGCGCGGACGAGGA
The DNA here is from genome assembly GCA_046337925.1 of bacterium. Lineage (GTDB taxonomy): Bacteria > Planctomycetota > Phycisphaerae > Phycisphaerales > SM1A02 > QWPT01. The sequence continues at coordinate 21,722 of JBKCZS010000280.1, read as the reverse complement.
GCACGAGCCCCTCCGCAAGTCGCCGCGCCTCCGCTTCCGACACGCCCGCCGCGGAGATCGTCGCGACGCGTCCGGGCTCCGCGCCCTCTTCGAGCGGATCGGCGTGCTCGAGGCGCACGCGCAGGTTCCGCCGCGGCAGCGCGTCGACGATGCGCTCGGGCCACTCGATCGCCACGACCGCAGCGGACGCGAGCGCCTCGTCGAGGCCGATCGATTCCGCATCGCCATCTCGCATCCGCCACGCATCGACATGGATGAGCGCGCGTTCGCCCGCGTGGTCCATCCGCAGCGTGAAGGTCGGGCTTGCGACCGCGCCCGCCTCGGCGCCGAGGCCGCGCGCGAGCCCGCGGACGAAGGTGGTCTTGCCGGCGCCGAGCTCGCCCGAGAGCAGGAGCGCGATCGCGCCGGGATGCGCGCTCGTCGAACGCAGGAGGTCGCCGAGCACTTCGCCGAACTGCTCGGTCGACTCGCGGTCGCGAAGGTGGAACGCCAGCGGAAGCATGGGGCGCGGATCGTTCATCGAACGCCTCCATCATGCTCGAAGCCATGCATCGAGGCGTCGAACCACGCGCCGTCCGCACGGACCATGACCTTCGGTTCACCCGCGACGACGGTTCCGATCCTCGTCACGGGCACGCCCGCGACGGCCGCAGGAACGACGCCGCGCGCGGTGAAGGCGAGTTCGTAATCCTCGCCCTGCCCGATCGCGTCGCGCGGCGCGATGCCGGCTGCGACGGGGACGCACGCGAGATCGACTTCGATCGCGACCTTCGACTGCGACGCGATGTGTCCGAGATCGCGGCCGAGCCCGTCGCTCACATCGATCATCGCGCCGAGCCTCTCGCCGAGGGCCGTTGCGAGCGCGTGCGCTGCGGCGATGCGCGGCGTGAAGTCGAGGTGCCTTCCAAGACCCGTTGCTGCGTCCCACGCGCCACCGATCGAGCCGGTGACATAGACGCCGTCTCCGACGCGCGCGTCCGCGCGGGTCGCGATGCGCGCATCGGGCGCGAGCGGCACCGCGAGGATCGTCACGCTTGCGATGATCGGCGCATGTTCGACCGCGGCGGGCATGGTGGCGATGTCGCCGCCCACGAGCGGCGCGCCCCACGCAAGCGCCGTCTCGCGGAGCCCCTCGGCGAGCCGCCATACGCGCGCCTCGTCGAGGCCGCGCGGCAGCACCGCGCACGCGACCGTCGCGACAGGCCGCGCGGCGCCCATCGCGGCGACATCGCTCAGGTTGCGCAGCATCGCCTTGCGGCCGATGAGGTACGGATCGCAGCCGGCGGGCGCGTGGCGGCCCTCGATGGCGCTGTCCGCCGCCACGAGCACTCGGTCGCAGCCGGCGAGCGAGACGAGCGCCATGTCGTCGCCCGGCGGAATCAGCACCGTCGCGGGCAGCTGCGGGTTGAGCGCGAAGATGCGGCCGAGGACTTCGAACTCGCGCATCGCGTCACCAGAGGTTCCGCACGATGATCTGGGTCGCGACGAGCGCGTAGAGACCCGCGACGAGATCGTCGATCAGGATGCCGAGGCCACCCTCGAGACGCTGCCAGCCGCGCGCGGGCGGGGGCTTCAGGATGTCGAAGATGCGGAACATGAAGAACGCGATGGCGCAGGTCGCGACGACGCGCCAGCCGTTCGTGCTCCACGGCAGCCACATCAGCGCGAGCGACTGGCCCGCGACCTCGTCGGCCACGACGGCGCCGGGGTCCTTCTTCCCGTACCGCGACTCGGCGCTCTGCCCCCAGACGAGGCAACCGATGCCGAACACGAGGCCGAGCATCGCGAGCGCCATGTCGATGTGGCGCGGGTTCGTCTCCGCCAACGCCAGCACCAACGCAAGCACCACGGGCGGCAGCGAGCCCCAGGTGCCCGGGGCGGGCCGCAGCTTCCCGAGACCCATGCCCGTCACGATCCAGTCGCCGAATCCACCACCGCGGGCGCTCATGACGGTGCTCCCTTCTCGGCCGGAACGCGCAGCGCGCGATGGATGTAGGTGATCGAGCTCAGCACGGTCAGCACCACGGTGGCCCAGGTCGAGCCATCCCTCAGGAAGAGCATCCAGCCCGGCGGATCCACCCGCGTTCCCACGAACACGCAGCAGCCGACGCAGAAGGACTGGACGAACATCTTCAGCTTGCCCGACCAATCGGCAGGAAAGGCCACTCCGCGCGACTCGATGTACGAACGCAGGCCCGTGACCAGGAGTTCGCGCAGCAGCAGCACGACGACCATCCACGCGGCGATGCCCGAACCAAGCATCTGGTGCTCGGGAATCGGCTGAAAGACCGGCGACGCGAGGTAGATGAACCCGCCGAGGACGAGGATCTTGTCGACGAGCGGGTCCATGACCCGGCCGAACGCGCTGACCACCTGCCAGCGACGGGCGAGATAGCCGTCGACGATGTCGCTGACGGCCGCCACGATGAACACCGACATCGCCCACGCGCCGAGCAGTTCGATCGCCTCGGCGGAGGCCGCCCGATCGATCGCCTGCAGCAGAAGGAAGAACACCACGGCGAGGGCGAGCCGGGCCAAGGTGATCGCGTTTGGAAGGGCGCGCCGGAACGGCGACGGCATAGGGCGGGGATCGTACCCGCGCCCGCATCCCCCCACCTTGGCGCTTGGTTGCGGGATTCCCCCCTGAGCCATACATTCCCCGCTTCGCGTCCGACCGTCGGACGCCCTTCGGACGGGGAGGCTCTCCCGTCCCGATCGCGGTGGTGATGTACTCCCGCGACCGAGAACCTTTGAGAACGCGGCATGGATTTCGCCAATCCCCCCCTCGCGATCCTCTCCTCCCTCGCTCCGAACCTCCTCGCGGAGACAGAGCGCTCGGGCTGGACCGCACCCGTCCTGACCATCGCCTGCGCGATCACCTCGATCGCGCTCGTGCTTCTGATGCGGCCCGGGCCCGTCGGAGTGCGGATCGCAGCCACCGTCGGCGGCCTCGCGGGCTTCGCGATTCTCGTCGTCGAGGTGCTGAAGCGTGCGGGCGGCGAGGACACCGCGCTCGCGACGATCTTCCCCGTCGTGTTCGGATTCATCGCGCTCGCCGGCGCCGTGCGGATGGTGACCCATCCGCGCCCCGTGTTCGCCGCGCTCTACTTCATCCTCGTCGTGATCGCCACGGCCGCGATGTTCCTGCTGCTTGGTGCGGAATTCATGGCGTTCGCGCTCATCATCGTCTACGCCGGCGCGATCCTCATCACCTACATGTTCGTGCTGATGCTCGCGCAGCAGTCGCCCGTCGAGAGCGAAGGCGGCGCCTGGTACGACCGCGTTCCGCGCGAGGCGGGCAGCGCGGTGCTCATCGGCTTCGTGCTGCTCGCGACGCTCTCCGAGTCGTACTTCTCGAAGTCGGCGCAGTCGTTCCGCGACGACGCCGCGGAGCGGACCCAGTACGACGGCGCGCTCGCGGCGTGGAAGCGCCTCGACAGCATGCCGAAGCTCATGCTCGAGACCTCGCAGCAGGCGCTCGCAGCCGAGTGGAAGAAGAGCGCCACCGAAGGCGCGCCCGCAACCGCGCCCAAGATCGCCGAAGTGATCCGCGACGCGAAGGGCTCCGCGCTCCGACTGACCGGCGACGAGATCGCCGTCGATGTGAAGCTCGAGGACGGCGCGACGCGCTCGGTCGTCCTCACGCCCGAGTTCCTGCCCGACAACAGCCGACAGATCGGCGTCGATCTCGTCTCGAAGTATCCGGCCGGCCTTGAGATCGCGGGCGTGGTCCTGCTGATGGCGCTCTTCGGCGCCGTCGTGCTCGCCCGCAAGCAGATCGAGCTCGGCGAAGACGAACGGCGCGAGCTCGCCGGCATGCGCCGACTCACCGTCGAAGGCGAGTCGGGCGGATCGGGAGGTCTCCGATGAACACCATCGCCCCAACGCTTCTCGCCAATGCCGACGCCCAGACGGTGAACATGGCGCTCCTCATGAGCGCGCTGCTCTTCGGCTGCGGCCTCGTCGGCTTCCTCAGCCGGCGGAACATGATCATCATGTTCCTCTGCACCGAACTCATGTTCCAGGCGGCCGCGCTCGCGATGATCGCCTTCGGAAAGGTGCACCACGATGTGTCGGGCCAGGTCTTCGTGATCTTCATCCTGACGGTGGCCGCGGCAGAGGCGGCCCTCGCACTGGGCCTCATCGTTCTTCTCTACCGCCGCCGCGAAACTCTCGACTCCGAGGCGTGGTCCGAACTGAAGGAAGCCTGAACGCAGGACGCGTGAACGGCTGAGACTCCGAGCCGGAGCGGGACACAGGCAGGTCCCCGGACAGCGCCCGACAGGGCCTCAGACTACCGAGTGATCGACATGACGGAACTCGCCAGCACCATGATCTCCTCAGGCTTCCCCGCCCTGCTCGGCGTGGCAGAGCCCTCGCAGATTCCGGCCGCAGTCCCTGCGCCTGAGTTCTCGTGGGCCGGTCTGATCCTGCTCTTCCCCGCGGTGTCCGCGCTTCTCTGCGGCCTGTGCGCCGCGCTGCGCATCAAGGGCAAGCTGCCGGGCATCATCACCGTCATCTCGCTCCTCGCGGCGTTCGCGACGACCTTCGTCCTCTTCCGCGCGATGCCGGATGACGCGGCGCGCACCATCCACCTCTTCGACTGGGTGTCGTTCTCCTGGCTCGACGGCGGCTCGAACGCGTGGCGCTCGTTCGTCGCGCCGTTCGAACTGTATGTCGATTCGCTGACGCTCCTGTGGATGCTCTTCGTCACGGGCCTCGGCTCGCTGATCGCGATCTACGCGACCGAGTACATGGAGGCCGATGTCGGCAAGGGCTACTCGCGCTTCTTCGGCTCGGTGAGCATCTTCCTCTTCGCGATGGGCGCGCTCGTCATGGGCGGCAACCTCATCCTGCTCTACCTCGGATGGGAAGGCGTCGGTCTCGCCAGCTACCTGCTCATCGGCTACTACTACTCGAAGCCGAGCGCCGTCGCCGCCGCGAAGAAGGCGTTCATCATGAACCGGATCGGCGACCTGGGCCTCGCGCTCGGCATCTTCCTGATCTGGGTGAACTACGACTCGGTCTCGTACGACGCGCTGTTCAAGGCGCTCGCCGCCGACCCCGCGACGACGGGCGGCGCAAGCGACTGGACCAAGGCCGCGATTCCCTACTGCCTCATGCTCGGCGCGTTCGGCAAGAGCGCGCAGTTCCCGCTGTATGTGTGGCTTCCGGACGCGATGGAAGGTCCGACCCCCGTGTCGGCGCTCATCCACGCGGCGACCATGGTCACCGCGGGCATCTACCTCATCGCGCGCATGTATCCGTTCTTCGCGCTGCACCCGCTCGCGCTTCCGACGGTCGCGTGGATCGGCTGCGGAACGGCGCTCCTCGCCGCGACGATCGGCATGGCGCAGTACGACATCAAGCGCGTGATGGCCTACTCGACCGTCTCGCAGCTCGGCTACATGTTCCTCGGCCTCGGCGTCGGAACCACCTACGGCGCGGTCTACCATGTCTTCACGCACGCCTTCTTCAAGGCGCTGCTCTTCCTCTGCTGCGGCGCGATCATGCACGGCCTCGCCGGGCAGCTCGACCTCCGCAAGATGTCGGGCCTGCGCAACCAGAAGGGCTTCGGCATCATCAGCTGGACCTTCCTGTTCGGCTGCCTCTGCCTTGCGGGCTTCCCGTTCACCGCGGGCTTCTTCTCGAAGGACTCGATCATCGCGGAGGCGTTCGCGAGCCACACCCCCGGCGCGGCGGCGCTCGGATGGATCGCGCTCTTCACCGCGTTCCTCACCGCCTACTACACCTTCCGCGTGTGGTTCCGCGTGTGCGGCGGCCCGACGAAGATCGAGCCGGGCGACGAGATCCACGGCCACGGTGGCGACGACCACGGGCACGGGCACGGGCACGGTCATGACGCGCACGCGAAGGACGCGCATGGACATGAGCACGGACACGGACATGGTCATGGACATGGTCATGGACATGGACATGGTCACGATCATGGCGAGTGGCACCCGCACGGTCCGCGCCTCGCGATCAACGGCGTGCTGCTCCTGATCTGCGTCGGCGCGATCCTGGCCGCGGTGCCGAGCTACCTCCAGATGAAGGGCGGCGACCACGGCTCGAACTGGGTTCAGACGATGGTGCAGAACTCCTCTGCGGTCGCGGGCGCCGCCGGCCATCACGGCGAGGGTGGCGAGCACGCGCTCAGCTTCACCGGCATCGCGGATGTCCACAAGGCGACAAGCGTCGTTGCAAGCGTCGTCGGCATCCTCGGCATCCTCGTCGCGCTCTACTTCCACCTCCTCAACCGCGCCGCCGCCGACAGGCTGCGCCAGTCGCTCCTCTCGAACGGGCTCACCCGATTGCTCCCGCTCGCGATGGAGAACAAGTGGAAGGTCGACGAGGCCTACGACATCCTGTTCCGACGCCCCGCGTGGATCCTCGGCCACATCTTCCACTTCGTCGACAAGCACATCATCGACGGCTTCCTCGTCAACGGCGGCGCGCGCGTGCCCGTCCTCCTCGGCAAGGTCTTCCAGCCGCTCTACAACGGCGCGCTGCAGGGCTATGCCGCCACGATGGCCGGCGCGATCGCGCTCATCGCCGCGTGGATCTTCATCGTCTGGCTTCGCGGCGGGTAACGCTCAACCGATCTTCTCCTGGCTACGGAACGCCTGATGCTCTCGACCCTCACACTGCTCCTCATCCTTGGTCCGCTGGCAGCCGCCGCGGCGATCGCACTCGCTCCGTCGCGCCTGGCGAAGTGGATCGCGACCTTCGGCTCGCTCGGCATCTTCGCGATCTCGCTCGCGGCCGCGTGGATCTTCCCGCACTGGACCGACGGCAATGTCGCGCCGACCGACGCGGGCCTCTCGATCATGCCGTCGCTCGGCATCACGCTCTCGCTCGGCACGGACAGCGTCGGACTGATGCTCGTCCTCCTGACGACCTTCCTGATGCCGATCGCGATGATCGGATCGTTCACGGCAGTGAAGGAGCGCGTGAAGGAGTACTACGCGTGGTTCATGGTGCTCGAGGCCGCCATGCTCGGCGTGTTCCTCGCGCGCGACGCGATCGTCTTCTACACCGCGTACGAGTTCACCCTCGTCCCGATGTACTTCCTCATCGCGATCTACGGCGGTGCCGAGCGCCGCGCCGCGAGCGTCAAGTTCTTCCTCTACACCTTCTTCGGCTCGATGCTCACGCTCGCAGGCGTGATCTACATCGCCGCGCAGCAGGCGCTCGCCACCGGAGCCTGGTCGTTCGACCTCCAGGTGCTCGCGAACCACTGCTCGCAGGAGATGTCGGCGACCCAGCAGTACTGGGTGTTCATCCTGCTGATGGCCGGCTTCGCGGTGAAGGTGCCGTTCTTCCCCGTGCACACCTGGCTCCCGCTCGCGCACGACCAGGCGCCGACCGCAGGCTCGGTCATCCTCGCGGGAACGCTTCTCAAGCTCGGCACCTACGGCGTGTATCGCATCGCGCTTCCATCCGCGCCCGTCGGCGGCGTGGAACTCGATCAGTTCATCGCGGTCCTCTGCATCATCGGCATCGTGAACACGGCGCTCATCTGCTGGGTGCAGCATGACGCGAAGAAGCTGATCGCGTACAGCTCGGTGAGCCACCTCGGCTTCTGCATGCTGGGGCTCTTCTCGCTGAACTCGCTGGGAACCACCGGGTCGGTCATGTACATGATCAACCACGGCCTCTCGACCGGCGCGCTCTTCCTCTGCATCGGCATGATCTACGAGCGCTACCACACGAAGGACATGGACCAGCTCGGCGGCCTCTTCAAGAAGATGCCCGTGTGGAGCTTCTTCATGGTGTTCTTCACGCTCGCGAGCCTCGGCCTGCCCGGACTCAACGGCTTCATCGGCGAGTTCCTCTGCCTGATGGGCTGCTTCACGGCCGAACCCGGCGCCGCCAGCGGCTACCCCGGACTCCTCGGCCCGTGGTGGGCGGTCGTCGCGGGCCTTGGCCTGATCCTCGCCGCGATGTACCTCCTGATCATGGTCGGCAAGCTCGTCTGGGGCCCGCTCCGCGAGCCGCACGACCACTCCCACGGCCACGGCCATGGTCACGGCGAGGGCACGCTGCCGGCCGACCTGAATGCGCGCGAGATCGGCATTCTCGTCCCGCTCGCGGTGGTGTGCCTCGCCATCGGCTTCTATCCGAAGCCGATGCTCGAGGCGATCAGCCCGAGCGCCGACAAGGTGCTCGCTCAGTACCCGAAGCTCGTCGAGGAGTACGCCCGCAACGGCACGCTCCTTCCGTCCGCGGGCGCCGCTCCTTCCGCAACGGCGCGCACCGCACTCGACGGCAGCACCGACACGATCAATCCCGAAACCTCGGAGAGCGCGTCCCGCTGACCGCAGCGGACCCACAGACGCAGCCTGAACACGATGGAATCCATGCCTCTCACCCTCGCCGCAGCGCCCATGGCCGCGAAGCTCACGCTGATCGCGCCTGAGATCCTGCTCTTCGTCGGCTCGGTCGTCGTCGCCGTGCTCGGTCTCTCGCGCACTCCAAGCGTGCGCCGCTCGGTCCCCTTCGTCACGGCGCTCTTCCTGGCGGGCTCGCTCGTCGTCACAGCGTTCGTGTACCGCTCCGACGCCGTCGCCCAGAGCGGGCTGCTCCTGCCGATGCTCGGGGGCTTCGCGAAGGCGCTCATCGCGTCGATCGCGATCCTCCTCGTGATGGTCGCCGGCACCTCGATCGACCGGCGCCTCGAGGAGGCGTTCGATTCGGGCCGCGCCGCGTTCGATCCGATCCGCGTGATGCGGGGCGAGTTCTTCGCGTTCTTCCTGCTCGCGGTCGCCGGCACGATGCTGATCGCGAACGCAAGCGACCTGATCTGGCTCTTCCTCGCGCTCGAACTCGCGAGCCTGCCGACCTATGTCATGGTTGCGGTCAGCCGCGGCACGCGCCGAGCCCAGGAAGCGGCGGTGAAGTACTTCTTCCTCGGCGCGCTTTCGGCGGCGACCTTCCTCTACGGCTTCGCGATGCTGTACGGCGCGACCGGGACGCTCGAACTCGTCGCCATGCGCGACGCCATCGCCGCGCAGGCCGCGTCGGGCGGAATCTCGACGCTTGCGATCGTGGGCGGCGTGTTCGCGTTCCTCGGCATCGCGTTCAAGCTCGCGGCGGTGCCGATGCACTTCTACGCGCCCGATGTGTACGAGGGCGCCGGCTCCGGAACCACCGCGTTCCTCGGCTTCATCCCGAAGGTCGCAGGCGTGCTGGCCCTCATGGTGCTCTTCACGCTCTTCGGCTGGTCGGGCCACACCGTCCGCGACGGCGAGCAGGTGATCGCGCTCGCCGGGCTCCCGCTTCCGCTGAGCGCCGTTCTCTGGATGGTCGCCGTCCTCACGATGACGCTTGGCAACATCGGCGCGCTCCTGCAGCGCAATGTCAAGCGCATGCTGGCCTACAGCTCGATCGCGCAGTCGGGCTATCTGCTCGTCGGCATCATCGCCGGTCCGGAAGCCGGCTTCGACGCGGTGCTCTTCTACCTCGTCGGCTACGGCGTGATGAACACCGCAATCTTCGCCGTGCTTGCCTCGCTCGAGCGCAACGGCGAGGAAGTCGAGACGCTCGAGGATCTCTCGGGCCTCCGCACGCGCCACCCCGTGCTCGCCTGGATGCTTGCGATCTCCGCGATCAGCCTGATCGGCATGCCGCCGCTCATCGGCTTCTTCGGAAAGCTGGCCATCTTCTCGGCCGCCTTCGAGGTCGGTCAGACCCAGCTGGTGATCATCGCCGCCGTGAACAGCGCCATCGGCGCGTTCTACTACCTCCAGCTCGTCGCGGTTCCGATGCTCGGCCAGCCCAACGCCCGCACCGACTCGGTCCAGCTGGTGCCGAGCGCCTGGCCGCGCTTTGCGGCCGTGATCTGCGGCGTCGGCGTCCTTGTGATGCCCGTCGGGCTTCAGTACATCGTCGAGGCCGCCGCCAGTTCGACGGGTGGCGCCGGCAAGACTGCGGCCGCCATCGACGATGGAACGCCGGCAGCGGCGCCAGAGGCGCTCGCAGACGCGAAGAGCGGCGGCTGATCGCGCACCACGCTTCGACTTTCGCCCGCACGCGTCTCGGCGCGTGCGGGTTTTTCATTCGCGTTGCCCAGTTGTCGATCTGAGGCGTCGGTCGGAAGCCCCGGTCTGAACCGTCGGGCTGAACGGTCGGTCTGAACCGTCGCTCTCGAGCGACGGTCTCGTGCTTCGCTCTCGAGCGTCGACCTAAAAACGACACCGCCCTGCGAGGCAGGGCGGTGGAAGCGCGACCGGCAGGAGTCGAACCTGCAACCCCGAGCTTCGTAGGCTCGTGCTCTATCCAGTTGAGCTACGGTCGCACACGGGTCGAAGAGTATAGCGAAAACCAAACGGCCGTACAGGGCCGCGAACGCGGCGGAAACGAGCCGATTGCGTTCTCGGTCGGCCTCCGCGGCGCCGACCGCTCAGGGGCAGGCGCCCCAGGCGTTGAGGAGCGCCGCGAGGTCTGCCGCGTCCACCGTGCCGCTGCCGTCGAGGTCGCCGATGCCCGAGCCGGCCCAGTTGTTCAGGAGGACGGCAAGGTCGGATGCGTCGACGGATCCGGAGGCGTTCAGGTCGGCCGGGCACGCCGGCGGCGGCGGCGCCTGGCGCTCGAACGCGCCGCGGTCGACGATCGGTGCGGTTCCAGCACCCGAATCGGCCACCGCAGGGTCATCGATGTACCGAGGAAGGCCGTCGAAGTCGACGCTCGTGCCCGCGGGGACGAGCGCGTTCGATCCGCTGTCGATCGCAGGCGACCCGGGCTGGAGCCGGAAGTCGAAACCGCTCTGGTTCACGAAGAGCGGATTCACATTGAGGTTGCCGGTTCCCGTGAACCCGCCCTGCACGATCGAGTAGGTCACCGAGGTCGAGCCACCGGAGTTCGTCAGCTGGTTGGCGACGGTGGTTCCACCCGGACCCGTGTTCGCCCACAGGATCGAGTTGCCGATCGTCGAGGCGCCGCCCGTGTTGATGATGCAGCCCGCGAGGCTCGTGGCGCTGTTCCCGACGAAGGTCGAGTTGCGGACGGTGACCGCGCTGTTCACGCCGATCCACAGCGCGCCGCCGCCACCCGATCCCGTGGCCGTGTTGTTGCGGAAGATGCAGTTGGTGTACTTCGTCTGCGAGCCGCCGTAGCTCTCGCAGGCACCGGCGCGGGCCGCGCTGTTGCCGATGAAGATGCAGCGGTCGAAGTTGCCGACGACATTGTTCATGTCGAACGCGCCGCCGAAGGAACCGCCGACATTGCTCTCGAAGCGGCAGTTGCTGAAGGTCGCGCTCGCCGAGAAGACATAGGCGGCCGCGCCGCCGAAGGTGCAGCGGTTCGACAGGAAGTTGCAGTTGCGTACGGTCGGATTGCCGCCGCTGAGGATGATGATGCCGCCGCCGCGGTCCCAGTTCGAGGCGCTCGACCCGTTCGCGTTCGCGCTGCGGATGGTGAAGCCGTCGAGGATGGCGGTCGAGTTGACGGCGGTCCCGACGAAGATGCGGTAGCTGTTGTCTCCGAGATTCGCGGTGCCGCTGTCGTTGCCGGCGAGATCGCCGGTGACGATCGTCGGGTTCGCCGCGTAGTCGCGCTGGGCGAGCTTCAGCTCGGTTCCGTTGAAGCCGCCGTAGAGCGCCACCCCGTTCTTCAGGGTGAGCGCCACGCCGCGATCGAGCCCGGTCGTCGGCTTGTAGGTTCCCGCGGCGACCCAGATCTGGTCGCCGGACACGCTTGCCGTGAGCGCGGCGGCCAGGCCGCCGACGCCTCGGTAGGCGTCCGCCCAACTGGTCCCGTTGTTCGCGCCGGTCGTCAGATCGGCTCGGACATACCGAACCGCGGCGTCGACCTCGAGGGCGATGGTCAATGGCGAAGCGAGCGCGAGGAAGACGGCGAGGCGAGCGTGGGACAAGAGAAGACTCCGAGGAAAGGGAAGCCAGACGACTGTAACCCACGCGGAGTCGATCTGATGCAATGGCTCGTCGGATCGGCTTCGGAAAGGCCGCGCCAACGCGGTTTGCGGACCATTCGTGCCCTCAATGGTGGAGCAATCGGCGCGAACGACCTACCCTCCTCGACAGGCCATGTCCCGAGAACGCGTCCCACCCGAGAAACGCCACCGCGCCCGACTGCTGGCCGGCGCGTTTTTCCGCGAGCCGGCCCGGCACCGCGGCGGCGTCATGCGCGCCTTCCTCATCGTGGGCGGCATCCTGCTCATTCTGGTCGGACTTGCGCTCGTCGTGCTTCCCGTCGTTCCGGGCTTCCCGCTGGTCATCATCGGCATGCTGATGCTTGCCGCGGCGAGCGCGTGGGTGCGTGCGCGCCTCAACGGTCTCGAGCGGCGGCTTCCAACCGGCATGCGGGCGCGGCTGCGCCGGCTCGCCCGAAAGGAGCAGGAGGTCCTCGAGCACCACCTCCATCCGAACGGCACCCACGGCGGGCAGCCCAAGCGCGACGCCACGGACCCGAGCCCGCAGTAGCGCGCCGCGCCGGATCCTCGGCGCGCGCCCGCTACATTCCACCCATGCCAGCGCCCCAGGATCCGACCGCACACGACGAGCCCGCGTCGAACACGCCCGATGCGCTTGCGGGCGAGGCCCTGCACCCCGCCGACGCAGCGTGGATGGCACGGCGTTCAGCAGCTGCACCGATGGTGCTTGGCATCCTGTCGGTCCTTCTGAGTCCGATCCTGCTCGGTCTCTTCTTCGGCCCGCTCGGCCTGCGTTCCGGCATCGACCTCTACCGCCGCGGCACGCGGACCGCCGGCACCGTGCTTGCGATCGCCACCGGGTTCCTCGGGATCGTCTTGAGCATCACGCTTGCCCTCGTGTGGGGATCGATCCTCTCGAGCGTGCTCCTCGGACGCGACGCCATGCGCGCGGCGGAGGGCTGGCGCGGCCGTGAGGTGCGCGTGGCGATGATGGCATCGCTCGTCGACGGCGCGCCGCGCGAGATCGACTTGTCGCGACCGGTCGAAGGCGCGCCGCGCCACGCGATCCTCGTGATCGGCGTGGGATGGGAGCCGTGCGCGACCGCGATCCGAAGTCTCTCGGAGGCCGCGGACCGCTATCCGGAGGTGCCCGTCGTGATCCTCGATCGGCAGGCATCGGCGGAGGAAGTGCGGACCTTCGCGCGGATGCACGGAACGGCGTCTGCCGAGCGGTTCCTCTTCATCGGCGGCGCCGAGTCGCTGCCGCCCCCGCTCGACCAGGCGGCCGCGCTTCCCACGCTCGTCATCATCGGGGCGAACCGCACGGTCGAGCATGCGGTGGTCGGGGCGCATCCGTCGCTCGACATCGAGAAGCTGCTGCGCGGCGATGCGGCGGCTCCCGCGCAGCCTGCGGCCGAAGGAGCCCGCTGAATGCCGCGCGCGCCACGGGTTCCGCAACCCGCCGCGGGCCGGGCGACGCCGATCGTGGGGATCGATGTCGAGACGGCGTGCCCCAGTCACGGCGCCGTCTGCTCGATCGGCGTGAGCGTGGTGCATCGCGGCGAAGTCGTGCGCGAGCGCCACTGGTATCTCGATCCCGGGACCCGTTTTGATCCGCGCTTCATCGCGATCCACGGCATTCGCCCCGAGCAGGTCGCGGGCGCGCCGCGCCTCGGACACGCCTGGCCCGAGGTCGAGCACTTCATCGCGGGGGCGCTCGAGCTCACCCGAGGCGAGGCGCTCTTCGCCGACGCCGTGCCCGAAGTCGCGCCGCTCTTCGTCGCGCACAACGCGCAGTTCGACCGCATGCAGATCGAACGCGCGATCGCAAGGCCGCTCCCCTTCCGCCTCGCCTGCACGGTCGCGATGTCGCGGCGCACCTATCCGCAGCTCGAGCGGCACAACCTCGCGGTGGTCGCATCCCATCTCCGCATCGCGCTCAAGCACCATGATGCGCTCAGCGACGCGCGCGCGTCGGCGCTCATCGCCTACCGCTGCATCGCGAGCGCGTGACGGCTCAGGCCCCGTCGCCCGCGGCGGCGCGGACCAGGAAGTGCACGATGGTCGAATGCCGCACCACCGCGCCCGACCCGTGCGGCGACCAGGTCGCGTCGTAGACGGTGTCGTCGGCTTGCGTCGCGCCGGTTGGCGCCGCGAGGCGCAGGTCGATCTCGGGCGGATCGGTCGCCAGACGCCACCCTCCGAGCGCGTCGGCGACGGGGCCACCCGCATGCAGGTCGATGCGCACATCGGCGAACGACAGCCGCACCGATCGGAACCGCCGCGCCAGCGACAGAAACGCAGGGCCAGCCGACGCGGGAACGCGCGCGGCCCGGAGATGCTCCGCCGCGGCGGCTTCCCCAACCACCTCGCCGCTCGCCAGGAGGCGCTCGAGCGCCCTCTCGGCCTCTGCAAGCGGCCGCTCCGGGAACTCCTCGAACTCGATCGGTTGGTCGTCGGTCGACATCGCGGGCGAGTGTACGGCGGTCGCGGCCGAGCTTGCCCGACGCCCGATCATCGCGGCGATCGGCCATGAGGCGGTCATGGATAGGTCATGGATCGGCCACGAATCCCCAGCACGGCCGCGATTTGCGGCGCGACGGTCGCGGAAAGCGCCCGAATTCGCCTGCCGCGGCGGGGTCGCGTGGTATCCTCCCCGCTCTCGGGCGCTTAGCTCAGCCGGTAGAGCACCGCCATTACACGGCGGGTGTCGCAGGTTCGAGTCCTGCAGCGCTCACTCGCCCGCTCGACCACCTCCCATGCTCCGCAACCTCCTCAGAGCTCCCGCGTTCAACCTCGCGTCGAACCTCGCCGCAACCCTCGCGCTGGCGTGCGGCCTTCTGGTCGGCCTCGGGCTCGCCGGCTGCGGCGAGATCGTCGAGAAGGTTCCCGAGCGCCCCAAGCAGGACCGCGTCAACCCGACCAACTTCGTGCTCGATGTCGATCCGATGATGCGCGGAACGGTCGCGAGCGAGACCGCCGTCGCCGGCCTCAATCCGGTGGTGGTCCGCGGGTACGGCCTCGTCGTCGGCCTGAAGGAGACGGGCGGCCGGCTGATGCCCGCCGAAGTGCGCGCGATGATGATCCAGGAACTCGCGCGCCGCGGGATCGGAAACCCGACCACAAGCCCCGAAGGCTGGACTCCCGAGCGTCTGCTCGACAGCACCGACACTGCGGTCGTCGTGGTCGAGGGCGTGATTCCGCCCGGCGCGACCAAGGGCACCAAGTTCGATCTGCGCGTGAGCGCGCTCCCGGGCACCGATGTCACCAGCCTCGAGGGCGGCAAGCTCTACACCACGGATCTCCGGCCTGGTCCGCTGATGGTCGGATCCCGTCAGGCGAAGATCATCGCCGAGGGCAAGGGAAACATCTTCATCAACCCCTTCGTCGAGCCCGGCGCCACGCGCAGGGACGCCGTCAACCGCCTCGTCGGCCGAATCCTCGACGGCGGCACGGCGAAGGACGACATGCCGCTGAAGCTGAAGCTCGCGACCTCGAGCCACACGCGCGCGCGCACGATCCAGTCGGCCATCAACTCGACCTTCCCGCGCGAACCGCGTCAGAAGAACGAGACCGCGCGCGGCGAGAACTCGGACTCCGTCGAGCTCTCGGTGCCTCCGTCCTTCGACGGCAAGACCGAGGACTTCATCCAGCTCGTGCGCCATGTGCCGCTCGACATCACGGCGACCGAGACGACCGCGATCGCCATCCGCAAGGCGCTGATCGCGAACCCGGGCTCGTCCGAGGCCGCGATGTGGCGCTTCCGCGCGCTCGGCAAGCGGGCGCTCCCGGTCATCCAGGACCTCTACGAGTACCCCGAGGAAGAGCCGCGGATGGCGGCCCTGCGCGCGGGCGCGGCCCTCGACGACCCGCTCGCGGTCCGACCGCTCCTCGACATGTCGAAGAGCGGCTCGACCGACAATCGCGTCCGCGCCATCGCGCTGCTCGGCGACATGGGCTTCAACCCCGATGTCGACCTCGGCCTGCGACCGCTGCTCGACGACGCGGATGTCGATGTCCGCCTCGCCGCCTACGAGGCGCTCTTCAAGCGCAAGGATCCGATCATCACCCGCATGACCATCGACGAGAAGTTCGATGTCGCGATCGTTCCGAGCCAGAAGGGCATGGTCTATGTCGCCCAGAGCGGGCGTCCGACGATCGCCGTGTTCGGCGAGGACCTGTCGGTCGATCGCCCGCTCACCGTTTCGGCCTGGAGCAACCGGCTGATGCTGAAGGCCGACTCGGGCGACGACCAGCTGCAGGTCTTCTTCCGTCAGCGGCCGGAGGTCAAGCCCGAGATCCAGCTCGCGAACCCCCGCCTTGCGGAGTTCATCCCGTTCCTCGGCCACACGACCTCGGTCGAGAAGCCCCTGCCGGGCCTCGGCCTCTCGTACGGCGAGACGATCGGCGCGGTCCACCTCCTGTGGCGCAGCGGCTACATCAAGTGCGACTTCAAGGCCGAGCAGGACCGCGTGCTCGCGGCGATCCTCCGCAGCCAGCAGGAAGAGGAGCTGATCGAGCGCCCCGAGTTCGAGCCGACCGAGGAAACCCTCGAGTCCGGGCCGACGCTCGGGTCGACCGGCACGCCCGGCGCCATGCCGAGCGACCTCGCCAACATCCCGGCTCCGCCGCCGGTTGATCTTCCGACCTCGGGGCGCGATACTGTGCCCCGCTGACCCGGGCCGTCGCTCGGGAGTCTGGATGAGAGCCGCGCGATTCCCAGGAGGGGATGGCGGCAAATGTTGTTTCCGTGCGGAATCCCGCGCGGCGTGCAAGGTTCCGATGCGATTGGCCCACCGGCCTCTCGACGGGCCGCGCGACACGGAGGTCGAGAATCGATGCGGCTTGCCAAGCTGATCCTGAGTGGTTTCAAGAGCTTCGCGGATCCGACCGAGTTCCGGTTCGACGAGCCCATCACGGGCATCGTCGGTCCGAACGGGTGCGGCAAGTCGAATGTCGTCGACGCGATCAAGTGGGTGCTCGGCGAGCGCAGCGCGAAGAGCCTCCGAGGCGGCGCGATGCTCGATGTCATCTTCGCGGGAAGCGCCGCGCGCAAACCCGCCGGCATGGCGAGCGTGACGCTCTGCTTCCACAACCCGCTGCTCGCCGAGACGATCGAGCGCAGCGAGGAAGAGACGACGCTCCTCGACAACGAGACCGACCCCGAGACCGGTGAACCGATCGAGCGCGTCGTGGACCGCAAGTCCGTCCGCAACCGGCGCCTCCCGATCGACAGCGACGATGTCGAGGTGACGCGCCGCCTGACCTCGGACGGCAAGAGCGACTATCTCATCAACGGCCGCAAGGTCCGCCTCAAGGACATCCGCGACCTGTTCCTCGACACCGGCATCGGTAACGACGCCTACTCGATCATCGAGCAGGGCAAGGTCGACGCGATGCTGCTTGCGAACCCGGTCGAGCGGCGCGCGATCCTCGAGGAGGCCGCGGGCGTGGCGCGATTCCGCGTGCGGAAGATCGAGGCGACGCGCAAGCTCGAGAGCGCCGAGAAGAACCTCGTCACCACGCGCGAACAGCTGGCGAACACCGAGCGCCGCCTCCGCATCGTGCGCGGCCAGGCCGACAAGGCCCGCAAGTTCCGCGAGCTCGACGCCCGCCGCCGCTTCCTGCGGCGCGAACTCGCGCTCGACCTCTTCCATGAACTCGAGGAGCGTCTCCGCGGACTTACCAGCGAACTGCAGATGCTCGAGGCGGAGAAGCAGTCGGTCTCCGCGGCGCTCGCGGCGGCAGAGGATTCGAAGCAGGACGCCGAGATCGCGCGTCACACGGTCGAGACCGAGCAGCATCGCCTCGAGCAGCGCCGCCTCGAACTGAGCGGCATCGAAGCGCAGGCGCGTCAGCGCGCCGACTTCGCGCAGCGCACCCTCACGGAAGCGCAGGAAGCGCTCAGCGCAGAGCGCACCCAGATCACCGCGCTCGAGGCCGACGCCGCGGCCCTCGCCGCCGACGCAGCGCGCGCGGCCGCGGACCTCGATCGCGCCGCAGCGGCGGCGACCGAACTCGAGCAGTTCGCCGCCACCGAAAGCGCACGGCGCCAGCAGGCGCAGCAGCAGGCGTTCGAAGCGCAGCGCAGCGCCGATGTCGTCGGCGAGCAGGCCACGCGGCTCGAGCGCGACCGCGGGGCGCAGGCGCAGCGGCTCGCCGCCATCGAGTCGCGCTCCCGTTCGCTCGGCGACGAGCTCCGCCGCCTCGCGGCGCGCATCGAGCCCTTCGCCCGCGAGATCGATTCGCTGCGCGCCTCGCGCCTGACACATGTCGTGCGGGGCCAGGTCGCGCAGGACGAGATCCTCCGCATCCAGCGGCAGCTCGACGAGCGCACCCGCGCGGCGAGCACCCTGACCGACTCCCAGTCGGAACTCGCCCGCTCGCTCGCGGCGGTCCGCGACGAGCGCACGGCGGTCGAAAGCCGTCGCCGCGTGCTCGACGAGATGGGCCGCGCGCACGAGGGCCTCGGCTCCGGCGTGCGCGCCGTGCTCACCGACCGCGCGCGCTTCGGCGGCGTGATCGGCGTGCTCGCGGATCTCATCGACACCGACCGCGCGAACGCGGATGCGGTCGAGGCCGCACTCGCCGATCTTCTCGAACTCGTCGTCGTCGACGACCCGTCGAACCTCGCGCGTCACGCCGACGCCGCGCTCTCGCTGCGCGTGCGCGTGGCGTTCGCCGCAAGCACCGGCGCCACCACCCCGCCGCCCCAGATCGCGGCCGCCGCGGGCGCAACGCCGCTTCTCGAACTCGTGCGCGTCGACCACCGCATCCGCGGCCTCGCGGAGCGCCTGCTCGGCACCACCTTCATCGTCGAGACCGTCGAACGCGCGGTCGAACTCTCGCGCGGGGCCCTCGCCGGCTGCCGCATCGGCACGCGCTCCGGCGCGCTCGTCGACGAGCGCGGCCGCGTCATCGCCAACGCTTCCGCCCGCGCCGACGCTGCGGGCGGCGGATTCCTTGCGCGACGCGCGGAACTCGCCGAGCTCAATGCGCGTTCGAACGAACTCGCCACCCAGATCTCGGCGCTCGAACTCGAGTCGCTGCAGCTCGAGGTCGAGTCGAAGGCCGCGCAGGAGTCGGCGCGCAACGCGAGCCAGCATCTCGCCGACGCGCGCCGCGCCGCGCTCGACGCGGTCCACCAGACCGAGCGCATCGAGCAGCTCATGCGGCAGATCGAGCGCCAGCGCGACTCGGCCGCCGGCGAAGAGACGCATCTTCTCGAGCGGCTCAGGGCAAGCGACGAGGAGTCGAAGGCCGCGAACGCGCGCCTCGAGGCGCTGTCGACCGAGGCGGCGGAAGCGGTCGCACGCCGCGATGCGGTGCGCGCCACGCTCGAGCAGGCGAAGGCGGTTGCCGCGGAGGCGAGCGAAGCGCTCGCCGCCGCGCGCGTGCGGACGGCCGAAGCGCAGGCGACCCTCGACGCTGCGCGCCGCGAGCAGCGGCACATCGAGTCCCGCAAGGGCGAGATCGCGCGGCAGGAGTCGGCGCTCAAGGAGAGCATCGTCCGACGCGTCGCCGCGATCGAGCGCGCGGAAGCGATGCTCGAGGAGAGCCAGAGCGCGCTCACCGAGGCTTCATCCGGCCTTGCCGCGCTGACGGGCGAGTTCGCGGGAATCGCAGAGCGCCTGCGCGAGTCGCAGGCTGCCGTCGAGGCGATCTCGAAGCAGGTCGACGGAGCGCGCGCGGAAGCGTCGCGCGTCGAGCGCAACGCGCACGCGGTCGAGCTGTCGCGGCGTGAGCTCGAGGTCCGTCGCGAGAGCCTCGAGGAGCAGACGCTCTCCGACATCGAGATCGACCTCCGCGCGACCTACGAGACCTACCTCTCGGAGCGCGCGGCCGAAGGCTTCCAGGCCATCGAGCGCGATTCCGCGCAGGCGGAGGCGGACGAACTCAAGGAGACGATCCGCAGGCTCGGCAATGTGAACCTCGATGCGATCGACGAGCTTTCGCAGCTCGAAGTCCGCAACGAGGAGCTCGTCCGACAGCTCGCCGACATCGACAGCGCGAAGACCAGCCTCGAGGCGCTGATCAAGGAACTCGACGACGCGAGCAAGACCCGCTTCCAGGAGACCTTCGAGCGCGTCCGCGAGACCTTCGCTGGCCCGACCGGCATGTTCCGGCGCCTGTTCGGCGGCGGAAGCGCCGACATCTACCTGCTTCCGCTCGAGAACGGCGAGACCGACTGGCTCGAGTCGGGCGTCGAGATCCGCGCGAAGCCGCCGGGCAAGGAACCCCGCGTCATCAGCCAGCTTTCGGGCGGCGAGAAGACGATGACGGCGGTCGCGCTCCTCATGGCGATCTTCCAGTCGAAGCCCTCGCCCTTCTGCATCCTCGACGAGGTCGATGCGGCGCTCGACGAGGCGAATGTCGAGCGGTTCTGCCACGCGCTCACGCCGTTCCTCGATGTGTCGCACTTCATCGTCATCACCCACCACAAGCGGACCATGCAGGCGTGCCACCAGCTCTATGGCGTCACGATGCCGGAGCGCGGCGTCAGCAAGCGCGTGGCGGTGAAGTTCGAGGAAGTCGGCGTCGATGGCCGCCTCACGAAGGCGGCCGCCGAGCGCGCAGCGATGGAGCCGCAGGCGGAAGCGCCTGCCGCGAAGCCGCTTGCGTCGGTGATGATCGAGATCGATCCAACGACCGAGTCGCCGAAGCCCGCCGCGCCGTCGCCGAGCGCAGCGCTCGCGGACGCGTGGAAGGACTAGATCTGAGCGCTGGCGACTCGTTTCGCTCTCGCCCGCGCTGGTGCGAGGGAGCGCTGTGCGAGCGTTTTCATCGGCGCGCGCCACACCAAGGTGAGGCCGTTGCAGCGGCGACCCCTCGGTGTTCCTACGACCGGACGCGGACGCTGATGTACTTCAGGTCGACATAGGCGTCGAGGCCGTGGGTGCCGCCTTCGCGGCCAAGGCCCGAGTCCTTGCGCCCGCCGAAGGGCGCTTCCGCCGCACTCGGCGCTCCGTCGTTCGCACCGACGACGCCGCAGTCGAGCGCCTCCGCCACGCGCAGCAGTCGGTCCGCGTCCTGGGTCATCACATAGCCCGCGAGGCCGGAGGACACGCCGTTGGCGAGTTCGATCGCCTCACGCTCGCTCGAGAAGGTCATGGCGGCGACGACCGGGCCGAAGGTTTCCTCGCACGCGCATGCCATCGTCGGGCCGCACCCTTCGAGGATCGTTGGCGCGTAGAAGCGGTCGGCGAGGCCTGCGATCTTGACGCGCGTGCCGCCGAGGCGAACCCGCGCGCCGCCCGCGATGGCGTTCGCGACATGGCGCTCGACCTTGGCGATCGCCGCGTCGTTGATGAGCGGACCGATACGCGTCGTCTCGTCGCGCGGGTCGCCGACGACGAGCGCGCGCATGCGTGCCTCGAGCCGAGCGAGGAACTCGCCGGCGATGGTCGCGTCGAGCAGGAAGCGGTTCGCCGAGATGCAGGTCTGCCCCATGAAGCGGAACTTGGTCAGCATCGCCTGTTCGACGGCGCGGTCGAGGTCTGCGTCGGCGAACACGAGGAACGGCGCGTTTCCGCCGAGTTCGAGCGCCGTGCGCATCAGTCGCGGCGCGCACTGGGCGGCCAGGATGCGGCCAACCTCCGTCGAGCCCGTGAAGGTCAGCTTGCGGGTCGACGGATGCTCGATGAACGCACGCGCGATCGTGGGCGCATCTCCGACGACCACGCTGAACGCTCCGGCGGGCGCCCCGACTTCCCTCGCAACGCGCTCGAAGATGCGCGCGAACGCAAGCGCGGCAAGCGGCGTCTCCTCGGCCGGCTTCACGGCCTGCGAGCAACCCGCCGCGAGCGCGGGCGCAAGCTTGCGCGCGATC
>JBKCZS010000279.1:0-4660 GCA_046337925.1 bacterium | reverse complement strand
GCACCAGCTCGGCGACCTCGCGCGCCTCGCCGACCGCGTCGTTTTCCTCGACCGCGGCCGCATCGTCGAGGAGTGCGAGACCGACGAACTCGTCACAGGAACCCACAGGCTGATCGTGCGCGGCGTGGCCGAAGGCTGGTCTGCGACCGTGTCCGACTCGATCATCCTCGCCCGTCGCCAGGACTCCGCGCACATCCTCACCGTGCGCGGGGACGCAGCGCCGATCCGTCTCGCGATCGAGCGTGCGCACCCCGACGCGCGCATCGAGCAGATCGCGCTCTCGATCCACGAAGCCTGCGCGGATCGCCTCCGCGCTCTGGAGACGACGCCATGAGCAGCACGGTTCTTTCGGGCACGCCCCCGACGCACGCCGCGCATCGCGGCTTGCCCGCCACCTTCGCAGCCTTGCTGCGAAAGGACCTGCGGCTCGCCACGATCATCATCCTCCCGTCGCTTGCAGCCCTCGCGCTGCTTTCGCTCGTTGCGGTGATTACCCCGCTGCTCGGCGAAGACGCGATGCGCGCGCTCGGGCTCCTCGCCCTCGAGGGACGGGGCGTCCTTGCGCGGATCGGCGCGTTCGCCACGCTGTTCTGGATCATCTCGGCCTTTGCATGCGTCCTCTCCGCGCTAGCGATCGCGGCGGGCGACAGCAGCGGGCGTGCGCGGCACCTGCTTCCGGTCCTGCCCGTCTCTTCGCGGATGGCGTATGCGTCGAAGACATGTGCATGCGCCCTCGTCATCGCGGGGTTCCTCTGTGTAACGGGAGCCGTTCAGATGTCGGGTGATGCGACGATGATCCAGTCCGGCTCGATCTTCGGGTACGGCCTCCTCCTCGCCAACGGAGTGGTCTGGGCGTTTGTCGCACCGCTCTTTGCGCGCACATTCGGGGGCGCATTCGTCGTGACGATCGTCACTCCGATGCTGCTGTTCCTTGCCTGCTCGGTCGTCGGCGATGCCATCGCCTTCTTCGCGTTGAAGTGGACCTTGATCAGCCGCGACGCCGCGCCCTGGTTCGGCGACGGAAGCCTTGCCGAGTCTGGAGGCTTGGGATTCGAGTTCTCGATGCTGATCAGCAACAGGGCGTGGACCTGCTCCGCGGTCGTGGTCCTCGCGGTGGGCCTGTGGTGCGCATGGCACGCGCGGAAGGCCGTGCTCTGCGCGCGATCGGTCAGGGGAGTCACCCGTCTTGGCGTCGTGCGTGTCGTCGCGTGCGTGTTCGCGGCGGCCGGCTGCTCGGGCATCGGAGCCGCCGCGGTCGTCTGGAACGACAACCCCGCGATCTCACGCGCGTTGGTGGCCGCGGGAACCTACGAGTCCTACCGCACGATGCCCGTCGACGAACTCGTACGCAGGTGGGGGAGCTACTGGGCGTTCGTCGATTCCAACCGAGCAACGCTCTTCGACCGCTCCGACGAGCGCCACGGCTTCGAGGCGATGTTCTGGCCGATCGCGACGCAGGACGGCCCGGCCTCGGTCGGTTCGCTCGATCCAGAGGAGCTCATCGCCCGCAGACTCATCACGAGGGCGATCGGGGAGCGACTCGAGTCGGACCCCGAGGGAGTCCGGGCCGCTGCCCGCGCACTTCTCGACGCAGACGCTCCACGGAGTCCGATCGAGCAGGTCCGCCTTGCCGAGTTGATCGGCCCCCGAACCCGTGCGTCGGTGCTGCTGCATCGACTCGCGGCAGGTCCAAGTCGTGAAGAGACGCGTGTCGATCTGATCATGCTCCTTACGCCGTGTCTCTCGATGCTCGACCCGCAGTGGGACAACATGTCGAAGTGGCGCAGGCAACCCGGCGAGTGGCTCGGCGGCGTCGACCAGCACGCATGGGGTCTTGCGCCGTTCCGAATCGACTGCGGCGGAGGGCCGAAGTCCTGTCCGATGGCATCTGCGCGCGCCGAGGCGGTGGTGTTCGTGACCGCCCTCGAGAAGCGGATCGAGGAGGGGACCTTCGAACCCACGGATGCGCGGTCGCCCCACGACCGGTTGAGCGTCGGAAAGGCGGTGCTCCGCGCCGCGCGGCACGCACTCGAGCCGTCGTTCCCGAGGCTCGCCGATCACAGGCTTGCAGACAGTCCGTGGCTTAAGGACGCAACGCGCGCGCCCTCGGTGACCGACGACCAGTCGCTCTATCTCCCCGCGAGCCTGCTCTTCGACCACGCGCAGACCGATTCCTCCTATCTGTTGCCCACAGGTCACTGACCGACTGCCGCCTCGCGCTGAAAGGTGCGCCATGCACATAGCCGCCATCTCGACCCATCCAGCGACGCAACCGCCGGTCGTCCGCAGCCGTTCGCCCTTTCTGGCCCTGTACCTCAAGGACCTCCGGTTCTCTGCGATCGTCGCGGTCCCCGGACTCGTGCTCCTCGCCGCCATCGTCGCCTTCTACGCGTTCCTGCCGCTGCTCGGCTCCGACGCGATGCACGCGGCCGGCCTCTCGATCTGGAATCGCGTGAACATCGTCGACCGCATCGGCATGGTCGCGCCGGTCGTCTGGCCGATCTCGACCCTCGTCGTCGTCCTTTCGACGGTCGTGATCGCCGGAGGCGACTGCTGCGGGCGCGCTCGGCATCTTCTCCCTGTGCTGCCGGTCGCGTCAGGGCTCGCATATGCGTCGAAACTCTGCGCGGTCGCGACCGTGCTTGCGATCTACCTCGCGATCGCACTCGCCATCCAGACAACCTCGAAGCAGTTGGTCGGCGACGAGATCGGGCTCTACGCCGCGGCCCTCGCCCTCGGGCTGATCTGGGCGTTCGCGGCGCCGCTCTTTGCGCGGAACTTCTCGGGGGCGTGCGTCGCGACGGCGATCGCGCCGATCCTGCTCTTCGTCGTCTGCGGTATGGTCGCGGGATTCGTAGCGCCGCTTCTCCTGAGCGGCGCACTGTCTTCGTTCGATGCCGCGCGCTGGTACTCGAAGCAACCGTACCTCACCACAGAACTCCAACCCCTCGACATCAAGCCGGTGCAGGCGTCGATGTGGATCTCCGCTGCGATCGTCGTTGCCGGGGTGGGACTTTGGGCAAGCTGGACCGCCCGACCCATCGTGCTGTGCGGGCGAACTCCTCCGCGGCTCGGCTTCCGCCGCATCGCTCGATTCGCGGCGGTTGCGCTCCTCGCGGTCGTCGTGTCGACGCTGACGACGGCGGTCGCCGCGTGGAGGAAGGACAGCCTCATCGCACCCGCGGTGCGGATGGCACGCTTCTATCGCGAGTTCAGCGCGCTGACCACCGTGCAGCTCGTCGAGAGCTATGTGCAGACCCGCGGATCGATCCCCTCGGCGGTTCTTCCTCGCCGTCAGGGTGAACTCCCGATCTGGTGGGACGTTCTGAACGCGATCTACCCGTGGCGCGATGGAAACTCCTACGGTCAGCAGCTTGCGGGGGTGCTCACCGTGGCGTGCTGGGAACGGCTCGTGTCCGACCCGGAGACCATGGTGAAGGCCGCGCGGTCGATCGTCGAGGATCGTGCGGGACGCAAGATCGGACTGCGGCTCGCCGCAGCGGAATTGATCGGCAACCAGACCGAGTTGGCCGTCGCGCTGCGCGGACTGGGTGAGGAGACCACGGATCTCGAGCGCGCGATGCTGGTCGTGGTTGTCTCGAACAACCGCAGATTGCTGGGACCGGACGTGCAGGGTCCGTCCGTACCCACGGAATCGCAGCCGAAGCGCTCTCACCTCTACGGCTTCGAAGGCTGGGAGCTCGCGCCCTTCGGGATGCTCGACTTCAGCCTCGAGCAGCCGTATCCCGCCGTGCTTCAGCGCGCGTGCGCGGCGGTGACGCTGGCGTACGCCGCGAAGCGCGCGCGAGGCGGGCCGATCGTGCTCGCAAACCCGCGCTCCGAGGGCGCTCGGGTCGAGATCGACGCCGAGACAATCAGGCGTGCGCGCATCGCGCTCGAGCGGCCCTTCCCCGAACTCGCGAAGCAGGCCGGCGCCATCGAGCGCAGGCCAGTCGATGTCGCCCAATACACCGACAACGAGACCTTATTCCTCCGCACGAGCGAACTCTTCGACCGCGACAAGACCGATCCGTCGTATCTCCTCCCCGAGAAGTGACCCCAAGGAGCGCCTTGGTGCCGCCTGCGATGCGCGCGCGATCTGCGGAAGGATTTTCTCACGGAGGCACGGAGGCACGGAGCCCCAGCCTTCCACCCGGCCGCGCCGTGCGGGGAGGAGAAGAGGATTGGATCGGATTGGATCGAATCGGATCTTCTCGTTCTATCCCGTTTCTTCTTGCCTTTCTGCCGCCTCTCGCTCTTTCTTTCTCGCGTGCTTTCTTGCTTTCCTCTCGACCACGCGAGCGGTATCCGTCGGCCCCTGATCTCCGTGCCTCTGTGCCTCCGTGAGAGAACTCCTTCTTGCGAGCCACGAGCAGCGCTCCGAAAACGACAACCGCCCGCGCGTGTGCGCGGGCGGCTGTGCGGTTGAACTCACTTGTCCGTCGTCGCGGTCACTCCGCTTCGACAGCCTCGACCGTCTCGCCGGCGGGCTCGGCGGCGACCGGCTGCGTCTTGCGCAGCGCGATCTCGTCGGCGAGCTGCTGACGGCCTTCCATCGCGGCCATCTGCTCGGGAGCGAGGTGGTCGGCGCGGATGATCATCGAGCGGAGGAGCTTCTCGCTGAGGCGCGCGTCGCGCTCGATCGCGGCGAGCTTCTGCG
>JBKCZS010000278.1:0-3745 GCA_046337925.1 bacterium | reverse complement strand
CCGCCCTGGCCGATGCCACCCATCGCGCTCTGCATGCGGCGCATGAGTGCGGAGCCCGGGATGTCCTTGAGCGGCGTGTAGGGCTGGGCGGACGACGCCGCGGCAATGGACGCTGCACACGCAGCGCCCGCAGCGAGGAATCGTGCGATCGGGGACATCCCGACAGCGTAGCCGCTCATACCCGCGCGTGGCGCGCGAAGCGGCTGTAGCGCTCGGCAAGCTGGTCTGCCGACGCACGCGCCACGCCGTCGAGGCTGAAGGCGCCGATCGTGAAGCTGGCCATCACCGTGCCCCACGAGAGCGCCGACTGCAGCGTCTCGAAGTCGGTGCGGCCCGTGCGCGCGAGGTGCGCCATGAAGCCGCCCGCGAAGGTGTCGCCGGCGCCGGTCGGGTCGACCACCATGTCTTCCTCGGCCGGGAAGGCCGGCACGACCGCGACGCCGTCGCGGTGGACGAGCACCGCGCCGTGCTCGCCCTTCTTCACCACGGCGAACTTGGGGCCATAGCCGAGGATGCGGCGCCCCGCCGTGATCGCATTGCGGATGCCGGTGAGGTGCGCCGCCTCCGAGTCGTTGAGCACGATGCCGTCGACCTTCGAGAGGAGATGCACGAGCTCGTCGTGCGCGACATTGATCCAGAGGTCCATCGTGTCGGCGACGACGAGCTTGCGACCGCTCACCTGCTCGAGGAGCCCGGCCTGGACCGCGGGATGGGTGTTGCCGAGGAAGACGAGTTCGCTGTCGGTGAACGCGGCGGGCACCTGCGGCGGCGCCTCGGCCACGACGCCGAGCTCGGTGAAGAGCGTCTCGCGCTCATTCAGGTTGAGCAGGTACTTGCCGCCCCACGCGAAGGTCTTGCCGCCCGCACGCGTCTCGAGGCCGCGGAGATCGACGCCCTTCAGCCCCTCGAGAATCGTGCGGTGATGCGCGGGGAGATCGTCGCCCACGACGCCGACGAGGCGCACGGGCGCGAGCCGGCTCGCGGCCGCCGCGAAGTACGCAGCGCTTCCGCCGAGGACGCGCTCGGCGCGCGCAGAGGGCGTCTCGACGGTGTCGATGCCGATGGTTCCGGTGACGAGAAGCGAAAGCGGATTGGTGGCGGTGGACATGATGGAGATCGGGGCCGGCGTCAGGCCGTCTTGGGCTCGGTGAAACTGCGCATGAAGCCGAACCCGAGCGAGGTGCCGACCAGCGATCCGGCGGCCATGTCGAGCGGCATGATGCGCAGGAGCCTCGGGAAACCGCCCGTGACGAGTTCGGTCGCGGGCTCGCCCTGCACCGTGAACGCCATGAAGGCGTAGGCGACGGTGAAGACGGCCATCGGCGCAGCCGCGAGGTAGACCGGCGTCGTGCGCGGAGCAAGCACGCGGCCGATCGCACCCGACACGAATCCGCCGAGAACAGCGGCGCCGACCGCCTGCCCCTTCGTGAGCGTCGCGACCGCGAACCACGCGGCAACGACGCCGCCGATTCCGGCGAGCCACGACAGCCGCGCGCTGCGCCCGACGGGCGAGTCGATCTCGTCCTCGTGCGTCTTGGGGATGTCGGGGAGGCCGCCGCTGAAGCGGAAGATGACATGGCACGCCGCCACGATGAGCGCGGTCCACACGGCGCACTCGACGGCCGCGAGCTTGAGGCTCGATTCGCCGAACACGAGGTCGCGCACGGCGCCGGTGCGCATGGCGATCATGCCGACGCCGCAGCCGACGACGAAGAGCGCGACGACCGCGTTGACCTTCCGCGCGATGAACGCCGCAAGCGCGGTGGCCGCCGCGAAGGCGGCCAGCACCGCGACGAACGCGAGGATCGGGCGACCGCTGTCGGCGATCGTCGGGCCCGGGATCCCACGCACGCTCTCGAGCGTCGGCACCGCCGCCGCGCACACCACCGCCGCCAGGGCGATGGCGAGGCAGAGGACGATCATGCGGCGGGTGGCGGTGTCCATGGTCGCAGTGTGCGCGAAACCGCGCGGGGCCGCAAGCATAGCCGTTCTCAGGCGGCGTTCGTTCCCGAAGCACCGCTCGTTGCCCGTATATTCCCGTCCCCAATGGCCGCGCCGACCTCAACCAACACGCCCGCCGCGAGCGCTCCCGTCGTGCTCGACGGCTCGCCCCTCTCGATCCACGATCTCGTGCGCGTGGCGCGCGCGACGCTCGGCTCTCCCGTGCGTGTCGAACTTGCACCGGCGGCACGCGAGCGCGTGGCTGCGTCGCGCGCGGTGGTGGCCGCGGCGCTTGCAGGCGACCGCGCCGTCTACGGGCTCAACACGGGCTTCGGCAGCCTCTCGCGCGTGCGCATCGACCGCGACCGCGCGCGCGACCTCCAGAAGAACATCATCCGCTCGCACGCCTGCGGCGTGGGCGAGTACCTGCCGCGCGAGACCTCGCGCGCGCTCATGGCGACGCTTGCCGCGAGCCTCGCGCGCGGCGCGTCGGGCGTGCGCGTCGAGACGCTCGAGCGGATCGTCACGCTCCTCAACGAGCATGTGGACCCTGCGATTCCGTCGCGTGGGTCGGTCGGGGCGTCGGGCGACCTTGCGCCGCTCGCGCATGCGGCGCTCGTCGTGCTCGGCGAAGGCGAGTGCTGGCACCGCGGCCGCGTCGAGCCGTCGGCGTGGGTGCTCAGGAGCCTCGGGCTCGGCGGGCTTGATCTCGAGGAAAAGGAGGGCCTCGCGCTTCTCAACGGCACGCACCTGATGTGCGCGACGGGCGCGCTGCTTTGCCACGATTTCCGCTCGGTCTTCGATGCCGCGCTCGCGGCCGCCGCGATGGCGATCGACGCAGCGAAGGCGACCGATGCGTTCCTCGACGCGCGCATCCACGAGATCCGCCGGCAGCCGGGGCAGATCGAGGTCGCGACGCGGCTGCGCGGACTCTTGTCGGGAAGCGAGATCGTGCGCTCGCATGCGGAGAACGACCCGCGCGTGCAGGACCCCTACTCGCTGCGCGCGATGCCGCAGGTGCTCGGCGCCGCGCTCGATGCCTTCAAGTATGTCGAGGGTGCGGTCGAGCGCGAGCTTGGCGCGGTGACCGACAATCCGCTTGTGTTCGCGAAGGACGGAAACGGCGCGGGCGACCCAATCCGCGGCGACCCAATCTGCGGCGACATCGTCTCGGGCGGCAACTTCCACGGCATGCCGCTTGCGATCGCCCTCGACCTCCTCGCCGTCGCGTGCAGCCATGTCGCGGGTATCAGCGAGCGCCGCACCTTCTGGGTGGTGTCGGGCTTCGACCAGTTCGTCGCGCACAATCCGTATCTGGCGAAGGATCCGGGCGTCGAGAGCGGCCTGATGATCGCGCAGTACGCGGCCGCCGCGTGCGTGAACGAGCTCGCCGGCAACGCAATGCCCGCGAGCGTGACCAACATCCCGACGAGCGCGGGCATCGAGGACTACAACAGCTTCGGCGCGACGAGCGCCCTCAAGGCGACGCGCAGCGTTGCGCTCGCACGAAGCGTGGTCGCGATCGAGATGCTGGTGATGGCAGAGGCGCTCGAGGCGCACCGCCCGCTCAAGTCGGGCGCGGGCGTCGAGAAGGCGCACGCCGCGGTGCGCGCCGCCGTGCCGAAGCTCGCGAAGGACCGCGTGCTGTCGCCCGATATCCGCGCGATCGAGCAATTGATCGCGCATGGCGCGTTTTCGAGGCCGTAGCGCCCCCGCTACACTCGTCGCATGACGACGCAGCAATCGCATGTCGACGCTCCCGCCCGCGTGATCCGTGCTCCGCGCGGCAACACCCTCACCTGCA
>JBKCZS010000277.1:0-7318 GCA_046337925.1 bacterium | reverse complement strand
CGGTCTCCCTCGGGCTTTCCGGCCTCGATCCACGCCACGATCGCGCGCTTCTCCTCGTCGCTCAGCGAGCGGTCGTTCGACCACGGGCTGTGGCCCTTCGCATCGGGGAGCGGCGCCGCGAACCACGGCGGCATGGTGCCTTCCTGCGTGACGGCGCGGATCATGTTCGCGCGGCGCGAGACCGATTCAAACGAGTCGAGCGCGAACGGTCCGACGCCGCCCGCACGGTGACATTCGACGCAGTTGTTCTGGATGATGCGCGCGATGTCGCGCGAGTAGGTGATCGTCTCGGCCGTCGCGGGCGTGGAGGCCTTCGACGGCTCGATCGCGCATCCGGGCGAGTTGGTCGCTCGGACCGCCGGCGCACGGGCGGCGAGCACGGCATCGAGCGCTTCCTCGAGGTAGCGGACCCGCGGCTCGTCGCGCGCGAATCCCACGCCGTACTGGTCGCTGACGGCACCGCGGTACACAAGCGTGTTGCCTGCATCGATCACGAACACCTCGGTGGTGGTCCGTGCGCCGAGGCACGCGGCGATGCGCTGCTCCGAGTCGTCGAGATAGAGGCCCTTGAATCCGAGGTCCGCGACCTGCTTGCGCATGTCGGGCGCTGCGTCGGTGCCGCTCACATTCACGAACACGAACTTCACGCCGCGCTCGCGGTACGCCGCCTCGACGCGCGCGAGCGACGGGCCGAACTTTCGGCAGAGCGGGCAGGTGATGCTCGTGAGCGCGATCACGGTCGCCTTCTCGCCGCGACCGGAGCGCCAGCCGCGCTGCGCGCCGTCAAGATCGCGACCATCCGCGACCGCGACATGCGTGCCTACGCCGAGCATGCGGGCGTCGCGCGGCGAAGGCGGCGCGAGCGGGCCTTGGGCGACGGTGTCTGTTTCGCCCTTGTCGGCTCGAGTTTCGGGCACGCCTTGCGGCGAGGTGGCTAGAAGACAGAGGAGGAGCGCAAGCGGGTGCATGGGAAGAACCATCGATGGGACTCGACTCTGACGTCGGTAGAACGGAGTCTCGGTCAGGCGATTGCAATTGGATCAATCTGTGAAAGAAACTCGGCGGCCCACCCAAGCAGCAGGAATGCGCCGCCTTTCACGCTCGCCCTCGCTCTCCTCTTCACTTCTCCTCCTCAGCTTCCTGGCACCGCCATGTCTCTCCGTCGGCTGCTCCGTACCCTCGACGAAGACGCCCTGCGGCGATGTTCCCGGCCTCGCGAGTCCGCTCGCTGACGGGCAGGTCGACCTCGAGAACGCCCTGCGGCCGATCGGGATCGACGCCCGCACCGGCCGACTCGACGCGCGGTCGGTGGCGGCACTGCCGGCATGGATCGACGCCCCTCAGACTCGGCTCGTTGGGCTCGGAGAGGCAACGCACGGCACCAAGGAGGTCAACGAGGCCCGCGCGGCGATCGTGCTCGAACTGGCGGCGCAGTCCCGAGGGACCGTGGTCTTCCTCCTCGAGGATGAGTTCGTGCGGGGTTCGGCGCTCGACAGGTATCTGACGGGGCAGGGCGGCGACGCGGTTTCAGGCCTCAAGGCGCTTCGCGCGGGGGTCTGGAAGAACCGCGAACTGGCGGCACTCATGGAGCGGCTGCGGGCGATCAACGCTTCGGCTGGAACTCCGCGGGTCGTATTCCGCGGCGTCGACATGCAGGACTCGCAGGCGATCCATGAAGCGCTCGCGCGGTCGGCGCGCGCGCTCGGAGCCGACGCAGGCGCCGAACTCGCCGCGCTCAAGACCGACTTCGAGACATACATCGGCGTGTTCCAGAAGCTGATCGAGGCATACGACACGAAGTCGGTCGTCGACTACTCGCCGACCGCGGCGCTCCGGAAGAAGATCCTCGCGGGACTCGACCGCATGCGCACGCGGTTCGAGCAGGCGCCCGCCAGCGGGCTCTCGCCGCGCGAACGCGCGCACCACCTCCTCACGGTCCGGATCGCAGAGCAGAATGTCGTGAAGGCCGATCCGCTCGCCAACATCGAGATGATCGTCGACGGCGACGAGACCGTGAAGCCGTGGCTCGACCGAGTCATCGCCACGGTGCCGCCGGCCGATCTCGCGCCCGACCCCTCCGAGACCCGCGACCGCGCGATGGCGGAAAACGCCGAGGCGATCCTCGCCATCGAAGGCGCCGATGCGCGCGGGATCTTCTGGGCGCACAACGGACATGCCGCCCGTGGCACGATCACGAACGGCAAGGTGGCGGGCGGCTACCTGCGCGACAGCCTTGGCGAGGGCTACCGGGTGATCGGCACCGAGTTCTACGCGGGCTCGTTCCGATCTGCGTCGCCCGACGGCCGGCCCGGAGTCTTCACCATCGACTCGTCGCCCGCGACCTTCTTCGCGAACGCCGCGGCGCGCCTCTGCCTGCCGATGGGGGTCATCGACTTCTGCGAATCGGGCGGAGCGCTCGCAGCATCGCTCGCGAGGCCATTCGACTTCCACTTCATCGGCGCCGTCTACTCGCCCGAGTACGGGCCGATGCAGGTGACGCCGGCGAACGCCTTCGACGGCCTCCTGTTCATCCGCGACACGACCGCATCCGAGCCGCTTCCTAAGTGAGTGCGGCTTCCGTGGCGATGCTCCTCCGAAGCCACGCGCTCCGGCGAATCACCACTGCAGTGTCGCGCAGGTTCCGACCCGCCTGTACCCGAGCCGCTCGTAGATGCGGTTCGAGATCGGGTTCGAGAGGTCGGTGAACAGCGTGCAGCCGGGTGCGCCGCTCGCGAGGGCGAGCCCGCTCGCGTGGGCGACCACCCCTGAGGCGTAGCCGTGGCCGCGGTGTTCGGGCGGGGTGTACACCGGGCCGATCGCCCACCAGCCTCCGGCACGGCGTGGGTTGTTCGCCATGGAGACGGGAAGGCCATCGGCGCGCAGCCAGATCCACCTGGCGTCGCCCGTCGTCGGTTCTCGGCCAGCCGTGCGTCCACCCAAAGCTTCACATCGGCGTCAAACCGCCTCGGCATGTCGTGGCCCGTGTCCTTCATCTCGATCCCCGTCACATCGAGCGCTTCGGCTGCGGCCTGCTCGGTGAATCGCGCGACGAATCCCGGCAACTGCTCGCGCATCCTGCGGCCGAGCCAGTCGTCCTGTCCCGCGTAGTCGCCGTAGAGAAAGAGCACGCTCTTGCCGCGGTAGCGGGAGAGATCCTTCGCCGCGTGGAAGCCTCCCTCGATCAGGATGAGGTTCTGGAACAGGGCCGTGAGAGATGGGTCGCCATGTTCGAACATGGCCACGATCGAATGCGCTCCGTTCGACATCCCGCCGACGATGTTGCGGTCGGTGTCGATGTTCGGGATGGTGTCGTAGATCCTCCGCAGCATCGCGGTGTACGCGCGCGAGATCAGTTCGCCGTCCGCCTCCGTGGTGATCATCATGCCCTTCGCGGGACCTTCTGAGTCGAGCCGCGTCTTGAAGAGCGGCAGGTTCACGAAGATGCAGTCGCGGCGCTCCATGATCTCCTGCCCGCGTCCGGCGCCGGAACCCGGGCCGCCGTGCCCTCCGTAGAGAAAGACGAACAGCGGGAACTTCCGCTCCGGGGTGTAGTTGTCGGGAAGCTCGATGCACAGCTGCGTCGGCGAGTCCGTGCCCGACTGCATGGCGTAGAGCGTCGGAGGAAGCTCGGGAAACTTCAGGAGCAATCTGGTTCCGGGCCTGAGGGAGGGCGGCGCTTTGGCGAGCGGAGGGGCAGCGGGCGTGGGCGAGGGCGAGGGCGTGGGCGAGGTTCGCGCCCCACCGTGCCCGCACGCGGGCAGAAGCGCGGACAGGAGCGCGGCGAGGAGAACTCGGCGGACGCGTTGCATCTTGACCGGCGCAACCTACCACCTCTGCGCCCCGCAGGCCTCGCCTGAAGGATGTCGGCATCGCGAGGAGGTCCTCCGCGCGCGCAGGTGGCCATCGGTCGCCGGGCAGCCGGCGCGCAAGGCACGGGAGCGGGTCGACGGTGGCGGGTGGCCTGCGCGGGAACCTGGGAATCGATGAAATCGAGGTTGTGGATTTCCCCAAGTAGTGTAGAGGCTACACTACTACCATGCCCATGCCACCCGACCTACCCAACAAGATCGAACGCGACCTGAGCGTCGGAACCGCCTGGCTCGTCGTCCTTGCGACGATCGCGGGCGCCGACGAGCCGATCCACGGCTACGAGATCGGGCGGCGCCTCGCCGACGAGGCCCCCGAAGGCCTCTCCTTCAAGCAGGGAACCCTCTATCCGATGCTCCGCACGATGGAGGCCGACGGCCTGATTCGCAGCACGCTCGTGCCCTCCAACGAGGGGCCCGCGCGCAAGTGCTTCACGCTCACCCCCGACGGCAAGCGCGTGCTTGGCTCGTGGGTCGCGACCTGGCGCAACACCAACCGATGGGTCAACAAGGTTCTAGGAGAGATCGATGTCCGCCGATGAGCGCATCCCCCAGCAGGCCGCGGGAGCCGATCCCGTGCGCGTCTATGTCTCGCAACTCGCCGCAGCGCTCGATGGGTCCGACCCCGCGCTCAGGCACGACGCACTCGTCGACGCGGAGGTCCATCTCCGCGCCGCGATCGAGGCCGGCACTCCCGCAGAACGCGCGATCGCCGCGTACGGCACTCCCGCGGAAGTCGCGCACGCCTATCGCGAGAGCAGCGGTGGGGGCGTGATCGTGTCGGAGGGCGCGTCGCCGCGGCCGCTGCCGCAGCCGCCGGGCGCACCGCCCGATGCAGGCGCTCGCTACGGACTCGCAGCCATTCCCGTCATCGGCGTCTGGGCACAGTCCGCCGCGTGGGGCGCGCTGCTCTACTTCGGTGGGATCGGACTCGCGCTCGCGCTGTTCTACTTCTCCTTCGCCGTCTCGTTCGGCGCGCTCGCGATCGGACTGATGCCGACGGTGCTCGGACTGCCGCTCCTCGTACTGCTTCTCGCGAGCGTCCGTGGCCTGAGCCTGTTCGAGGGCAAGGTCGTCGAGTTCTTCCTCCGGGTGCGCATGCCGCGTCGCGCGCAGCCCGTCGCAGGCCTTGCGCAGGTCGGGTTCTGGAAGCGCATCGGCTGCTGGCTGCGCGATGTGCGCAGCTGGATGTCGCTTGGCTACCTCGTGGGCAATCTGCCCGTGAGCATCGTCTTCTTCACCGTCACCTTCACGCTCTTCTGCGTCAGTTTGTCGCTCCTTGCGACGCCGGTCTTCTACCTCCTCGGTCTGCCGATGTTCCGCAACCCGGGCGACAGCGACTTCGAGATCCAGCTGTTCGGGACGCTTCTCTCCGGCCCCGACGGAGACGGCACGCTCTCCGGGCTGGCGGTGGTGCCGCTCTTCATCCTCGGCCTCGCGCTCATGACCGGAACGCTCTGGGTCGCCCGCGGCTTCGGCTGGGTCTACGGCCGCGTCGTGCAGGCGATCCAGGTCGCGCGGCCTCAGTAGGGCTTCGCCGCGGTTTCCGCAAATCACACCCTCAAGCCCGCATATCTCATCAAGAAGGATCCCAAGACATGAGTCAGTACGCCTCCACATCCGCAGGATTCGCAAGCGATGCCGCCGACATCGCAGGCCTTCGCCGTCAGATGCGGTTCATGCAGGCCTGCACGCTCGCGCTGGCCGCGACCGTCGGCGCGGGACTGATGCTCGGCATGCAGTCCGCTGCGAAGCCCGCCGCAACCGACGGCATGAAGGAGCCCGTCCGCTTCGGCGAGATCACCGTCGAGCGCATCAATGTCGCCGGCCCCGACGGTGTCCGTCGCTACATCATCAGTCATGAGCTTCCGAAGGCGCCGTTTGCCGGCCAGGAGTTCGAGCGCACGGTGCCGCCGTGAATGGCGGGACTCATCATGCTCGACCCGAAGGGCAACGAGGTCGGTGGATACGCGGCAAGCGAGAGCCATACGATGCTGTCGCTCGACTACCGCGACTACCCGCTTGAGGCGGCTGTGATCGCGACCGGCGTTGCGCCGGACGGCACCCAGGTCGCCGAGTTCGTGCTCAAGCAGCCGCCGAGCGGCCCCTTGGTCGACATGGATGCGGTCTTCCGCGGCGCAAGGAAGGTCGAGGCTGCGAAGGACGGCGAGCCCGATCTGAACGACCCCGATGTGAAGGAGCTGGTTCGGTTCCAAGGGATGCAGCGCGGTCGTATCGGAATGGTCGCGACGACGAAGATGGCCGGCATCTCCGTCAACGATTCGCAAGGCCGACAGAGGCTGATGCTCCAGGTCGACGAGAACGACAGTCCCGCGATCATCCTCTACGACGCCGAAGGCAAGGAGACGGCGCGGTTCCCTGAGTCGAAGAACTAGGCTCCGCGTCGCTCGCGCTTCCAGCGATCGATTTCCCGCGCGAGATGCGATCGTCGGAACCCGCGGCCCGAGACGAGCCGCTGCCAGTCGGGCGCGTGGTCGAAGTGCTGCAGCTGGAAGTGGTAGTAGTTGATGTACTCGAGCACCGCAAGGAGAAGCAGGATCGCGGGCGCCACGAACCGGGCGTCCAACTGCACGCCATCGGCGATGCACTGGGCCCCGAGTGCGACCGCTGCGGCCACGCAGAGGCCGATCGCCGGCCAGCGCATCCAGGCGAGCAGGGCAACCCGGCCCTTGGTCGGATTGGGCTCGCCGCGCGCCTTGCGGAGCATCATCCGCAGCACGATCGTGCCGATCACGAGAAGGAACGAGCACGCAAGCCCAGACAGCACGAGGGCAGGGGTGATCGTCGCTCCGGAACGCAGCACGAAGTAGACCGCGATCGCGGGAATGAGCACGGCGTTGCCCGCCTCGATCTTCCAGTAGTTCGTGAGGCGTCGGATGGGTGCGGAGTCGGAGCGCATGGTGAGCGTGGAGTCTGGGTCGTTCGGGTCGGAGCGCGTCGACGCGCAACGATATCAAGCTCGCAACGGTCCTCGCGGCGTCCCCCAGCCGCGTGCGGGTCGTTGTGGCATGAACCGATGAACAAGTATCTATCATACGCGTGGCCGCGGGACACCGCGAGCTGCGATGCACCCTTCGGAGCAAACCATGGACATCCTCTTCCTTCTCAAGCCAGGCTTCACCGACAGCGCCCGCGATCAAGAGGGCAAGCGGTACTACTGCCCGAGCTGCGCGTTCCTCGAAGGGGTCCTCGCCTGCTGCCCCGAACTGCGCGAGAAGCTCGACATCCGGTACATCGGTTACCCGCGGCCGCGCCGCGAGATCATCGAACTCGTCGGCGATGCGAATCAGGGCTGCCCGAACCTCGTCCTCGACCCGGCGAACCACGGGTTCGTCGACGCATCGCGCTTCTACCGCGTGGGCGACCGTCTGCATACGAACGACACCCGCGTGATCGTCGAGTACCTCGCGGATCGCTACGGCGTGTTGATC
>JBKCZS010000276.1:0-5443 GCA_046337925.1 bacterium | reverse complement strand
CAGCTGACGAAGCACGCGGTGCGCGCGCGTGTGATCGCGACATAGAAGAGGCGCCGCTCGCTCTCGACCGCGGGGCTTCGCTCGAGTGTCGCGTGCGCGTCGCGCTTTGCGAAGCAGCCGGATTCCTCGTCGCCGGGCAAGGGCATCCAGCCTTCGTCGCATTCGGGCACGAACACATAGTCCCACTCGAGGCCCTTCACGCGGTGGATCGTGGTGACGCGCACGCAGTCCTCGCGCGCGCGGCCCTGCGTGGTGTCGACCTCCGCGAGGCGCGTCTCGAGTTCTCCAAGCTGACAGCGCGCGGCGCGCGCGAAGTCCTCGAGCACCTCGTAGGCGCGCAGGCATTCCTGCACGCTCGCGGCGCTGCGGTGCGCGGACAGCGCCTCCTCGAACCCGATCTCGCTGCGAAGCACGCGGATCGCCTGCGCGGCGCCCGCCTCTTCGTTCGCGCGGCGGTGCGCCTTGAGCAGCGTGTTGCCGAGCGCCTTGAGCTCCTTGCGCGCGCCGCCGTGGAAGCCCGCCATCACATGGAGGTCGTCGTCGAAGCAGAGGTCGCCGAGCGTGAGGCCGTCGCGCTGCGCGTCGCGCAGGAGCATGTCCATGCCCTTGCGCGAAAGCCCGCGGAAGGGGCGATTGAGGATGCGCGAGGCGTTCTTCGCGAGTTCCCCATCGGAATCCGCGTCGAGCGGCACGCGCAGCGTGCGCGCGGCGCGGGCGTACGAAAGCAAGAGCGAGAGCGATGGGTCGTCGGCGAAGGCCGCGTGCTCGTCCATTGCGAACGGGATCTCCGCCGCGAGCATGCGCCACTCCATCGCGAGGAGTTGCGCCCACGAGCGGCCGAGCACGACGATGTCGCGCGCGGGCGTGCCCGAGGCAATGAGTTCGCCGAGCTTCGCGACCAGCGGGTCGAGCGCGCGCGGTTCGTCGCCTGATTCGGTGATGACGACCAGCTGCGTGTCCTGGTCGGGATCGGCGGCGATGATGCGCTTCGGCACGCGCGTGTCGCTCGCGGCGATCACGCGCTCGGCCGCGGCCGCGAGATCGGGCCCGAAGCGAAAGCTGGTCGACAGCGTGAATGTCTCGTGCGGGTGCGCCGTGAAGCGCTTCGCGAATTCGCCGCGGATGAACGCGCTGCGCGCACCGCGCCACTCGTGGATCGTCTGGTCGTCGTCGCCCACGACCGTGACGCGCGCGCGCGAACCCGCGAGCAGCGACAGCAGCCTGAACTGCGCGTGGTCGCAATCCTGGAACTCGTCGACCACGAGATGCTCGAATCGGTCGGAGAGCCCGAGCCGCGCCGGGTCGCGCTCAAGCGCGCGCACGCTGTCGACGACGAGATCGTCGAAGGTGCGGAAACCCTCGGTGTTTCGCCGCTTCTCGAAGCGCGCGTAGACGCCGACGAGAAACTCGTCGTCGGCATGCCCCGCGTCGGCGGGCGCGACGAGCATCGACTTCCACTCGCGGATCGCCTCGAGGCAGCTCTCGGCGTCGCGGCCGTCGTCCTCTTCCGGGTGCTCGGCGCGCTCGGCGAACTCCTCGCGGATCGCATCGCCCACCGTGCGCAGCACCGCGCCACCATCGGTGACGAGCGGCATGCGCGCGACCGCGCCGACATCCTCGAGGTGCCGCACGATGCCGAACGCGAGCGCGTGCCAGGTCTGGACGCGCAGCGCGCGCGTGTCGACGCCGGTCGCCGCGAGACGCGACTCGAACGAGAGCTGCGCGGCCTTGTTGAACATCACCGCGCGCATCTGCGCGGGCGGCACGCCGCGGATCGCAAGTTCCGCGAGGCGATGCACCATCGTCGTCGTCTTGCCGCTGCCCGCGACCGCGAGCACCGTGAGGTGCGCGTCGTCGCGCGCCTCGACGACCGCGCGCTGCTCGTCCGTGAGATGGAGGCGGGTCGCGCTCACGCCTCCGGTCCGCCGCCGCGCGTCGCACGCAGGAAATCCTCGAGGATCGCGCACGCCGCAAGCGCGTCGCGCAGCGCCTTCTTCTCGCCGTGCGTGCGTCCGGTGCGCTTCAGGCGCTCCTCGGCGTCGAAGCTCGAGAGCCGCTCGTCGTGGAAGTGCAGCGAGAAGCGCGCGTGCGGGCCGTTCGCCACGCGGAAGGCGCGCTCGAGTTCGGCCGCGAACTCGCGCACGAGCTTCGCGCGCGGGCCCTCGGTGCCGTCCATGTTGAACGGAAGCCCGACCACGATGCGGTCGGGGCCGTACTCGTCGATCGCGCGCAGCGAAGCCTTCACCTGGAGCGCCGGCGTGTGCGCCTCGACGACCGACAGCGGCTGCACGAGGCCGACGACATCGTCGCCGGCCGCGAACCCGGTGCGCTTGTCGCCGAGGTCGATCGCGAGATACCGCATCGTCAGCGCCAGGCCTCTGGGGCGCGCTCGGCGAGCGCCTTCACGCGCTCCGCCTCGGACGCAGGAGCGATGAGCGTCGCGTCCTTCGTGTGCACGATGACGAGATCCTCGCACTGAATCGTCGCGATGAGGTGGCCGGGCTCGTCCGAGATCACGCGCACGCCGCGCGAGCCCTCGTCGAGCCAGTGCGCGTTCACGCGGTTGCCGCGCTCGTCGGGCGCGATCGAATCCGCGAAGCTCGACCAGCTGCCGATGTCGAGCCAGTTGGCGCCGAGCGCGAGCGTGCACACCTCGAACGCGCCATCGCCGCTCGCGGCCACGGGCTCCATCACCGCGCGGTCGAACGACTCCTTCGGAAGCGTCGCGTACACGCGCCGCAGCGTCTCGTCGCGTGCGGGCGAATCCCACGCCGCCGCGATCTCCGCGAGGCCGGCGGCCGACGCAGGCGCATGTCGGCGGATCGCATCGCACATCGACTTCGCCGCGAACACGAACATGCCCGAGTTCCACACGAAGGTGCCGAGCCGCAGGTACTCCTCGGCGCGCATGCGGTCGGGCTTCTCCGCGAAGCGCGTGGCTCGGAACGCGTGCTCGACGCCCGCGATCGCGCCGCCGCGCTCGATGTATCCGTAGCCCGTCGCCGCGTGCGTGGGCGTGACGCCGAATGTCACGATGCGGCGCGCGTCGGCCTCGACGATCGCGAACGCCGTCCGCAGCCGCTCGCGGAAGAGCTCGACGGGCTCGATGAGGTGATCGGCGGTGAGGATCGCGAGCGTGGCGCGCGGGTCGCGCGCGGCGAGCACGAACGCGAGGAGACCGACCGCATTGAGCGTGTCGCGGCCCATCGGCTCGAGCAGCGTGTTTTCGGCGCGAAGCTCGGGCAGCACGCCGCGCATCGCATCGGCGAAGGCGCCGGTGGTGCAGAGCATGCGCCGCGACGGATCGACCGCGCCGTCGAGGCGCCGCCACGCGTGCTCGAGGAGCGACATCCCGCCGGCGACGGGCAGCAGCTGCTTCGGCCGCGTGCGACGCGACAGGGGCCAGAGGCGCGTGCCTGCGCCTCCAGCGATGATGCCTGCGTAGCGGTGTTCGTGTACATCCATCGTTCACATCCGTCCGTTTCCCGGCTTCCGCTGCGCGTCTCGGCTCAACCGACGCCGCGCGTGCGCAGCGCCCGCGTCACGATCTCGTCGGCCGCGGGCGCGGTTCCGCCCGCAGCGGCGATCACGCGCTCGATCTTCGCACGCGCCTGCGCACGCGGCTCGCCGAGCGCCACGAGGACTTCTTCTGCATCCGCCGCGGGCCCGACGGGCAGCGCGGTCACGGCGGCCGCCACCGACGCCTGCGCGGCGCGCCGAGCGGCCGACGGATCGGCGAGGAACGGATCGAGCTTGCCCTTGAGTTCGACGATCGTGCTCTCGGCGGTGCGCTTCCCGATCTCGGGCAGCGTCGCGAGGAACTTCGCGTCGCCCGCGGCGATCGCCTCGGCCATGCGCGCGTGCGACACCTGCATCGCCCGCAGCGCCTTGCGGTTGCCGATCCCCTTGACGGTCGTCAGAAGCTCGAAGAATGCCCGCTGTTCGCGCGAACTGAAGCCGATGAGCCGCGGCACGAAGTGCGAGCCCTGGCCCTGCGACTCGAGGTAGTGGAGCGTGTGGAAGGCGACGGTGCGCCCTTGGCGCGTCAGCAGCTCGCCCGCGTCGCACGCCGGGACGAGCAGCTCGTAGATGAGCCCGTCCGCGACGCGCACCTCTGCGACGCCGTCGACC
Source organism: bacterium (assembly GCA_046337925.1). Taxonomy (GTDB): domain Bacteria; phylum Planctomycetota; class Phycisphaerae; order Phycisphaerales; family SM1A02; genus QWPT01. Next base: position 1,312 of record JBKCZS010000276.1, on the reverse strand, counting down.
ACATCCTCGAGTGTCCCTTCGATGCGCGCGATCATGCGGGGCGCATCGTACGCCTCAGCCGCCCGCGGTGTCGTGACGATCCTCGCGACCGAGATAGGCCGCGAGGTTCCGCTCGACCATGGCGCGGTTGACTGGCGGCAGCTCGACATCGGTCACGGGCCAGCCCGTCTTCTCCTTGAGGAGCTCGAAGATGCGCTCGGCTGCGTCGCGCCCGTGACCGTCGGGCCCCGGCTGCACGAGCGCGAGGATCCGAAGCTTGGGATAGGTCGGGCGATAGAGGGCGTCGTAGGCGTGTTCGGTGGGGATGCCGGGATCAATCGCGGCGACGAGGACGGGCGCCTTGGTGCGGGCGAGGATCAGCCGCAGACCGCCTGAGAATGGGCGCAACTGCCGCGGCGGCCGCTCGATGGCGCCCTCCGGGAAGATCCCAAGCGCTCCTCCGCCCGAGACATGTGCGATCGCAGCCTTGAGCGCGCTCGCGTCACGGTTGTCGAAGGTCACGGGAATGATGCGGAGGCGATGCCACGCCCAGCCGAGCGACGGCTCCATCATCTCGGCGCTCATCATCCAGCGGATCGGCACGGGCGTCTGCGCCTGGATCGAGACGGGGTCGAGGCCGGCTGCGTGGGTCGACACCACGATCAGGCCTTCCGGTCCGACCTTCTGGGGCACGAGTTCCGCGCCCTCGACGGTGAGCCGCTGGAAGTACCGCGTGTAGAAAATCGAGAAGAGGCGCATCCAGCCGAGAAGCGCGTCGCCGTGGAAACTGCGCCCCCCGATGGACTTGAACGCGAGGATCGCAACAGAAGGCACGCCGATCAGGAGCAACAGGACGCCCGCGGCGGCGACGGCGGGGGGGATGTCCGCGAGCGGGTCGAGCATCGCCAGGGCAGGCAGTCCCGCGACCGGCAACACGGACGGGTGGTCGGGAATTGCGTTCAGGACGGCAAGCAGCACGGCGACACGGTCGCTGCGGGCGGAGCGGCTGTCAACCCGTCGCGCCGCCCGAAGTTGAGCGGCGCGGCGCCCTTGGGCGGCGCATTTGTGTACACTCGTACAAATTTTGCTGCGCCCCCGCCTGCCCCGGCGGGGTCTCGGCCCGCCCGCACCCGCCCGACACGGCAACCAGAGAAGGACCAGAAGGTCTCACGACCGACGACGCTCATGCCTCGCCGCGACGACATCCACACGATCCTCATCATCGGTTCCGGCCCCATCGTCATCGGACAGGGCTGCGAGTTCGACTACTCGGGCACCCAGGCCTGCAAGAGCCTCCGCGAGGAGGGCTACCGCGTGGTGCTCATCAACTCGA
>JBKCZS010000275.1:0-18590 GCA_046337925.1 bacterium | reverse complement strand
CCGCAGCGAGGCGAACGCGCCAGCGGTCGCCGCGGTGCTCGAGCAGTCGATCGCGGCCGCGCGCGCGTTCGGCGCGGAGATCGTCGACATCGATCTCCCGCTCACCGACATCGGCATCTCGACCTACTACGTGATCGCGCCCGCAGAGGCGTCGAGCAACCTCGCGCGCTACGACGGCATCCGCTACGGCCACCGCGCGAAGCTCGAGGCCGGCGAGGATCTCGAGGACCTCTACTCGAAGTCGCGCGCCGAGGGCTTCGGGCCCGAGGTCCAGCGCCGCATCATGCTCGGCACCTATGTGCTGAGCTCGGGCTATTACGACGCGTACTACAAGCGCGCGCTCCAGGCGCGGCGGCTCATCAAGGACGAGTTCGACCGCGCGTTCGCGAAGTGCGATGTCATCCTCGGCCCGACCTCGCCGGTTCCCGCGTTCCCGTTCGGCGGGAAGAAGGATCCGCTGTCGATGTACCTCTGCGATGTCTACACGGTGAACACGAACATCGCGGGAATCCCCGGGATCTCGATCAACGGCGGCTTCGCGGATGAAGGCGGCAAGAGGCTGCCCGTCGGAATCCAGCTGCAGGCGCCGGCGTTCGCTGAGGAGCTGCTGCTGCGCGCGGCGGCCATGTTCGAGCGGGCGTGAGGCGTTTTGAGCGGTCGCGGCTGCGGCCGCTCCCTCTGGTGCTCGTCATGCTGAACTTCAGCGGGCGCGTTCGGGGCCGCTCAAGCACCCAGGACGCGCTTCGCCGCGTTTGACAACGCGAACCCGGCGAGTTCGTCGCGCGTCACCCAGCGCCGCCCGCCGCGTGCGTGCGCGGCGCCTGCGCCGCGCACGGTCGCCTCGAACACCACGAACACGACCGCGCGGTGCGTGGTCTGGAACGGAATCTCCCCCGCCGCGCACAGCGCGACCGTCGCGGGAAGCCCGAGCAGCTCCGCCGCCGTGGGCGGCGCGATCTCGCGGGCGTCCGCGCACTCGACCGCGGGTGGTTGCCACAACCCGCCCCACAGCCCCTCGCGCGGCCGCTGCTCGAGCAGCACCGCGCCATCCGACGCGCGCACGATGCGCGCCGTCGCCAGCACGAGTTCGCGCCGCGCGACGCGCGCCTTCGGCGCCGGGATCTCGTCGACACGCCCCTCGCGCCGCGCGACGCACATGCGCGCAAGCGGGCAGCCTGCGCACTTCGGCGCGGCGGGCGTGCACACGGTCGCGCCGAGCTCCATCAATCCTTCGTTCGCGGCCGCCGGATCGCCCGCGCGCGCGACGAAGCGCTCGGCCTCGCGCCAGGCCCCTTCGGTCACCGCGCGGTCGCTTGCGCTGCCCTCGCGTGCGGCCAGCCGCTGAAACACCCGAGTCACATTCCCGTCGACGATCGGCGCACGCGCCCCAGCCACGATCGAGGCGATCGCGCCGGCGGTGTACCGCCCAACCCCGGGCAGCGCCAGGAGCGCGGCGTGGTCGTCGGCCGGCACGCGCCCGTCATGGCGCTCGACGACCGCCTTCGCGGCGGCGTGGAGCAGCCGCGCCCGGCGGTAGTAACCGAGCCCCTGCCATGCCGCCAGCACCTCGTCCTCGCTTGCGGCCGCCAGCGCCGCGGCCGTCGGAAACCGCCGTACGAACGGCCCGAACTTCTCCAGCACCCGCGACACCTGCGTCTGCTGGAGCATCAACTCGCTGACCAGGGCGTGGTAGCCGTTCCGACGCTTTCGCCACGGAAGATCCCGCGCCGCCCCCGCAAACCACGCCTGAATCGCATCCGCCGCGGCGGTCGGAACCCCTGCCTCGGGAGCCCGCGCCCCCTTCCCAAGCCCTTTCTTGGTCGAGTGTTGTCGATGAACCATCGCGGCGCGCGTAGAGTTGGTGGATAGGCGGTTCCGAGCGGCCTTCGTCCTTGCGGCATCCGCCGCCGTGGGGTAGCGTACGGGACTCAGGCGGGCGGTTGCCCACCACTGGAGACTTTCATGGCCAAGTCGTTCTACACCCTCGAAGAGACCGCAGCGAAGCTCAAGAAGTCCGCCGCGGAAGTGAACGCGATCGCAGACACCGGTCGCCTGCAGCGCGTCATGCACGAGGGTCAGCCGAAGTTCCGGGTCGAGCAGGTCGACCTCCTCGCCAATGTGATGGGTGACGGCGGTTCGCCGCGCCTCGACGATTCGCAGGGCCCGATCGGCCTCGCGGACAGTTCGAGCGGCACCGCGATCGGCGCCGCCTCGCCGGGCGGCCGCCGCGCCGCCAACGAGGATTCCGTCCTCGGCCTCGCAGACACCACCCTCGGCAAGGCTCCGTCGCTCGCCGACAGCTCCGAGCGCACCGGCGTCTCGGCCCTCGGCAACCGTGGCGGCGACGCCGTCGAGATCGGTCTCGAGACCGTGGGCTCCGGCTCCGGCCTCCTCGACCTCACCCGCGAGAGCGAGGAAACCGCGCTCGGCGCAGAACTGATCGACCAGGTCTACTCGAACGAGAGCGGCGAGCCAGCCGCCGGCGCGAGCGGCCTCTTCGAAGCCGTCAACGCATCGCCCTCCTACGGCGCCGCCCCTGCGGCCGCGACCGGCATGGTCATGGCCGAGGCGTACGACGGTGCGTGGTCGGGCGTCGGCGTCGGCCTCATGGTCGCCGCAGCCGTCGGCCTCGTGGTCGCGGGCCTCATCGCCCTCAGCGTCGTGTTCGGCGCGGGCTCCGGCGTTGCCGCGAACTTCTCGAGCAACCTGCTCGCGTGGGGCGGCAGCCTCGCCGGCATCGCCGCGGTGTTCGGCCTCGTCGGATTCTTCGTCGGACGCGCGTCCGAGTGACCGACCCAGATGCTGCTCACGCGCTACGGGTTCCGTGAATGGATGATCATCACCCTCGCCGCTGCGGCCGCCGCAGCGGCGGGTGTGTTCTTCGGCTGGTGGTGGATCGCGATCGCAGCACTCGTCGTCTGGCTGGCGCTCGCGTCGTTCTTCCGTGATCCGCTCGGACGCCGCCCCGCCACCGCCGACTCCCGCGACCTCGTCAGCCCGGCCGACGGCCTCGTCAGCGCGGTCCTCGAGGTTCCCGAGCATGTCGCGACCGACGGCGCCCCTGCGACGATCGTCCGCATCTATCTCTCGGTCTTCGATGTGCATGTGAACCGCATGCCCGCCGAGGTCGAGGTGCTCGGCACCATCCACACGCCGGGCAAGTACCTCGATGTCCGCATCGAGGAGAGCGCGAAGGTCAACGAGTCGATGGTCACGCGCCTGCGCACGGCGGGCGGGCTGCTCCTCGGCGTCAAGCAGATCTCCGGCAAGGTCGCGCGCCACATCGTGTGCCCGATCCAGGCCGGCCAGCGCTTCGCGCGGGGCGAGCGGTTCGGCATGATCAAGTTCGGCTCGACCACCGAGCTCATCGTTCCGACCGCGGAGGTCGAGAACATCTGCGTGGCGAAGGGCGACCGCGTCACGGGCGGCGTGACGGTCCTCTTGCGCACGAAGCGCGCGTGACGCGCGTCACGCGGGCAGCGTGCCCGCGGCCTTCTCCGCGAACAGCTCGTCGAGCGACAGCATCCCGTGCCGGGCGTGGGGAATCACGATCGATCCGCCGACGACGAGCGCGACATTGAGCGCGTCGACGACCTGCTCGCGCGTGTAGCCCGCCTTCACGCACTGCTCGAGGTGGTAGTCGATGCAGTCGTTGCAGCGGAGCACGGCGCTCGCGACGAGACCGAGGAGCTCCTTGGTGCGCGCGTCGAGCGCGCCGTCCTCGTACGCGGCCGAATCAAGCCTGAGAAAGCGCTTGAGACCGAGGTGGTCGGCCGAGAGCAGTGCCTCCTGGCCCTTGGCGCGCTCGGCGCGGAACTCTGCGATGGTGCGGCGTGGCATGCGCGGCATCTTACGCCGCGTCGCGCCAGCTTTCGCCCTCGTCCTCTTCGTCTTCCGCGCCGTCGGTTTCGTCGCCGTCCGACTGGAGCTTCGGGAACTTGAAGCTCGAGCGGTGGTGGATGCGGACGAGCTTCGCCATCTGCGCGCCGAAGACCGGCCGCAGCACATCGATCAGCGCCGCGAGCTCGTCCTTGAACGGCTCCTCGCGGTTGCGGAAGAGGAAGAACACCGCCATGCACTCGCCCTCGTGCGTGGCGCTCCACGCGACGAGCTCGGTGTCCTCGAGCACCGCTCCCGCCATGCCGATCGCGTGGACGAACTCGCGCGTGTCGGTGAAGCGGATGATGTCCGGGCGATGCGCGAGGCGCTCGCAGATCTCCTCGCCGAGGCGGTCGAGGAGCGGCTGCGCGGTCGTGCGCGGGCAGTCGTAGTGCACATACGCGCCGAGTCCGAACTGGCTCGGCTTCGAGCCGGGCAGATAGACGGCCGCGTTGGTCGGGCCGGTCTTGGTCAGCAGGTACTGCAGGGCCGTGCGCAGCAGGTCCTCGACATCGAGTTCCTGCGAGAGAAGGCCGCGGAACTCGCCGGCGACTTCCGCCTCGTCGACGCGCTCCTGCGCATCGTGCACCGCCGAGTTGAGCCCGTGGTGGAGCTCGTCGACCTGTCGCGTGAACTCGTCGTGGTGGACGACCAGCTTCTGGCAGATGCCCTTCAGGCGGGTCATGCGCTCGTCGCGGCGACGCTCGTCGTTGACGGCGTCGGCGACCGCGCGGATCCGCGCGAGAACCGTGCCGGTGTCGTCGGTCGGATCGATCCAGTCAACGGCGCCGGCACGCATTGCGGCGAGCAGTTCCGACACGGTCGGCGCCGCACCGGTCACCACGAGCTTCGTCGACGACGAGATGCGGCGGGCCTGCGCCGCGATCGGCGCGAACTCCCGCGAATGCACCGTCGAGGCGATGAAGATGAAGTCGGTGGGGTTCGACACGATGTTCGCCAGCGCCTCGGTGGCGGCGTCGACGCTGTCGTGGCGCAGGCCCGCCTCGTCGAGGAGCACGGAGAGCCGTGCGTCCTGCACGCAGTCGAGGCCGACGCAGAGCGCGCGAAGCAGACGGGCGTCGCGTGGCTTGCCGAGCGGGATCTCGTCATGTGCGGCCGGCCGGGAGGCGTCCCGCGCCTTTCCGTTGCCTGACGAATCGCCGGGTGTGTTGTCCGAACCTGGATGCTGCACGACGGTTTCCTCCTCAATTGAGCGTCGCCGCTCGGCCCGCCGGAAGACTTCCAGCGGACCACGGGACGACACTCCCCCCTCGCCTCCGACGCGCGAACGCGCACCGTGAGGCGATCATCGATCTCCGCCCTTGGCTCGATGCCTTCGGGCAACCGGACTGTCGGCGCCGCCTGCAACGCGCGACGCCGCAGCGTTGATCGGAGCGATCAAGCCACGCATCGAACGCGTGGCCCGCTTTCGCGCGATGCGATTCCGCCGCTGGTCGGCTTGTACCGTGTGTCTCGATGCGTTCGATGATGCGTCTGAACTTCGGCGCAAAAACTGCGCGGCCAAGGTCTGCGAACTCAGCGCCGCCGGTCTGCCGCGCGCATGCGCCAGTTCGTCACCGCCTCCGGCTCGCGCGCATAGATCGGCTGCAGCCTCGCCGGTTCCACCGCGCCGCCGCGCCGCAGGATCTCCGCGGAAATCTCGGCGAATGCGGCCACATCGACGGCCAGTTCTCCGCGGAGTAGCCCAGCCTTGCGCGCCCGCTCCCCGAGTTCGGAGTCGAGGTGTTCGTCCGCCAGAAGCCGGCCTTTCCGCAGGACGGTCTCGGCCGCGAGCGCCTCGAAGGCGTCGGGGTCGAGCACTTCTCCCTCCCGCCGGAGCGCACAGGGCTCGTCGACGAGCGCGACCCAGGCCGTACGGCCCTTCGCGGCCAGGGCAACCATGCGCGGCCCGTCGGCTGCCTCGCCACCGGCCATGCGGTCGGACGCGGCGAAGACGAGGGCGGAAGGCACGGGAACCACGGGGATTCCGCGCGCAAGCGCCACGGCCTTCGCGAAGGCCACCGACACCCGCAGCCCCGTGAAGCCCCCTGGACCGACGGCGACGGCCACGGAACCAAGCTCACTCGGCTCGAGGCCGGGCGCGGCGCCCGCCATGAGGGCGCGGAGCTCGTCCCAGAAGGGCTCGCGCACGGCATGCATGTCTGGCGTGAATCTGCGGCTTGTGACGATCGTGCGGCCCGCGCCTTCCGGAACGGCAAGCCCGAGAACGCACTCGCGCTGCGAGCAGTCGACGAGCAGCATGGGCCGCGACGAGGTTCCGCTCATGCGCCGCGTCCGTCTCCGCCGCTCATCGCGTCGAGGTCGAAGTACGACTGGACAGGCATCGCGCGGCCAAGCAGCGAGGATGCCTCCGGCGCATCCGCCGCCAGGTCGATCTCGAGCACGCGCCCCTGCTCGTGGTCGCTGTTCAGGATCACCATGTTCGGCGGGCGGAAGTCGATGCCTGCGCTCGCGTGCGCGTGTCCGACGATGAACAGCCTGACGCCCCACGCGCGGGCGAGCGCCTCGAGATGCTCGGGCGAGTGGTTGCGGCCCCAGGTCATCAGGTAGGCCGCGCCCGCGGGGCTGTCGAAGTCGTCGTCGACCAGATCGCGCCCGAGCACCGACATGTCGAAGTACTGCATCTGCGCCGCGGCAGGCAGCGAGTGCGAGACCATCGTGCCGTTCTCGCACCGCACCGCGAGCGGCATCGCGCGCACGAACGCGCCGATCGCGTCCGCGGCCACCTGCGCGTCCTCGCCGTACACCCAGTCGAGGCCCGCGTCGAAGAGCTGCAGGTTGTCGCCTGCGCCCTTCGAGATGTGCTGGCCGCGGTACTGCGCGATCTCGTGGTTCGCGAGCATCGGATGCACCTGCAGCGGATGCGCGATCACGAGTTCGGCCACCTTCGCGAGCATGCGGTGGCTCATGTCCATGCCGCTCACGAGGCGCTCGCCGTGGATCAGCTCGTGCAGCACGAGATGGTTGTCGGGCGAGCGCTTCAGGCGCGCGGCGCGCACCACCGCGTCGAGATGCAGCTGGTTGTCGTGGATGTCGCCGGTCGCGAGCAACCTGCCGCGACGCGGCAGCCGCAGCGTGCAGTGATCGCGCAGCGGCGAACTCCGCATGGCTTCCGCCGCGGTCTCGAGCAGATCCGCGAACGCGGATGCACTGGTCGCCCATCGCTGCATGGAGTTCCGGTCAGCCGGCGGTCGCGAAGTAGGCGAAGGGCACCGTGCCCTTGCCCGTCGCGGTCTCGATCTCGAGCAGGCCTTCGATCGGGCCGCCGCGCTTCGCGGTGAGCTCGATCTCGAGCATGGCGCCGTCGGTGCCCGCGTCGCGCTTGCCGTTGAACTTCACCTCGACATCGGGGTTGAGCGACTTCACCGAGCGCACCTCGCGCCATGCCGGGTTCTCGACCGCGCCGCGCTTCGGCGGGTTGTAGTGCTCGAGCTCGACCTCGGCCTTGTGCGGCGCGCCGACCGAGCCGCGGCCCGCGACCACGATCGACTCCTTCACGATCCAGAAGCGCTTGAAGCGCTCCATATCGTGCTTGCCGCCCGTCGCCTCGTCGCGCACACGCAGCGGAATCGCGTCGCAGTCGGCGCGGTCGGTCCACACGATCCACCAGAGCGGCATCTGCTCGGGCGCGCGGCCGGCGAGGCTCCACGCGATCCGGTACTCGTTGCGCGGCGCGTCCTTCGCGGGGTCGAACCCGACGAAGATCGGCGCCGTGCCCCCGCTCTGAAGCACCGTGAACGGCTTGCCGTCGGCCGACTTCAGCGTGATGGTGCCGCTCACGACCTCGCGCAGCGCATCGACGAACGGCGGCGTCGCGAGGACGGGAAGGCGGACTTCGCCCTTGATCTTGGCCTGGACGGGCGTGGCGCCCGCGAACGAGAAGAACACCACCGCTTCCTTGTCGCCGGGAACGCGTGGCGCCGCGAGCGACGCCTCGATCTCGAGCGAACCGCCCGGCGCGATGACCTTGCCCTGCACCGGCGTGATGTTCGTGCACTTGCAGTTGGGAACCGCGTTCTGCACCGACACCGGCGCGCGGCCCGTGTTGATGAGCGTGAACTTGGCCGGGTTCGTGGAGCCCGGCTGCACCACGCCGAGATCGACGATCGGCGGCGCCACCGTGATCACGGAAGGCTGCTGCGCGGGCGCCTGCTGCGGAGCGGTCGCGACCGCGGCCTGCGTGGCCCATGCGGCGGATGCGAGACAGCCTCCAAGGGCGAGGAGGAGCGTGCTTCGGGTGAGAACGATGGATCGGTCGTGGCGCATGCGGACACCGTGATCGGGAGACTTTGTTCCGGGCACTTGGTTCTGAGGAGTGGGTTCAGGAGAACCAGGCGCGTGGTTGCGCTGATCGTACTGCGCAAGGGGCCGCGAGAGTCGAGCCTGCCCGCACCCGATTCCACGGGAACGCCGAAAAAGACGCAGGGCTCCGCGAACGGAGCCCTGCGATTTCATGCTTTCGGGGATCGAGACTGGTTCAATCCCGCGGTTCATCCCCACGATTCAACCCCGCGATTCAACCCCACGAGTTGAGGAGGATCGCGAGGTCGCCGCTCTCGACCGAGCCGCTGGCGTTGAGGTCGCCCACGCCCGTGCCGCCCCAGTTGTTGAGGAGGGTCGCGAGGTCGCCCGAGTCAACCGTGCCGTTGCAGTCGAGGTCGGCCGGCGCGCACGGCGGCGCGCAGGTGCCGTCGCCCGAGGTCGGCACGATCTTGAAGATCTCGCCCGTGTTCGCAGAGCTGCCCTGGTCGACGATGTAGAGCTCGCCTTCGGCGTCCTCGCCGAACGACGCGATGTTGCTCACCGTGAAGCCGTCGAGCGACGGCGTCATCTGCGAGTTGCGCACCGTGAACTCGGTCTGGGTGTTGGTCGCCGAGTTGTAGCGGAAGCTCCACACATTGTTCGTGACATAGTCGGCGTAGAAGTAGGTGCCGCGAAGGTCGGGCATGCGGCAGCCACGGTAGACATAGCCGCCGGTGATCGAGAATCCGGAGTTCGTTCCCGAGGAGTGCGGGTGCGTGCGGATCGGCATCGTGAGCGTTGCGCCGTTGCAGGTGCAGCCCGTGAGTCCGGTGCAGCTCGTGCCTTCCATGCAGCGCCAGCCGTAGTTGCGGCCGCCGGTGGCGCCCGCTACCTGGAAGTTGACCTCCTCGACGGCGTTCTGGCCGACATCGGCGATCCAGAGGTCGCCCGTCTCGCGGTCGAACGAGTTGCGCCACGGGTTGCGCAGGCCGTAGGCCCAGATCTCGTCGTCGATGGTCGCACCGCCGGCGAACGGATTGCCCGCGGGAATGGTGTAGAACGGCGAGGAACCGCCGACCGTGGGCTTGATGCGCAGCATCTTGCCGAGACGGGTCGTCAGGCTCTGGCCCGCGCCGTTCGGATCGTTCGCGGAGCCGCCGTCGCCGCTACCGATGTACAGGTTGCCGTCCGGACCGAATCCGAGCCAACCGCCGTTGTGGTTGGAGAAGGGATCGCTCCACGAGAGCATCACCGAACCGCCCGGGTTCGCGACATTCGGATTGGATGCCGAGCGCGTGTAGCGCGCGAGGACATTCGTGCTCGCGCCCGTGTAGTAGATGTAGAACTGGCCGTTCTTCGCGTAGCCCGGGTCGAAGGCGAGGCCGAGGAGGCCGCGCTCGTCGCTCACGCTCGTGCCGCCGGTCACGGCGACCGAGAGGAACGGAGTCGCGAGCAGCGTGTTGGTCGTGCGGTCGAAGATGCGGATCGCGCCGCCCTTCTGCACGATGAAGAGACGCGTGCTGTCGCCCGGCGCGTGGGTCACGAACACGGGGTAGTTGAGGCCCGACACGATCCGGTCGGTGCGGACATTGACGACCTGCGCATCGGCGGACGGAGCGGACGCGATGGTCGCGGCGGCGGCGATGGCGGTGTAGGCGAGGCTCTTCAGTGCATGCATCTTCATTGGACTCTCACTGATGGATGGAACGCTTGTGACCCAAGGTTCGGAAACGGATCTTGTCGGTACGGTCGCAGTCGGTCGGGGGTGTCATCGAACGAACGATGCGGACGCTTGACGCGCCGAACGCTCGCCGACGGCCCTGCGGCCGAGTGCGACGGTCGCACGGAGAATACGGCCCATCCCCTGCGGATCGGCTCACTTTGGCTCCCGTTTCTCACAATCCTCCGCCTCCGATATCCCGCGCCTGCCCAACGAAACCGCGTCGGAGGACGGTGCGTCCGAAAACCGGGGACTGGTGCCGCGGGGCCGGCGATCAGGGATTCCGCGGGGCGGGAACGGGGTCCGGCCCGCCCGTCGCGTCGGGCGGCGCGAGCAGCGCGTCGAGCAGCGCGTAGGTCGCCGCCTGCGCCTCGAGATAGGCGCCCGAGGCCTCGAGGATGCGCTCGCGCGATGCCGGGTCGTCGGGCTTGGCGTCGAGGATCGCCTCGCGCAGGAGCGGCCAGGTGGAGGTCGCGTAGCCCGAGTCGCGGTCGGTGGCGGCGAGCAGGTTGCGGTACCAGGGGCGACCCTCGAGGCCGTCGCGGGTCATCCAGATCGAGCGCACCGACCAAAGCGCCGCCCCGTCGGTCGCGCGCGGGGTACTGGCGACGCGCGCGTCCGCCTTCGCCGCGAACCGGCGCATCGTGCGGAAGGTCGCCAGGATCGTGTCGAGCATGGTGTCGGCGAGGTCGCCGGTCGCGCCGAGGTTGCGCTCCTTCGCAAGCGCGCGCAGGCCGGTCGCCTGCGCGATGCCGTCGTCGACGAGCGCCGTGAGCGAGATGTGCGGGATGTCGGCCTCGGCAAGCGACGCGACGACCGCGTTCACCATGCCCGTCACCAGCCGCGCGGATGCGTAGTCGTCGCCCACGATGGCGCGGTACCACGCGAGCGTGTCGTAGTTCGAGTGGTAGATCGAGCCCGAGCTGCCGGACGCCGAGAACGCGATCGACGGCACGCCCGCGTGGCACCAGAACGCGACATGGTCGCTGCCGCCGCCGAGGTCGCCGAAGCGCGGCGCGCCGTCGTCGGCCTTCGCCCAGTTCGACAGCACCGAGCCTGCGCCGCCCGCGTCAGGCGCATGCGCGAGCGCCTTCGCGACCGCGTCGCGCAGCGTCGGGCTCACGGCGGCGCCGGGGTTGAGGCCCATCGCCGTCATGTCGAGGTTGATGTAGGCGACGGCGCCGCGTGCGAGACCCGCCGCGTCGCGCTCGACGAACTCGGTCGAGCCGATGATGCCGTATTCCTCGGCGCCCCACGCCGCGAACACGAGCGTGCGGTCGGCGCGCGCGCCTTCGCGGGCGAGCTCGGCGAAGATCCGCGCGGCCTCGAGCGTGCAGATCGTGCCCGCGAGCGGATCGGCGGCGCCCGCGCACCAGGCGTCGTGGTGCGATCCGATCACGACGGACTCGCCCGGAACCGTCGCGCCCTCGAGGCGCGCGATCACATTCGCGGTCGGCCGGATCGAGCGCGTCTGCTCGATCTCGAGACGCAGCTTCAGCGCAGGATCGTCGAGGCGGTAGTCGTGCGGAAGGCCGCCGCGCCACTCCTTCGGGCTCTCTGCGCCCTTCATGCGCGAGATGATCTCGCGCGCGGCGCCGTAGCCGATCGGCTGGACGGGGATCTTCGGCAGCGGCAGCGACTCGACCGCCACGCGCTCGGCGTCCTTCGTCGCCTCGCGGCCGGGCGTGAGCGGGTCGCCCATGTACGGAAGCGTGATCAACGAACCGCGCTGCACGCTGTCGGCGTTCGACCAGCCGCCGCCGTCGGGCCAGACCTTGCCCTTCGTGAAGCCGGAATCCGCCGGATCGGTGAAGATCACGAGCCCGACGCAGCCCGCGGCCTCGGCGAACTTCGCCTTATAGCCGCGGAAATTCCCGCCGTAGCGCGCGAGCGCGACCTTTCCGCGCGGATCGATGCCGAGCTTCGCGAGCCGCTCGAAGTCCTCGCGCCGGCCGTAGTTGACATAGACGACGCCCGCCTCGGCGACGCCCGAACCGCTCCACGCGTTCCACGCGATGTCGAGGTCGGGATGCGTCGTCGCGGGATCGATGGCGAGGCTCGGCTCTGTGATGGCGAGCGGCAGGGTGGCGCCGTCGGACGAGCCTCCGACGATCTCGAGCTTCGCGCGCACGGGATGCGCGAGCAGCGGATGGAACTCGTGGACCTCGACCGACCAGCCCGGCACGCCCCTGCCGATCTCCTCAAACGCCGCGCGGAGGCGCTCGATGGTGCGCGCGTCGCCCGGCGTGCCCGCGACATGCGGCTCGCTGGCGAGAAGCTCGTGGAAGCGCGCGAGCGAAGTCGCGGACGGACGGCGCGCGGCGGCCGCGGGATCGACGCCCGCCGACGCGGTCGCGGGCGGCTGCTGGGCGAGGAGGAGTGTGCAAAGGATCGTTGAGATCGTCATGGGTGGTCGCCGTTGCCCGTCAGTGTTCGAGGTAGTCGAGATCGCGGTGGAAGGTCTCGTCGAGCGCGAGCGCCGCGATGATGCCGACCGCGACGCAGCAGATGCCGAGCACCCAGGTGGCCGTCACCACATCGATGCCCGGCGCGGCGGGCGTTCCCTTCATCGCCAGCCAGATGCTGGTGATGGGAACGGCAGTCGCGCGCACGAAGTTCGGCGCGCTGGTCGCGGCGGTCGCGCGGAGGTTCGTGCCGAACTGCTCGCTGGCGGTCGTCACGAAGATCGCCCAGTAGCCCGTCGCCGCGCCGACGAGGCACATCATGCCGTAGAAGTACGGCGCTCCCTTGGGCGCGAACAGGAAGAACAGCGAGATCGTCGCGGCAAGCAGCGCGAGGAAACCGATGATCGTGCGCGTCCGGCTGCGGATGACCTGCGACACGGCGCCGCTCGCGACATCGCCGACGACCACGCCGAGGTACGCCCAGAAGATCACCTTCGCCGGCATGATCGGCTCGGCGATCCCCATCGCGCGGCCGATCTCGGGCGCAAAGACGAACATCACGCCGCCGACGAACCAGATCGGCATCGCCGAGAGGACGACGAGCGAGAAGCGCGCGAAGCGCCGCGGAGGCCAGACGAGCTGCAGCGGATTGCCGCGGTGCACGCCGTGCGCCTCGGTCTTGACGCGCATCGACTCGAAGAGGCCGCTCTCGACCACGCCGATCCGCATGGCGAGCAGCGCGAGCCCCATGACGCCGCCGATGAGGTAGCACCAGTTCCACGGGACATAGCTGCCGACGACGCCCGCCGCGACCGCGCCAAGGAGACCGACCGACGCGACGATGGTGGTGCCGATGCCGCGCTTCTTGGTCGGCAGCATCTCGGCGACGAGCGTGATGCCCGCGCCAAGTTCGCCCGCGAGTCCGAAGCCGGCGATGAAGCGGAGCACCTCGTACTGCCAGACATCGGTGACGAACGCGTTGAGGATGTTGGCGACCGAGTAGAGCAGGATCGAGCCGAACAGCGTCTTGATGCGGCCGACGCGGTCGCCGAGGATGCCGAACGCGAGGCCGCCGAGCAGCATGCCGATCAGCTGGATGTCGAGCAGGTGCTTGCCGACCTTGGTCAGCTCCTGCGGATCGGTGATGCCCAGCGCCTGAAGGCTCGGGACGCGCAGGATCGAGAAGAGGACGAGGTCGAAGAGATCGACGAAGTATCCGAGCGCCGCGACCGCGATGACGAGGATGACGCGGGGGCTGATGCGTTCGGGAGCGGCCATGGCCGCCATACTACGGTGCGGCGACGCCGGCTGGACCTGCGTCCGAGCCGCGCTGCCGCGCGGCGCGCGACCTGCGCAGGCCGGTGCGGAGCGCGATCAGCGCGGCCACGAGCGGCAGAAGCAGCATCAGCGCGCGGGTCGACCAGGTCATGGCCTGCGCGAGAAGATAGGTCTTGAAGTTCGGCGCGATCAGGCGCGCGAGATCGGCTTCGGAGACATGCAGCCGAGGGAAGATGCCGAGCACGATCGCGGACGCGTTGCACAGGAACCGCTCGAGCTTCGGGTTCCCGGTCGGCACATAGACGGCCTCGACCCAGCGGAAGTACCGCTCGATATCGCGGGAATCGGCGACCGCGATCGCGGCGGTCTCGAGGAAGGTGCCGTAGTAGTCGGACTGGCGGTCGCAACGGACATTGAGCGGCGCGATCTCGATGGTGAACGGGCTTGCTCCGCGGAGCTGATCGAGGTCGACCGGTACATCGCCCTTGACGAGCAGGCCGCCCTCGAGCATGTCGATGAGCCCGACCCGTTCCTCGCCGCGATAGAGGTACTTCGCGCGGACGAGCACATGGCCCGAGCCGCGGACGAAGTTCTCCGTAGGCAGCAGTTCGATTCGCTGGAACGACATTCCGCGCTGCTCGAGGTAGTACGAGAGGCCACGGCACTTGTTGGCGCAGTTGCCGAAGCCGTTCAGCATGGTGGCCTCGTAAAGCTGCGACGGCAGCACGAGCGCGAGCATGTCGCTGCCCTTGTAAGGGATCGCTCCGATCACGCTCTCGGCCGCGAAGGCGCGCTGCTGGCCCTTCCAGTCGATATCCGGGATCGGGTCCGTGCTGAGCGACATCAGCTTCTGGTACGCGACGGGGTGGGTTGATAAAAAATAGACGACACCGACGAAGAGCGTCAGGAGCAGCACGAGCACCAGATACTCAAGTGGTCGCAGCACGCGGTTTATGAGGGACTCGATGGGATGCACGCGACCAACCTGATGCCGATCCGCCTCGCACGAAGGGCGGAGACAGGCTCTGCGAGACTTCGCAAGATGCCATGAGTTGGTTCCGAAACGCTACCGCAGACGAGTTATTTCTGAAAATGTCCCGCTGCGCGTTCACCTGTGACGGGATCGCGTCGTTCCCGCCCGTTCCCGCGTCCGCGTTCCCGCCGGGAGGGTCGCGTGGACATCGAGTTCGGGTACACTTCGCGACCCTTCGAGGACAGGTGTCCGAGCGGTTGAAGGAGCAGCATTGGAAATGCTGTATACGGCTTTCGTCGTATCGGGAGTTCGAATCTCCCCCTGTCCGTTCTTGAGCGGTCGCGGCTGCGGCCGCTCCCTCTGGACGACCGCCCGCCGAGTGAATCGGCGGGCGGTCAAGACAACATCCAGTTTGATTGATGCGCGGAAGAGTCACGAGGGGTCCGCGTTCGCTCTTCCGACCGGTGCACGGCACGTGCCGTGCAGTGCCTGGCACTGACTGGCACGTGCCTGGCACCGAGGCCGATCCCCGCGGCGGCCGTGCGAGCCCGACCCTTCGCAGGGCGGCCGCCGCTCCGGCAAACTCGCAGAATGGTGCACGGCACGTGCCGTGCAGGGCCCGGCACTGCACGGCACGTGCCTGGCACCGTTTCGATCAGCGGCGGACGGACGCGAGCACCTTCAGCGCCGCCGCGTCCCACCCGCGGTTCGCGGCTGGACTGGCGGGCGACGGGTGCAGCATCGTCACGATCTCCGGCGCGCCTTCGCCCAGCGCCCGTTCCGCGCACTTCGATGCGAACCCTCCGACCCCCACGATCACCCGCGGCGCCAGAGCCTCGACCATCGCCTGCAAGGCCTCGTCGCAAGCCGCCTCGACCGACTCGCGCTCCGCGCGCGCCAGCTTGTCAGGGGTGATGTTCGCCCCGCTCTCGGCCATGAAGGCGAGCGGGCACCAGTTCCACACGAACCCATGCTCGAAGAACCGCTTGGCCGAGCCGAACTCGCGTGCCATGAGACCCCAGAATCGCCGACCGCTCACTTCGCTCCGCGGGCAGTCGAAGCCCTCGATGCGCCGCTTCGGATGCATCGCCTTCGGCGCGCGCACACGCTCCTCGATTCCGAGGAATCCGCGCACCGCCGCGATCTCGCCGAACGGCACGCCCGTCTGCGCCATGCCGAAGGGGCCCGGGTTCATGCCGAGGTAGAGCGCGTCGATTCCGCGCCTCGCGTGCGCGAGATATCGCTCGTGCGGCGCGCGCGCATACTCGAGCGGGTTGTAGACGAACGCCACCGGCGCCGCGAACTCGAGCACGCCGACCTTGCGCGACAGCGACCGCGAGATGCGCGTCACGGCCTCGGATGGACTCTTCCGCGCGACCATCCGTCAGCCCGGCGCCTTCGTCTTGTGCACCGAAAGCGTCGTGAGGCACGGGCACGCGCGCGAGTCGAGGATCTCGACGCGCAGGTGCCGCGCCTTCGTCTCGGGAACGCGCACGATGCGCTTGTGGCCGATCGTGGTTCCCTCCGCGATGACGGTCCAGTCGCGATGGTTGTTGTCGGGCGTGGCCGGGACGCTGATGCGGAACTTCCGCACCCGCTGGCCGAGCCAGGTCGGCTCCGCGAGCACCACGCGGTCGAACGCCTTCGCGGCGTCGAGTTCGACTTCGACCATCGCGGCCTTCGTGCCATCGTCCGTGGCCCAGTAGGTCTTCGGGTCGCCGTCGACCAGCTTGTCGGTTCCGAACTCGAGCGCGCGCGGCTTCTCGAACGCGCCGCTCGGGACGAACCCCCGCATGTTGTCCCCTGCCGTCGTGCGGCCGCGCGCGAGGTCGGTGCCCTCGCCGTAGGTCGCGTCGATGAGCTTGCGCAGCCCGAGCACGGCCGCGACATCGTTCTCGTGGATCAGCCCGCGTCGATCGACGGGGAAGTTCAGATGGAAGTTCGCGTTGTGCCCGACGCTGCGCTCCCACAGGTCGAAAAGCTGGGCCGGAGTCTTCACCTTGCCGTCCTGGTCTGCGTGATAGAACCAACCCGGACGGATCGAGACATCCGCCTCCGCGGGGATCCACGACTCGCCGTGCTCATCGCCTTCGTTCAGCGACTTGATCGGCGGCGGATTGTCGTCGCCGATGCCGTGACCTTCCGCCTTGAGCATCGACCAGCACGTCTCCCCTGCCCAGCCCTGCTCGTTGCCGACCCAGCGGATGTCGGGGCCGACATCGCTGAAGATCACCGCGTCGGGCTGCAGTTCGCGCACGACCGCGCGGAAACTCGGGAAGTCGTAGACCTGGCGCTTTCCGTTCGGCCCCTCGCCGCACGCGCCGTCGAACCACACCTCGAACACGGGGCCGTAGTTCGTGAGCACCTCGCGCAGCTGCGCGCGGAAGTACGCGTTGTACTCCTCGCCCGTGCCGTACTTCGGGTTGTTGCGGTCCCACGGCGAGAGATAGACGCCGAACTTGAGGCCACCCTCGCGGCAGGCATCGCTGAGTTCGCGCAGCACATCCCCCTTGCCGCCCTTCCACGGACTCGACGCGACCGAGTGCGTGCTCAGTTCCGTCGGCCAGTTGCAGAACCCGTCGTGGTGCTTCGCGGTGATGACGACGCCCTTCATGCCGGCGTCCTTCATCACCTTGACCCACTGCCGGGCGTCGAGTGCGGTCGGGTTGAAGACGCTGGCCGGCTCGCCGCCATGTCCCCACTCAACGCCGGTGAAGGTGTTCGGGCCGAAGTGGATGAAGCCCGTGAACTCAAGGTCCTTCCACGCGAGCTGCCGCGCCGTCGGCAGCGGGCCGATCGGTTCGGGCGGCGGTACGGCAGGTGCGGTCTGGGAAATCGGTTGCATCGCGAGGATCGCGGAGAGCGCGAGCGGGGTCATGCGGGCCGCGATTACAGCCGATTTTCGCGCGAACTGCTCGGATAACCTCGCACGGCAACTCCCCGATGGGATGCGATGCGGCGAATCCTGTGCTAGACTTGTTCGCCTCACGGGTTGTAGCGCAGCTTGGTAGCGCGTTTGACTGGGGGTCAAAAGGTCGTGGGTTCAAATCCCGCCAGCCCGATGCAAAAAGGACAAACGGAAGGCCTTGGCCTTCCGTTTGTCCTTTTTGGACGCCAAGACGCCCGCGTGGCCTACTTGCAGGACCCCCACGCGTTGAGCAGCGCGAGGAGGTCCGCCGCGTCCACATCGCCGTCGTCGTCGAGGTCCGCAAGCGGCGAGGTCGTGCCCCAGCCGGAGAGGACGATCGCGAGGTCGGCCGGGCCGACATTGCCGTCGAGGTTGAGATCCGCCGTGCACGGCGCGCACTCGTCGGGAACGCCGTCCTTGTTCGCGTCGGTCGAGGTGCCGGCTGCGATGTCGCAGTCGTCGGGGATGTTGTTCTCGTTGCAGTCGGCGGTCGACACCGCGACCGCGCGGACGCACCAGTTCCCGATGAACGGCCCACCGAGGTCGTCGATGCGGAGGAACTCGTCGGCGTTCTCCGACAGATCGTTCGGGTCGATCGCGCTGAACTTGCCGACCAGCCAGCTCTTGCCGTTCGGCGGCGTCGTGTCCTTCGGCGCAGGAGCATCCGTGAACAGCGTGAAGCCGTTGATGACCGCGCCCACGAAGAAGCTTGTGCCCGGCGCCAGGTCGATGTCGGGGATGTCGATGCGCGTGTAGGTGAACGCCTCGCCCGTGTCGACCGCGTTGAAGGGGATCGATGCGAGCGCCTGCGCGTCATCGGGATTGCCGTCGCCGTTCGGATCGCTCCAGAGATGGATGATGTGGGGCCTGCCCTCGGGAACGAAGCCGAACATCACATCGATCGCGACAATGCGGTCCTTGCCTTCCTCGACCGTGAAGTTGTTGAGCCACGCCGTGTTCGGTGCGTCCGACGACACCCAGAACTCGGGCTGCGCGTCGTCATAGGCGTAGAGCAGCGGCTTCTCGCCGTTCAGCTGGCACTCGTCGGGAATGCCGTCGGGCTGGCAGTCCTGCGCCGTGCCGTTCGCGATCTCGACCGAATCAGGGATCGAGTTGCCATTGCAGTCCTCGCAGCTGTCGGGCACGCCGTTCGAGTCGGTGTCG
>JBKCZS010000274.1:0-7543 GCA_046337925.1 bacterium | reverse complement strand
ACGCGGTGGTGCGCCTCGTACTTCGGGCGGATGCCCTTCAGGATCTCGAAGGTCTGCTCCGCGTTCGGCGGCTCGACGGAGATCGACTGGAAGCGGCGCTCGAGCGCTGCATCCTTCTCGATGTACTTGCGGTACTCGTCGAAGGTCGTCGCGCCGATGCACTGGATCTCGCCGCGGGCGAGCGCGGGCTTGAGGACGTTCGACGCGTCGATCGCGCCTTCCGCGCCGCCGGCGCCCACGAGGGTGTGGAGCTCGTCGATGAACAGGATGATGTTCTTCGCGCGGCGGACCTCGTTCATGACCGCCTTGATGCGCTCTTCGAACTGGCCGCGGTACTTGGTGCCCGCGACCATCGCCGCGAGGTCAAGGACGACCAGGCGGCGGTCGAACAGGATGTCGGGGACCTCCTGATCGACGATGCGCTGGGCGAGGCCCTCGACGATCGCCGTCTTGCCGACGCCGGCCTCGCCGAGGAGGACCGGATTGTTCTTGGTGCGGCGGCAGAGGATCTGCACGACGCGCTCGATCTCGTTCACGCGGCCGATGACCGGGTCGAGCTCGCCGTTGCGGGCGAGTTCGGTGAGGTCGCGGCCGAAGCTGTCGAGCGCGGGGGTCTTGCTCTTGGCGGCGCCACGGGTGCGCGCGCTGTCGCCGCCCTGCGGCGGGCCGCTGCCCATCGGGGGCTCCTGCGGCTCGCTCGGCGGGGGAGCTTCCTCGCTCTCGACGCCTGCGCCGAGGAGGTTGAGGACTTCCTCACGCACTTCCTCGAGCTTGAGCCCGAGGTTCATGAGGACCTGCGCGGCGACGCCGTCGTGCTCGCGGAGGAGGCCGAGCAGGAGGTGCTCGGTGCCCACATAGTTGTGGTTGAGGTTCCGGGCCTCCTCGATGGCGTATTCGATGACCTTCTTGGCGCGAGGGGTCTGGGGCAACTTGCCCATGGTGACCATCTCGGGGCCGCTCTTGACGAGCTTCTCGACCTCGAGGCGGACCTTGCGAAGATCGATGTCCAGGTTCTTCAGCACATTCGCGCCGACACCGGAACCTTCCTTCACGAGGCCGAGGAGGATGTGCTCCGTTCCGATGTACTCGTGGTTCAGGCGCTGCGCCTCTTGGTTGGCGAGGGCCATCACCTTGCGTGCTCGGTCGGTCAATCGCTCGAACATGGGGAACTCCTTCCTTCCTGCCTGCCTTCGGTCTTTGCCCGTCGTGAATGGTGTACGCTCATTCCGCCGGACGACTCAGGAGCCTTCACAAGACTCCTGCGTATGAGATCCTACGCGCTTCCTGCGCACCGCATGGGCTGCGGTTCGCCGAAGCGCGCGGGAAGGGCAAACGTCATGCCCTTCCGTGAGGTGTTTTCGGCGCGAGTCCCTTCGGAGATACGCGAATGAACCGCTATTCTCGAAAGTTCATGCGGCCGTTTCTGGCGATCCTCGTGTCCTTTACTGCCGTTCTGGCTGTCCCGAGACCAGCCTCGGCCGACATCCAGCGGCGAGAGGTCTCACCCGAAGTCTCGCTTACGCTCGGGCTTGCAGCCGGGAAAGAGGAACGCTGCGCAGTCTCTGCGTGGTCGGGGGTCGGTCTGGAGGGGTCGTGCGGGTCGTATCGGTGGGAGCAAATCAAGGCGGGTTCCGCGTTTGCGGTCCTGAAGGCGGTGGTGGCGGCAAAGGATGCGGGGGCCGCTCGCGACGCGCTTGCCGTGATCCTGTCGCTGCCGGACTCGGCCAAGGTCGGTCCGCTCGCGGTCGACTGGGCGAAGCGGCAGGGGCTCGACGCCGCGGGGATCGAATCGGCCCGCAAGGAGGGCGAGACGCTCGCCAAGACGCGGGCCGACGAGGCGCTGCAGAAGGCTGCCGCTGCGGCGGCACGGTCTACTCCCGAGTCGGCGGTCTTCGCGATGACGGCATGGACGGCGCCAACGCCGCAGGTGTTCGGCGAGATGAGCGCGCGCGCGGTCGAGGCGGCGCGGGCGATGCTCGCGCGCGCCGGGGGCAGCGCGACGCTGCATGAGTCTGCCAACATCGCGGTGCTCGCGGAGTCCGACGACGCGGCGTTCGCGAGGGAGGCCGCCGCGCTCGAGACGGTCTTCGCGGAATGGAGCGAGCGCTTCGCCTCCGCCGGGGTCACGGTCGCCGCGCAGGCACGCATCCCTGTGATCTTCGTGTCGGATCAGGACCGCTGGCGGCAGTTGGTGACGACCGCGTTCGGCGGCGATCCCGCCGCACACGCCGACAGCGTGACGATCTATCCCGCGATCGGGGCGCCGAACGCGTTCCCGGCGGCGATCGTGCTGGTGGCGCCTGAAGGCGATCGTTCACGCGCACGGTACGCGGCGACCGTCGGACTGGCCCGCGCGATCCTGCACTACACCGACGCTCCCGCGCGCGGACCTGCGTTCCTCAACGAAGGGCTGCCGCGCGTGATGGCGGATGTCTCGACGCCGAAGGCCGGCATGGACATCGCGTTGCGGCGGCAGGCGCTTGCCTTCATCCGCGGCACAGGGTCGTTCGTTCCGGTGGTCGCAAGCCAGTACGCAGATCCGATGTGGACGGGCGACCCGCAGCAGGCGCGGGCGGTTTCGTACCTCTTCGTACGCTGGCTCTGGGACAACGAGCCAAGTCGTCTGCTGCGCTTCGCCAAGGCGACGGGCGCGTGGGGGGCGGCGAACACGCCGACGCCCGAGGCACGGTTCTCGCGGTCGTTCGGCATGACGGTCGAGGCCGCGTGCGCGCGCGCGAGGAAGTGGTTCCAGACGAATGACTAGATTTCCGCGCCCGCCGCTTGCGGGGGCGGCCTCTGGCGCATCCAGCACCAAAGGGAGCGGCCTCCCGCTCATCTAGCACCAAAGGGAGCGGCCGCAGCCGCGACCGCTCAATCACGCCACGCGGCCGTCGACGATCTTCACCTGACGATGCGCGCGCGCCGCGACCGACTGGTCGTGTGTCACCATCAGCATCGTGAGCCCCTCGGCCTGGCGTTCGGCGAGGAGATCGAGGATCCCGCCGCCCGTCCGCACATCGAGGTTGCCCGTCGGTTCGTCGGCGAGCAGCACCTTCGGCCTGTTGATGAGCGCCCGCGCGATCGCGACGCGCTGGCGCTCGCCACCGGAGAGCTCCGCGGGCCGATGCTTCAGCCGATGCCCGAGGCCGCAGGTGTCGAGGAGCTCCGAGGCGCGGTCGCGCAGTTCCGAGCGGCGTCCGGTCAGCCACGCAAGCCGCGAGAGTCCGACGAGCGAGGGCAGCATCGCGTTCTCGAGCACCGTGAGTTCAGGGAGCAGGTGGTAGAACTGGAACACGAATCCGACATCGCGGTTCCGGTACAGGTTCTCGCGCGCCGGGCTGAACCGGCGGAGATCCTCGCCCGCGAACGAGATCGGCCCCGAGTCCTTGTCGGCGCGGTCGAGTCCGCCGAGAAGATGGAGCAGCGTGCTCTTGCCGCTGCCCGAGCTGCCCACGATCGCGACCCACTCGCCTTCGTTGACGGAGAGCGACGCTTCGTGCAGGACCGGCACGCTCGTCTGGCCGAGCCGATAGGTCTTCTTGACGCCGTGTGCCTCGAGCAGGGGCTTCATTCGTACCTCAGGCTCTGGACGGGGTCCGTGTCGGCGGCGCGCGCCGCGGGGACCGCCGCGCCGATGACGCTGAAGAGCACGCCGCCGAGCACCGTGGTCTGCACGGTGTCCCAGTCGACTTCGCTCGGAACGCGGGTGAAGTAGTAGACCGCCGGATCCCAGACGGTGTAGCCCTCGTACCAGAGGAGCCTGTAGGCGATCACGCCGAGCGCCGCGGTTGCGAAGGCCCAGCAGACCGTCTGCAGCGCCGATGCGCGGCGCAGTCCGCGCACGAGCATCTTGAGCGCGATCACCACCAGCACCCACGCCACCACCTTGACCGTGGTCGACGCGGGCATGCCGATGAGCTCGTGGATGTCGTTGAGGCGCCGCACGATGAGCCACGCGAGCAGCACGCCGACGAGCGAGCCGACGATGCCGATGAGGAGCCCGTAGCGGAGGAAGATCCAGAGGATGCCGATGCGCGACGCGCCCACGGCCCGCAGGATGCCGATATCCCGCGTCTTTTCCTGCACGATCGCCCAGAAGATCGCGAGGACGAGCGCCGCGCACACGATGTAGATGATCGAGAAGAGCGTGCGCATGAGCTCGCGCTCCTTCTCGACGGGTCCGATGATCTCTGCGAGCGATTGCTCCCAGGTCTCGATGCCGACGGCGTTGATCGGCGGCGGCAGCAGCGTCCGCGTCGGGTCGGCGCGCAGTCGCGCGGAGAAGCTCGCATAGGCCTCGGTGACCGCCTGCTGCAGCACCTCCGCGCTCACGCCGTCCTCCGCGCGGACGAGGATCGAGGTCGCGCGCGGCGGCGTCGTGCCGATGATCTTCGGCCGTCCGTTCTCGTCGCGCTGCCGAGGGTCGGCGAGCGGGGCTGCGTCGAGCTTCAGCATCTCCTGCACGGCCGCGATCGGTGCAAGGACGCGCTTCGAGTCGATCGAATAGACCCCGGTCTGCACTTCGTTGACGATGTCGAACTCGCGGCTCTGGTCCTCGCCGAGCTTGGCGTTCGAAGAGATGGGGACGAGCGTCAGCGTGACGGAGTTGTCTCCCATGAAGTAGTCGGGGTCCTGCATTCCGTTCGGCCCGGGAGTGCGGTAGCTGCCGTCGCGCCGGCGCTCGTTGAACTGGGAGATCTCGATGCCGAGCACCACGCCGTCGCGATTGCGCGTGGAGCGGAGGGTGCGGCCCTGCGCCTCGCGCTGGTAGTAGGGGTCAAGCCGCGGGTCGTCCGTCGCGAGGTCGCTGGCGACCGGCTCCTCGGGCTTCTGCCAGTAGAGCCGGTCGTAGTAGCCGGCGACGCGGTCGAAGGACTCGGGCTCGATGCCCCAGACATGCACGAACTCGATGCGGCCGCGGACGGTCTGCGCGCTGCGGCCGGGCTCGCCGGGCACCTGCGTGGTCTCGGTCGGGCCGTAGGGCATGCGGAGAAGCCCGAGCGTCTCGACGATCGGACTCGCCGCGGCAGCCTCCGGCAGCGCCTCGATCTCCTTGACGAGCTCGTCGTAGTAGGGAATGCCCGAGATCGGGTAGTTCACCACCACATCGCCCATCAGCGTCTTGCCCGAGTTGCGCACCATGTCGAGGAAGCCCGTCATGACGCTCACCACGATGATGACGAGCGCAACGCAGAGCGCGACGGCGCCGACCGCGATGAGCGGGATGATCCGCGAGGTGAGGTATCGGTTGGCGAGGAGCGGTGCGTACATCGATCAGGCCGAAGGGAGGCGGAGTGTAGCGGTGCGGCACGGCACGCGTCTGCGGCGACGCGGCACGCTTCTGCGGCGGCGCGGCCGGGGCCTCACTGCGGCTCGAGGATGTACTCGCGGCCGCCCCACCGGACGGGCACACGCTTGCGCAGCATGCGCGAGCCGTCGAGCAGCCAGCGCGAGACATGGAACGCGGCGAACGGATGGAGGAACGCCCCGAGGAGTGGCGCGTGCTGGCGCTCGTGCAGCAGCGCGACCGTCGCGAATCCGAGGCCGAGCGCGACGAGTCCTGCGGCCGCGACGAGCACCGCGCCGTTGTATCCCTGCAGCGCGCCGACGATGCCGTACGCCGATGCGGCGAGGGCGAGGAGCGGCAGCAGCACCGATACGACGAAGAGCTCGACCGCAGCGAAGACGAGCCGCTTCGGGCGCCGGCCACAGCTCTCGATGTAGATGCGGGTCCAGCCGGAGCGCATCGACTTGGCCGAGTCGTACATCGCGACCTCCATGCGGCGCGAGGCGTTGACCACGCCCAGCTTGCCGCCGCGCGCATGGATGCGCCACGCGAAGGCGAGGTCCTCGAGCAGCGCGTCCTTGACGAGTTCGTGGCCGCCGAACGCCTCGTAGGCCGCGCGGCGGAAGAGCAGGAACTGGCCGTTGGCGAAGGGCCAGCGGCGGTGCTCGCGGTTTGCCTTGTCGAGCGGGAAGATGCGAAGGAGCACCGCGGCCGCCACGGGCTGGAGCAGCCGCTCGAACCCATGCTGGAAGGTCAGCCTTCCGAGCGCCGAGAGGAGCGTCGTGTCGCGTGCCTGCGCGATCGCGAGCATCGCGTCGAGCATGTCGGGCTCGAAGCGGCAGTCGGCGTCGGTGAAGAGGAGCCACTCGCCCGTCGCCTCGCGCGCGCCGACGCGGCACGCGTTGCACTTGCCGGCCCAGTCGTCGGGGCAATGGCCGTTCTCGATGAAGCGGATGCGCGGATCGCCCTCCGCGGCGGCCACGAGCAGTTCGCGCGTGCGGTCGGTGCAGCGGTCGAGCACATAGATCGCCTCGAAGTTGCGGCGGGTCTGGCGGCGCAGTCCGCGCACGCTCTCCGCGATCACACGCTCCTCGTTGTGCGCGGGGATGACGATCGAGAGCAGTCCCGATGCCGGGGGAAGCGAGTCGCCGTCGCGCACGCGCGGGACCTTGCGGTCCGCCTTCACGATGCGCACGAGGAGCACGAGCGAGATTCCCGCCAAGATCAGGCTCGGCGCGGCAAGGATGATCCCGGTCAGGGTCACGGCGGCGCATGGTACGCGTTCCCGCCGATTCGATTCGGCCCTGCGTGCGGCCGAGGTTTCCTACACTGCGCGCCCCATGCGGATCATGCTCACCAACGACGACGGCATCCACGCACCCGGAATCGAGGCGCTTCACTCGGCGATCCGAGACCTGGGCGAGGTCGTCGTGATCGCTCCCGCCGAGGGCCAGAGCGCGACCAGCCACGGCATCACCTTCCACACGCCGCTGATGGTCGAGGAGTGTTCGCCCGCGCCGCACATGCGCGGGTTCGCCGTCGAGGGCCGTCCGGCCGACTGCGTCAAGCTCGGGCTGCGGCGGATCTGGCCCGACCTCTTCGGCGACGGCCAGCGGCCCGACCTCGTGATCTCGGGCATGAACTCGGGCGCCAATGTCGGCATCAATGTGATCTATTCCGGCACGGTCGGCGCTGCCGTCGAGGCGGCGTTCCTCGGAGTGCCGTCGATCGCGGTGAGCCTGCACATGGGCGGCGGCGCGCCGCACTGGCGACGCGCGGCCGAGATCGCGCGCCACGCGATCGATCAGGTGCGCAGGCACGAGATCGATGCGCACTCGGTGATCAACATCAATGTGCCGCGCACGCATGCGGCCGACGCGCCGATGCCGCCGATCCGCGTGGTGCAGATGAACACGGCGGCGGGCATCGACAACTACGAGAAGCGCGTCTCGCCGAGCGGGCAGTCGTACTACTGGCCGAACGGCGACGGCATGAAGTTCGTGCACACGAAGGAAGGCACCGATGTCGAGGCGCTGATGGAGCGCTTCATCACGGTGACGCCGCTCCAGTACGACCTGACCGACTACCACCGCATCTCGGAGTGGCGCAAGCGACTCGCCACTTGATTGAAGCGGCCGCGACCACAACCGCTCAACGCTCCCAAGCACCAAAGGGAGCGGCCGCAGCCGCGACCGCTCAACGCGTCCAAGCACCAGAGGGAGCGGCCGCAGCCGCGACCGCTCAACGCTTCCAAGC
>JBKCZS010000273.1:0-44788 GCA_046337925.1 bacterium | reverse complement strand
AGCGGTGGTTTCGGAACGCTCGGCGTCGTTGCGTTCGTGGCGTTCGCGTTCCCGGCGCTCCGCCGCATGCGGACCCTCGTCGAGCCGGAACGGCCCGCGAACGAAGCGGAGATGCGCAGGAACGTGCGCGAGGCCGAAGTCGAAGAGGAAGAACACCGGCGCCTTGGCCCAGAGGGTTGAGCAGAGCGTCAGGCGCGGGACGCTGCCCTCGAGACGCGCGTGATCCGGACGATCACCCGCGACGGCGCTACTGCTTGGGAGCGGTCTTCGAGGGAACCGCGCTCGATTCAGAGGCCTGCGTGCTCGCAGAATCCTTCTCGATGGAAGCCTTCCGCGCGCCGTCGTCCTGGATGAGCGGCTTGCCAGTTCCTCGGACGCTGCCACATCCTGCGATGGCGCCGAGCGCGACAAGCGCGCACGCCAACGCGAGGGCCCGACGCAGGGGTTGACGCAGGGGTTGACGCAGGGGTCGACCGCGGCTCACGCTTCTCGCGGACAGGACCGATGCATGGTTCAGCGAGAGTTCACGGAGGCTCGTCAGGAGGCGGTCGCTGCTGGCGCGGTTCATGGCCGAAGCGTACCCGAGGCGGCCCGCTCGCGGCAGGCGCGTGGCGCTGGCGAAGTGCCGATGCAGCGCATCCGGTCACGGAGACCTCCTCATCGGTAGTCCCTCGACTGGACGGGCATGGCGGCGTCTCCGCTGACGAGCTGGGCGCTCAGATCTCGGGCTCCGTCGACCAGGACATGCACCACGCCGTCGCGGCGCTCGATCTTTCCCGACACGATGACAAGGGTCGCGCTGCGGACAGCCAGGCGTACGCGCGCATAGACCTTCGGACGGAAGATCAGATTGGCGGTCCCCGACTCGTCCTCGATCGTCATGAACACGATGCCCTTCGCCGTCGACGGCCGCTGCCGCAGCAGGACAAGCCCGGCCACGCGCACCCGTTTGCCTGCGGGGGTTCTGTGTTCGTCGCGGAGCCACGCGCACGGGATGGCCCGCGACTTCTGAAGCGTCGGCCGGATGCAGGCCACCGGATGGCGCTTGAGCGTGACACCCGTCGCCTCGAAGTCCTGGGCGACCGAAGAAAGCTCGGCGACCGGAGGGAGCGCGGGCTCGATGTCGCTTGGCATGGCGACCGTGGAGCCATCCAATGGCCGGACATCGGGTTCGGCGGGAGCAACCCCAAACGACCACAGCGGCCGCTCGCGATCGCGAAGCGCAAGGATCTGCCAGATCGCCTGCTGCCGGTCGAGGCCCATCGAGCCGAATGCATCGGCGGCCGCAAGCCGACGCAGCGTCGCCTGCGCAAGCCCCGAGACTTCGGCGAGATCGGAGATCCTTCGGAAATAGCCGTGTCTGGTCACTGCATCGATGACGCGCTGGGCCTCCGCCGGCTCGAGGCCACGGACCATGCGAAGTCCGAGGCGGATCGCAGGCTGGGCCGGCATTGACTCAGGATGCGTCGGAGCTCCGCTGCATCGCGCGGAGTTGTCGGGCGGGCAGAGTGGCTCGGAGCGACGCCCCTGTGCGAGTTCCGCTCCATCGTGCGGCGGTGCGGCCCGTGCCACGATGCTGCGCCCACGCGAATGAAGCCGTCGGAACGGAATCTCGCCGTGCAGCGCTTCGGGCGTTCCGCGCATGTGGAGCTCGCGCCAGCGCCTTGGCGCGCCGGCCTCGGAATCGAGGCATGAAAGCCTCGGCCCAAGGCCGCTTCCGTCGATTCGGACCGTGGCTTGGACCGTGGCTTGGACCGTGGCTCGGACCGTGGCAACACCCGCCGCGTCGCCGTTGGCAAGCGCTGCGCACGGATCGGGCCCGCGCTCGAGCGACGAATCCCAGAGCGAACAGTGCACATCGATGCCGCGCACGGCGACCCCGTGGTCGCTTGCGTCTCGCAGGATCTGGGCGGGCGCGTAGAAGCCCATCGGCTGGCTGTTGAGGAGCGCGGCGGCGAAGGCCGCGGGATGGTGCCGCTTCAGCCACGCGCTTGCGTAGACGAGGTGCGCGAAGCTTGCGGCGTGCGACTCCGGGAACCCGTATCCGGAGAATCCCTTGATCTGCTCGAAGACTTGCCGCGCGAAGTCCTGCGAGTAGCCGCGCGCGACCATGCCCGCCTCGAGCGCCGCGCCGAACTGCGCGATCTTGTTGCCGCTTCGCTTCCATGCGGCGATCGCGCGACGAAGCTCATCGGCTTGTCCTGCGGTGAATCCAGCCGCCACGACCGCGAGGGCCATGGCCTGCTCCTGGAAGAGCGGCACGCCGAGCGTCTTTCCCAGCACCGTGCGGATCGCCTCGTTGGGGTAGTGAACGGGCTCCTGTCCGCTGCGGCGCCGGAGGTACGGATGCACCATGTCGCCCTGGATCGGGCCGGGACGAACGATCGCTACCTCGATGACGAGGTCGTAGAAGCGGCGCGGCTTGAGCCGAGGCAACATCGACATCTGGGCGCGCGACTCGATCTGAAAGACGCCGACAGTATCCGCCTTGCAGATCATGTCGTAGGTCGATGGATCCTCTGCAGGAATCGAATGGAAGAGGAGCGGATCGCGCTCGGCGACTCGGCCGGTCTCCCCCGCAGTCGCTTCCGGCGTTGCCGATGATGGCACGGATGGCTGCGGTGGACTGACATGCGCAAGATCGGGCCGGACCTGCGGCGCATCAGGCATCCGCTCGGGCCTGCCGCCGAGCGCAATCGCCAGGCTGTCGCCGTTGACGAGATCGATGGACTTGCGGATCGCCGTCAGCATGCCGAGCGACAGCAGGTCGATCTTCAGCATTCCGAGCGCCTCGATGTCGTCCTTGTCCCATTCGAGGATCGTGCGGTCCTCCATCGCAGCGCGCTCGATCGGCACGATCTCCATCAGCGGGGTACGGGAGATCACGAACCCCCCGACATGCTGGGAGCGGTGCCTCGGGAATCCGAGGATCTCGCCGACAAGCTGGACCATCGCGCGCACGCGGGGGGCGGATGGATCAAGTCCTGCGGCGCGCACGCGTTCGGCGGTCGCCTGGGGAAGCGTTCGATCGAGGCCCGTCTCGAACGAACCCTCGGTGACATCGTCGCGCGAGCCAAGGCCGCCGCCGCTCCAGCGGTCGACCTCGCTGGCGAGGCGGTCCACGGTGTCCGGCGCGAACCCGAGCGCCTTGCCGACATCGCGCACGGCGCTGCGCCCCCGGTAGCTGATGATCTCGCAGACGAGCGCGGCGCGGTCGCGGCCGTACTTCGCGTAGATGTGCTGGATGAC
Organism: bacterium; assembly: GCA_046337925.1. Lineage (GTDB taxonomy): Bacteria > Planctomycetota > Phycisphaerae > Phycisphaerales > SM1A02 > QWPT01. The sequence goes on along the minus strand of JBKCZS010000273.1, from coordinate 41,539 downwards.
CTCCTCGCGCCGCTCGTGCTCGAAGTCGATGTCGATGTCGGGAGGCTCGTTGCGCTCACGGCTCACGAAGCGCTCGAAGAGGACATCGATGCGGTCGGGGTCGACCGCCGTGACGCCGAGCGCGTAGCAGACGGCGCTGTTCGCGGCGGCGCCGCGTCCTTGGCAAAGGATGCCGCGCGATCGCGCGAAGGCGACGATGTCATGGACGGTCAGGAAGTACGGCGCGTAGCCGAGGTCGTCGATGATGGCGAACTCGTGCTCAAACTGGCGCGCGACCTTGGCGGGCACGCCGCGCGGGTAGCGCTCGCGCGCGCCCTTCCATACCAGGTTGCGGAGGTGCTGCATCGGCGGCATGCCCTGCGGCACGACCTCGTCGGGATATTCGTAGCGCAGCTCGTCGAGTGAGAATGCGGCGGCACGATCGAGGAACCGCCATGCGGTCGCGAGCGCGTCGGGCCGATCGGCGTATCGGCGCAGGATGTCGGATGGCGGACGAAGGCGCCGCTCGGCATGCTGCGCGATCTGGCGCGCGGCGCGATCGATCGAGACGCCATCGCGGATGCATGCGAGCGTGTCGAGGAGCGGCTTGCGCGCCAATGCATGCATGCGGACATCGCTGAGCGCCGCGAGCGGAAGCCCGAGCGCGTCGGCAAGCACCTCCGAGCGTTCGGCGTCGGCGGCGCTGTCGGGGTCATCGACGCGTGTGAGCGCCACCGCGAGCCGGTCGTGCATCAGCGCTGCGAGCCCCTGCGCAGCCTCGAGGAAGCGCTGGCTCGGGATACGGGGGGCAAGCACGACTCCCAGCAGGGATTCACCTCCGAGACCGGGGGTACGCAGCGTCTCGGCGAGATCGGAGAGATGAAGTCGGTGGCGCCTCTCCTGCGCCCCCGCTCCACGGGCCCCTCCGGCAGCGCGACCCGCTCCGCCTTCCACATCCGTGCGATCGGCTGCGCCGGCCGAAGTCACCGCACCTGCGGTCCGAGCCTTCGTCAGCAGCCGACACATGGCGCCCCACGAAGCCCGGTCGCTCGGGTAGAGCAGGATGTCGATCGTCTCGCCTGCACTCGGTTCGCACGACCGCGCACCGGCATCTGGCATCTTCGACCACGGGAGATCGTCGATCGAGAACCGGACACGCGCGCCATGCGCAAGCCTCGGCCGCGCCCCCGCGTGCACGCCCCCATGCTCGCCGACGACCGTCTCGCGCGCGGCGACATGCGCGCGAACGGCGCCGCCGAAGGTCTCGAAGTCGGTCAGCGCGATTCCGGCATGCCCGAGCCGTGCGGCCTCGCGCACCAGTTCCTCGGGGTGGCTCGCGCCATTGAGGAAGGTGTGGTTGCTGGTGACGGCAAGTTCACCCCAGCTTGGACGGGCGGGGCGTCGAGCCCTGTGCGAGAAGACCACCGTCGCCTGCTGGCCAGCAACGGCCGACGACGAAGACGCGGGTGCGGGCGTGGGCGCTGGCGCTGGCGCGGGCTGGCGCAGCGGATGCTGACAGAGTTTGGGCTGCGGCTCGTCCGGCATGCGGCTACCCCCACGCTCCAAGGATCAAGACGCCAAGGCCCGCTTGGAACGCACGCTCGCATCGATCCTGCCACGGATCGGGAGATGAACCGAGGACAACCGCCCCGTCGTCTGCGAACTGCGCCAGACGCCCTTCGTTTCCTTGAGGGATGATTCGTTCCGGAAACCGCGCGAGAAGCCAGAGGCCGGTTCCGATCTGGACACGCGCGTGGAGCCTGCCGCTCAGCCGTGCAATCGCCGCCGCCCTCCCTATGCCCTGCACGGACATCGACTCGCACTCGCCCTCCTGCACTTCGCTTGCGTCCGGCGCCTTGGGCTCCCATGCGCGGTCCCACCATCGGTCCGCCGTGCGTTCCCATCCGTCGATCGCGGAGAGCGGCCACATGCGGCCCCGCCAGCGCAGCATGGGAGCCCATCGCAGCATGGAAGTCATGGCTGGCGCAGGCTGCCGCACATGCGCCGAGTCGAAGCACCACGCCCTTCGCTCGGCGATGGTGGCGGCAAGTGCGCCGCTTGATGAGCCACCCAGGATCACCGCCTGCTCTTCAGCCGCGAACCACTGGCTCGGCCGCTGGCCAAGATGCACCGCGACGCCGCCGGAACCATCGGCCGCATGCTTCGCGACATCACCGACTTCCATGTCGCGCGCCCTGTCGCCTTCTCGCGCAAGGACCGGCACGCGATGCACGCGCTCTCGACCAAACCGTGCAGCAACCAGGTCGATCCACTCCTGAAGACCTGCGGAATCGCTGCAGCGCGCATCGGCATCGCCCATACGCGCAGACACGCGGTCCGCGGACATCCAGCCTGCACATGCGCCGTCGAGCCCGCTCCAGACCGAGGGCTGGCGTCGTTCCGCACGATCGACTCCCTGCGACTCTGGCCGCACATGGATAGAACGGGAACGCACTGCCTGCGACTGTTGCTGCGGCGGCGGCTCAACCCGTTGCCACAGCAGTCGCCGCTGGACCGAACGCATGCGCGCTGCATCCTCAATCCGCACGATGATCTCCTCGATTCCATGGTCGAGTGGAAGATGCTCCAGCTTGGGCTGCAGCATGGACCAGAGATGCGCCCTGCTCGCGGTCGGCGCCGAAAGGCGCAACTCGAGTTCGGACACCATCCGACCAGCGGCCAACCGCCCGGACGATGGCGGATGGCCGTGGGCCGTGCGGGCGCGCCGCACCGTCGCATCCGTCGAGAGGTCCGACGGCAGCTCGGCGTGATGGAAGATCCAGCGCGACACGCGCATTCCTTCACGCCTTGCCTCGAGCGCCGTGGCGAGCCGGTCGACGAGTTCGCCACACGCCACGAGGACCGCATCGAGCCTGCTGGTCGGACCATCGAATGCCTTGCCAATCTGCACAGGCTCCTGCATGCGCAGCGGAATCAATGCCTCCGCCGAACGACCAATCGCTTGATCGAGGCGAAGAAGCGGATCACCGATGTCGCGACCACCGATCAGGATGCCGTCGTCGCGCAGCAGATCCGGCGCCTTGCATGGCGCATCGCCTTCAGCCGGCCGGTCGAAGAGCGATGGCGCGGGCATGCGCTCGGCTTTCCGGCCGCGCTTCCGCCCGAACGCAGCCCCACGCCTGTTCGGACGCGCGTCGCCCGCACTGTATCCAACGGCACCATCCGTCTCGCCATCGACACGCCCTGCGAGACGGGCTGCAACGCCTCCGCGCCGGAGTCGGGCCAACTGACCGATGACGCGCACCTCGACCGCATGCAGGGCCTGAAGCGCAGCGGGTGGAATCCGAAGCGCCTCGACAGGCAGCGGATCCAAGGCCTCCGCTTCACGACCTGGCGGCACCGCCCGGCATCGTGAGTCGCGCCCCGCGCGCGTATGGCGGCCATGGCTGGCGAGCGCGATCGCCGCACCGATGGTGGACGCGGTCGCCAGCTGCGTCTCGAACCCCCGACTTGCGAAGGAATCCACGATGCGACGCATGAGAACCTGCTCCGTTCCATGCGCCACGCGGAAGAGCGCCGCACAGCCGGCAAGATCGCCGAGAAGGCTGTAGCGGCTCCCCAAAGGCGCATCGACGCTCGGCACGATCGGATCGGACGCGCCAAGCCCGTCGATTGCGATTCGAGGCACCCAGCGCTCGAGGCACGCCGCCAACCTGCGCAGCATGGCGCCCCATGCAGGCTCGTCCGCGCGCAAGACGAGTGCGGCGCAGGTCGATTCGACGATCCATCGCCGCAGCAACCTGCTTGCAGCGCCGTCTTCCTGCCGCGCACAATTCGGTCCGAACAGTTGCACGAGGCCTTCGACCGAGAGGTCGACTGCAGCACCGCCGCGCGAAGACACCGCTTCGGCCTGGGCGACCGTCATTCCAACCGACAACCCCAGTTTCGCAGCATGCGGACAGCAGCCGATGATTCGGGCCATGCGGTCCGCCCCCGCCGCATGCCCGCCTTCGACGACAACCGATGGCAAGACGGAGAGTTCAGCCAGGACACTGCGAGCCGCGGCGCGCTCTTGCCCGCGAGGCGTACCTGGAGCATGAGGGCGGCACGCCGCATCGGCTTCCGAAGCCGCCGTGGAAGCGTCGGGCGGCGTGTCCGACACAGCCGTTCGCCGCAGGCGGAGGATGGCTCTCCAGAGTGCGACCCGCGCTGTATCGAGCGGCCACTGTGGAAAGTGCACCGCGATGAAGCGGCTTGGCGACGGAGCGTTTGCAGGCACATCGACCCGCACCCGGGGCTCGGCATCGGTGTTCGGTGTTGAATCGAGGCTATGCAGACCGCACCTCCCATCCCAGACGATGGATGTCGTGCAGTGAACGCGGGAACTGATCGCTTTCCGCGCCTGTCTTCAACTGCATGGCGATCCGCCGATCCTGCAACTTGTGCGGCGCAGATGCCGGCTCGCAGCCGTCCAGCCCCCGACCATGCAACGCCTCCGTACGATCGCGAAGCGCATTCCACGCATCGTCGCTACACGCCGTCCTCGGCAGTTCGATCGGCAGGGACAGCGATCGATCTGCGATTGCCGCATGCACTGAACTCGAGTCGTGCGGCGCAGCGTCGTCATGCCGCGGAATGCCGTGGGTCGCTGTGCCGGCCGCGTCTTCCACGCGGAACCCCGACCTCATGTGCGTCAGTTGCATGCGCCAGCGGAAGCGAAAGGGATCCCCGCATCCGCGGCGATCGGGCTTGCCGCCCGAATCCGCCGCGCCAAATGCCCTCTCCGCAGAGACGGACCACTGCGTTGCGGCCGTGCGCAGGCGATGGGCGGGACGCGGCGCCCGGGGCAACCGATGGACTGCCGCAGTGCCGTCGGCCGCTCCGGCGCCCTCGTCTGCAGGCGGCGTAACGACCAAGACAAGAGGTCCCGAAGAGGATTCACCGCCGCCTGCCTCGACGCATGCTCGAGCGCCCTGCTGCGCAGCCGATGCGACCAACTGCAGGCGTCGCCACGCGAGGCGGTCGAATCCACTGCCATCGACCACGATGACTCCGGCGGCCCCCAGCCTGATCGCGAGTTCGGTGCACCATAGCCGGGCACGAACACGGTCATCCACTCGATTGGCGGCCCGGCCACGCTTCGAAGGCGTCGGACATGCCGCGCCCTCTCCGGCCAGCCGGTCTCCCCGCACCGCTCCATGCGGCACATCGCCGACGAAGACCGAGCGCCGTTCAAGTTCTTCGTCGAGGAATGGGTGCGGGCCTTCCGGACGCTCGCGGCCGACGCCAAGGGAAGCTGCACCTCGGCCGTGCCGCATCACGCGGAGCATGTGGCGCGGCGGATGAACCCTGTCTCCAATCCAGGCGACCGATCGATCCGCGAGTGCGGGATGCATTACCGCCTTGCGCACGATGTGAAGCAGGCATCCGAATGGAACGATCCATGCATCCTTGCTCCATGCATCCTTGTTCCATGCGTCTTTGTTCCATGCGTCTTTGTTCCATGCGTCTTTGTTCCACGCGTCTTTGTTCCACGCGTCTTTGTTCCACGCGTCTTCATCGCGAACCACTTCGTTCTCTCGCCCATCAGGCGGACACGCCAGGCCGAAGGAAGGTTCGCCTGCGAAAGACACCCCCTGGATCTCATGCAGCGCTCCGCAGGCAAGTCCGCCACCAAGTGCTGCATCGCATGTGGCGTCATCGAGGGGAATCCTCAATGTTGGAACTCCCGATGTTGGAAGGACTGATGTTGGAAGGACTGATGTTGAAAGGGCGAATGCGGAAAGGCCCGATGCCGCCGCACCATCCGCACCGCATTCCGCGGGCAACATCGCGGCACGCGCATGGAGGCCGGTGGCTTCAGTCGTACGCGGCCACCGCGCATCGAACTCGCCGACCCCTTCAGCGCCTGCGTCCACGCAGACCCGCAACGGCACTCCGGCATCACGTCTTGCGAGGAAGCGCTTCACATCACGCGCACACTGCTGGACACGCTGCTTCTTGCCGCGTCTTGGCCGCGATACGGCAGCGCACGGCACACCCTTGTCACGCCGCAACCTTCCGGGCACCGTCTGAGACCGTGGCGCATCATCTTCATCCTCGCGCACATCTTCGCGTTCATCGTCGCGGGGATCACGAGGCGCTTCTTCGCCGGTTTCTTCTCGCAGACTCTCTCGCGGGGATGCACGCGGCCCATCCTGCGAAACATCCTCGGACAACAGCCTTGCGCCCATGCCCGAACAGGCCAGTGCCTCGGCCATGGCGAGCGCACGACGCGCACGAGCCATGCGAGCGCCATCCCTCGAACTCGATTCAGCAACGACGCCGCCGCCGACATCGATGCCGTCACTTTCAAACAGACCCTTCGAGCGCTCAGCCATCATCTTGTACTCCCGTTCATCGCTTCCACCCTTCAGTTCTGCCTCGTACGCTTCATGTCCGCAGACGACGACAATCCATCACGCAATCCATCACGCAATCCCGCACGCACGCAATGCCACAGCCCGCACGAATCGCTGGCGATTCGTTTTCGTCGAGCTCTCCCGAGGACCCCTTCGGCAATGGACTCCGGTCGAAGGGTGTCAGTCCGCGTGAACGCGCACGGCATCACTTGAACTTGACGCTGGATTCATGCAGGCATCGCCGCTGGAGAAGTGTCGAGCCGAAGGCATGGGCGTAATCACGGAGTAATCACGGCGTAATCACGGCGCAGTCACGCCGCAGTCACCGCAACATTCACCGCAATATTCACCACAACGACAACACGCGCAACGGTGTCGTGCGCCTCTCGGTTCTCTCGCGCCCATTCGCGGCCAAGATGTGGGCCCCGAATCTTGTTCGGGTTTTGTTAGTATACCTGCCCAAGCGTCCTCGCCAAGAGCGCACGGCGGAAAAACAGAAAAATCGTGCCCTGTCGCCGCGTTTCCGCACGGCGGTCTCGCGGCCGGCTTCGGCTTCGCCGCACAAGCACATCGCACAACGAACGCGGCCCGCGGGAGTTCCGCGGGCCGCGCAAGAAGTCGCATGTGGGGTGATTCCTCGCGAACGCGACTCAGCCCCAGTTCGCCAGCAGGATCGAAAGGTCGTCGCCGTTCGTGACGCCGTCGCCGTTGAGGTCGGTCGCACCCGCGCCTCCCCAGTTGTTGAACAGCATCGCGAGATCGTTCCCGTTCACCACGCCGTCGCCGTCGATGTCGCCGGGCGTCTTGCTGCCCGCGTTCGCAGGCACCACGATCGGAATCTCGACGAAGCAGCACGGATGGAAGCTCTGCGCGTGCATGCCGACCACCAGGGTGACCGTCGAGCCAGGCGCGGCCGTCGTGGTCACCGTGACCGGTCCAACCGTGACGGAGCCGAGCGACGGCGTCGACGGAATGTTCACAAGCGACGGAGTCACCGTGCCGGCGCCCGCCGGGCTCACCGCGAGCGTGACCCACTCCGCCGTGAACGCCTCGAGGTTCGTCATCGTGAGACTCACCGTGAAGCTGCCGTTCCCGGGCAGGTCGGCGATCACCTCGTCGTGCTCGAAGCAGTCGCAGTCGGGCAGCACGATGCAGATCTCCTCGGTGCAGCACTCGTCGCCCTTGATCGAGCCGAGCGTCGCGGTGAAGCAGAACTTCTCGCCCGGATCGCCGCCCGTGATCGGGATGTCGATCACGACCTTGTCGCCCGGCGCGAGCGGCGGGTTCAGCAGCACGACATTGTTCGGCGCGAACGCCGGGTCCGGCAGGATGAGGATGTCCGCCGTGTTGCCCGAGTTGTTCGTGATCGACACGGTCCAGAGGAAGTCGAAGGTGCCATCCGCCTGCGGCTTGCAGTCGATGTCGATCGTCTCGAACTCGCAGCCCGACTCCGCAAGGCAGTTCACATCGAGCGAGCCCTGCTGCCACTTCTGGTAGGTGACGAAGTTGTTGTCGATGTCGACCCAGATCGAGCCGCTCGCAGGCGCGCCGGTCGCAGGCATGCCCTGGAGGCCGTAGATCCACGGATTCGGCGGGAACGACAGCGCGTCGGCGAGCATCCACACCTTGTCCGCGATCGCTTCGTACCCGATGCCGCCCGCGGAATCGACCCCGCTGAACGATCCCACCTGGAACTGGAGATCCTGGCTCCAGTTGCCGTCGGCGCCCTGGCACCAGCGCATGGTGCGCGCGTCGTGCGCGGTCGTCGTGGTGTCGGGGAACGGGGTGAAGCCGCCGTAGGTCGGATTGCCGAACGAACGCTCGGCGAGCAGCATGCAGCAGTTGTTGTCGAAACTGATGTCGGCGACGGGGTTCGAATACAGCTGTCCGGGGAGCGACGGCACGGCGAACTCGAGCCGTGCGGTGCCCGTCTGGAACACACCGTTCGCATCGAACGCGACCGACCAGATCTCGTTCGCGACGACGGTGCTCTGGCGCGCGGCGTCCTCGGACCAGAGCGAGTAGTAGAGCCGTCCCTGCGTCGCCTTCACGGCGAAGATGCGCTTGCCAAGCGGCTCGAACCCGCGCGGCTCGTTCGGAATCGCGAGGCCCGTGTCGGGAAGCGTGCCCGTGATCGTCCCGCCGTGGCGGTAGGTCGACTTCACCTTGAAGCCCGTGCCGTCGTATGGATCGATCGAGTAGACGCGGCCGTCTTCGAAGTTCGCGGCGAAGAGCCTCTGCGTCGGGCCGTCGAAGGACAGCTGACCGAGGCCCGGATATGGCTCGGCCGCCGGCATGTTCGTATCGACCTGCTGCGGGAGCGCGATGACGGTGGTCACCGCGCCCGTCGCCCCATCGAGGCGGTAGATCGCGCCAGGGCCGCTCATGCCGACCGTGTCGCCGGTGCCGAAGAAGTCGGGATACGACGAGGTGTGGCCGACGAAGATGTTGCCGACATCGTCAAGCGCGACGCCGAGCACGCTTCCGAGCTTCGACATCGTCCAGGTCGGATGCGAGTAGAGATCGGTGCCCCAGTTGGTGCCGGGTGTCGCGGCGCCCTGATTCCCGAGGTCGACGAGGACGACCGCAGGATCGTTTGCATTCGGCCGCGTGTTGGTGACCGCGGCGACAAGGCCCGGATCGAACGGCGTCGTCAGGTTGTCGACGAGCGGCGGCCGCTCGCCCGTGCAGTCGCACGTGATCGGATCATGCCCGCCGCCGTCGCACGGCTTGCCCGCGCAGTCGATCTGGATCGAACCGGCGAACGCGGGCGACCCGGGCCGCGTTCCGACCTGGATCATGTACTGCTTGCCGCACTCGACCTCGCAGGTGATCGACGACTGCTTCTCGCAGGCATCGTCGTTGCAGCAGCGCGGGAGTTGTCCGTTCGGGCAGCCACAGCCGCTCGAGCCGACATCGTAGATCGCGAGCACCGTGTCGCCCGTCGTCAGGCCGCAGGTCGAGATGGTCACGATGCCGGTGCAGTCGGCCGTCCAGCAGAACCAGACATCCTTGCCCATGAAGTCGAAGTTCGGGAGGCACTGCGCCACATTGCCCGCCTGGCTGGCCGTCGCGCCCGTGAGGTCGAACGCGAACACGCCCGGACCGCTGATCGGGGTCGGGGTCGCGCAGTCGTCGCTGGCCGCGAGCACGGAGGCGGAAAGCGACAGCGCCAAGGCGACAGCCGCCCCTGCGAGAGGATTGAGGTTCTTCATGTGTGAGGACTCCGAGACGAAACACGAGTCAGCCACCCGACCCGTTGAAGATTGGAAACTACCCCCGCATTCCGCGGGTGCAAAGGGAATCTCTCCGCGATACTCGGAATTCAGGCATGGACCTCAGCCGCTAGACTGTCGACCAGCGCCGGTGTGGCGGAACTGGCAGACGCAGCGGATTCAAAATCCGCCGCCCCCTAAAGGCTTGCAGGTTCGATTCCTGTCACCGGCATTCCGCGCGACGCGCCCCGCCCCGAGCGGGGCGCGTTTCGTTGCAAGCCTCGTCCCGTGTGCAGGTTGCGGCGGCGAAAGACCTCGCATTCGAGGGATCCCGCGGTAGAGTGGCTGAATGTCCGCGAGCCTCGTCGCCCTCGCCCTCGCGCTCGCGCCTTCGCGGCCGGTGGCCGAAGTCGACTTCGCACGCGACATCGCTCCGATCTTCGCGGCCAAGTTCCTCAGCTGCCACGGTCCCGGGAAGCAACGCAGCGGCTACAGGCTCGATGTGAAGTCGATCGCGCTCTCGGGCGGCGAGCTGTCGGCGCCGAACATTCATCCCGGCGACGCAGATTCGAGCGCGCTCTACCGCTATGTCTCGGGCGCCGATCCCGAGATGGAAATGCCGCCCCGCGGCGAGCCGCTGAACGAGGCCGAAATCGCGCTGGTTCGCCGGTGGATCGACGAAGGCGCCGCGTGGCCCGACACCGCGAGCGTCGCCGTCGCCGATCCCCTCGACTGGTGGAGCCTCAGGCCGATCGCGCGGCCGCGCGTTCCATCGAACGACGCGAATCCCATCGATGCCTTCGTGCGCGCGCGGCTCGCGGACGCCGGCCTCGCGATGGCGCCCGAGGCGGACGCGCGCACGCTGCTTCGCCGCGTGTCGTTCGACCTGACTGGCCTTCCGCCGACGCCCGAGGAGATCGACGCGTTCGTCGCCGACCAAGACCCGCGCAAGTACGAGAGGCTCGTCGACCGCCTGCTCGCGTCGCCGCGCTACGGCGAGCGGTGGGCGCGCCACTGGCTCGATGTCGTCCACTACGCCGACACGCACGGCTACGACAAGGACAAGCCGCGCGAGAACGCGTGGCCGTATCGCGACTATGTGATCCGCGCGCTGAACGAGGACAAGCCGTACGCGCGCTTCGTCGAGGAGCAGATCGCGGGCGATGCGATCTACCCTCGCACGCGCGACGGGAACGAGGCGCTCGGCTTCATCTCCGCGGGTCCGTGGGACCTCATCGGACACGAGGAGGTGGGCGAGGACAAGATCGACGGAAAGTTCGCGCGGCACTTCGACCGCGACGACATGGTGGGCAATGCGCTCGGCACCTTCGCGAGCGTCACCGTGCAGTGCGCGCAGTGCCACGATCATAAGTTCGATCCCGTGCCTCAGGCGGACTACTACGCGCTGCAGTCGGTCTTTGCGGCGCTCGACCGCGCAGACCGCCGCTACGACCTCTCGCCGATCGTCGCAGCACGGCGCGCGGCGCTCGGCGAGGAGCGCGCGCGGCTCGCGGCGCTGCTGCGCGGGCTCGACGAGGCGCTCGCAGTTGCCGGCGGCGACGAACTTGCGGAGCTCGACCGCGCGGTCGCGCGCGCCAGGCGCGAGGGCCCTGCGCCCGAGTTCGGCTACCACAGCGAGATCGCGGCGGATCCGGCGACCCCGAAGTGGGTCGAGGTCGATCTCGGCGCGCCGCGCGCGTTCGAGTCGATCGCCCTCTTTCCCGCAAGCGACGATTTCAACGGGATCGGCGATGGCTTCGGGTTCCCCCAGGAGTTCCGTATCGAAACCGCGGACGATGCGAGCTTCACGCGAGGAGTCGCCGAGATCGCCCGCGGAACCAGCGCGGCGCTCGGTTCGCCGCGCACCACGCCGCTTGTACTGCCGACGCCGGGCGCGAAGGCGCGCTTCGTACGCGTCACCGCGACGAAGCTTGCGCCGAGGCAAGGCGACTACATCTTCGCGCTCGCCGAACTCGAGGTCCGCGACCCCGCAGCGCGCAACATCGCGGAAGGCGCGGCCGTCGACAGCCTCGACACCATCGAACTCGGCGAGCGCTGGCGCAGGACGAACCTCACCGACGGGATCGCGCCCGCCCGCGCGATGTCGCCGGACGACGCGAGCGCGCTGCAGGCTCGGCGCGAGTCGCTGCGTGCGCGCCTCGAGGGCGCCGCCGCCGCGCGCACGCGTGCCGAGACTGCGGAGCGCCTCGCCACGATCGACCGCGAACTTGCGGCCCTTCCGCCGCAATCGACGGTCTACGCAGGCACCGTGCACACGGGCTCGGGTGCCTTCGCCGGCACCGGCGCAAGCGGCGGAAAGCCCCGCGAGATCCGCGTCCTCGCGCGCGGACAGGTGACGAGCCCGGGCGCGCCGGCCGAGCCTGCGGCGCTGCGCATGCTCGAGCCCGCGCTTCCCGCGCGATTCGACCTCCCGAGCGACGCGCCTGAATCCGCGCGCCGCGCCGCCCTCGCACGCTGGCTCGTCGACGAGCGCAATCCGCTCGTCTGGCGGTCGATCGTGAACCGCGTGTGGCAGTACCACTTCGGACGCGGCATCGCTGCGACGCCGAACGACTTCGGACGCATGGGCGGCACGCCCTCGCACCCCGAGCTCCTCGACTGGCTCGCAGCCAGCTTCCGCGACGACATGCGTGGATCGCTCAAGTCGCTGCATCGACTGATCGTGACGAGCGCGGCGTACCGGCAGCAATCGACGGTCGCGAACCCGGAGGCAGACGCGATCGACCGCGACAACACGCTCCTCTGGCGCGCCAACGCGCGCAAGCTCGAGGCCGAGGCCGTACGCGACGCGGTGCTCGCGACGACCGGCTCGCTCGACCTCGCGATGGGCGGCCCCGGCTACCGCGACTTCGTGATCGAGCGCCCCGAGCACTCGCCCCACTACCGCTACGACCGAGCCGATCCGAACGACGCGTCGACCTTCCGCCGCTCGATCTACCGCTTCATCGTGCGTTCCCAGCTGCAGCCGTTCCTGACGGCGCTCGACTGCGCGGACCCCTCGATGCGCGTCGACCGCCGCAACCAGAGCCTCTCGCCGAACCAGGCGCTCGCGTACCTCAACAACGGCTTCATGCTCGCGCAGGCCGAGCGCTTCGCGGCGCGCGGCGAGCGCGAGGCGGGCGCCGACGCCGCTGCGCAGATCGACCGCGCCATGCGGCTCGCGCTCGGGCGCGCGCCGAGCGCCGACGAGCGTGCACGCCTCGAGGCGTTCGCGCGCGAGCACGGCCTCGCGAACGCCTGCCGCGTGCTCCTCAACCTCAACGAGTTCTCCTTCATCGACTGAGCAGCGTCATGCGCAACGACTCGCCCTTCCACCGCCAGCCTGAAACCCGCGCGCTCTCCCGCCGCGAGTTCCTGTGGCATTCTGGCGGCGGCCTCGGCGGCGTCGCGCTCGCGTCGATCCTCGCGCGCGACGCGTTCGGCCTGCTCGATGCGCGCCGCTCGCCGCCGACCACGCCGCCGCCCTTGCCGAAGGCGAAGCGCGTCATCCAGCTCTTCATGTCGGGCGCCGCGAGCCACCTCGATCTCTTCGACTTCAAGCCCGAACTCATCCGCCTCGATGGCAAGCCGAGCGACTTCGGCGAGAAGGTCGAGACCTTCCAGGACGGCCTTGGCCCATGGCTCCGCCCCGTGTGGGAGTTCAATCCCTACGGCCAGTGCGGCAAGATGCTCGGCGAGACGGTCGCCGATCTCGGCGCCCATGTCGACGACATCGCGTTCATCCACAACATGACGAGCCGCTCGGGCGTCCACTCGGCCGCAACGATGCTCGCGGCGACGGGCTTCCAGCTGCCCGGATTTCCTGGCGCGGGCTGCTGGGTCAGCTACGGCCTCGGCTCGATGAACGAGAACCTGCCGACCTTCGTCGTGATGCCCGACCACCGCGGCATGCCGTCGAACGGCGTGAAGAACTGGGACGGCGCGTTCCTGCCGAACGAGCACAGCGGAACCGTCGTCTACCCGGGCAGCGCGAATCCGATCGCCGACCTCCACCCGCATGCGGCCGGCCGCTTCGTCGGCCCCGAAAGCGAACGCGCCGCGCACGAACTCATGCGCGAGCTGAACGAGGCGCACGAGGGCGCACGCGCCCACGACCCGCGGCTCGAGGCGCGCATCAAGAGCTACGAACTCGCCGCGCGCATGCAGATGGCCGCGCCCGATGCCCTCGACCTCAAGGCAGAGCCCGAGCATGTGCTGCGCCTCTACGGCCTCGACCGGAACCCGACGACCTGGGACAGCGAGATCAACGAGCGCGAGGAGTCGTTCGTCTTCGCGCAGAAGTGCCTTGCTGCGCGGCGGCTGCTCGAGCGTGGCGTGCGGTTCGTCCAGGTCTGGAGCGGCAACGACAACTCGCATCCGCGCCGCAACTGGGACTCGCACGAGGACATCCGCCGCGACCACGGCCCGCTTTCACGCGGTATGGCGCGCGGCGCGGCGGCGCTCATCGCCGACCTCAAGCAGCGCGGCATGCTCGACGACACGCTCGTCATCTGGACGACCGAGTTCGGCCGCATGCCGAGTTCGCAAGGCGGCAAGGGCCGCGACCACAATCCGTTCGTCTTCACCAACTGGATGTGCGGCGGCGGCGTGAAGGGCGGCGTCACCCACGGCGAGAGCGACCAGTGGGGCTACAAGCCGCTCGACCGCCGCAACCCGACCACGATGTACGACATCCACGCGACGATGCTGCACCTTCTCGGCATCGACCACACGAAGCTCGTGTGGCGCCACAACGGCGCCGACCGGCGGCTCACCGATGTCCACGGCCATGTGCTCGAGCCGATCGTGAGTTGATCGCGCGGCCGCGCGGACCTCGCGGCAGCGTCACTCCGCGCGCACGGCGGCGCTGTAGTTCGGCGCTTCCTTCGTGATGAGGATGTCGTGCGGATGGTTCTCGATGACCGTCGCGCCCGAGACCTTCACGAAGCGGCTCTTGTGACGGAACTCGTCGATCGTCGAGCAGCCGCAGTAGCCCATCGCCGAGCGGATGCCGCCGACCATCTGGTAGACGAAGTCGGCAAGCACGCCGCGGTACGGCACCATGCCTTCGACACCTTCGGGCACGAACTTGCGCGTGTCCTTGATGTTGCCCTGGCCGTAGCGGTCGCCCGAACCGGCGCTCATCGCGCCTTCGCTGCCCATGCCGCGGTAGGTCTTGAAGCGGCGGCCGCGCGCGAGCACGACCTCGCCCGGGCTCTCGTCGAGGCCCGCGAGGAGCGAGCCGAGCATCACGCTCGACGCGCCGGCCGCGATCGCCTTCGCGATGTCGCCGGATTGACGGATGCCGCCGTCGGCGATGACGGGAACGCCCGCCCTTTCCGCAGCGCGCACCGCTTCCATCACCGCCGTGATCTGCGGCATGCCGACGCCCGTGACGACGCGCGTGGTGCAGATCGAGCCTGGGCCGATGCCGACCTTGACCGCGTCCGCACCCGCGTCGATCAGCGCCTTCGCGCCCGCCTCGGTGCCGACATTGCCCGCGATCACCTCGATGTTGAAGCGCTTCTTCACCTCGCGCACGGTCTCGAGCACATTCTCGCTGTGCCCGTGGGCGGTGTCGATCACGATCACATCGACCTCGGCCGCGAGCAGCTTCTCGACGCGCTCGTACTGCCGGATGCCGATCGCCGCGCCGACGCGCAGACGGCCGCGCGCGTCGCGGCAGGCCTTCGGATGCGTGCGCACATTCTCGACATCGCGCATGGTGATGAGTCCGCGCAGCGAGCCGCTCGAGTCGAGGAGCAGCAGCTTCTCGACGCGCGCGCGGCTCATGAGCCGCTCGGCCTCCTCGGCCGACACATCGGGCGCGGCGGTCACGAGCTTCTCGCTCGACATCACCTCGTGGACGGGAATCGTCGCGAGGTCCTTGCCCTCGAGGAACTTCATGTCGCGGCGGGTGAGGATGCCGACGACCTTGCCGCGGCGCGAGCCATCGGCGGTGACGGGGAAGCCGGAGACGCCCTGCTCTGCCATCAGCTTCGCGGCCTGCGCGAGCGTGTCGTTCGGCGCGAGCGTGACGGGGTCGACCACGACGCCGTGCTCGGAGCGCTTGACCTTCGCGACCTCGCGTGCCTGCACATCGGGCGGCAGGTTCTTGTGGATGATGCCGATGCCGCCTTCCTGCGCGAGCGCGCGGGCGAGGTTCGACTCCGTCACCGTGTCCATCGGCGCCGACACCAGCGGGATGCGCATCGTGATGTTGCGGGTCAGCCTCGTGCCGGTGTCCGCGAGATCGGGCGTCACCGTGCTATGGGCTGGAATCAGCAGGACATCATCGAACGTGATGCCCTCCAGGATGATCTTGGCTTCCATCGAGGGATCATGCGGTCGGCGGCCCGAGCCGTCAATACCCCGTCCGAAAACCTGCAGGAGGTTCCCGTAGGGGCCGCTTTGCGGTAAGGTGTTCGGTTCCCCCGCGGCAGCCGCGGAGGACGCCGCACGGACTGGATGTGCGGCGGCACAACGGCATTGTTCCCCCATCGGTCCCAACCGACCGCCAGCATCTGAGGTTCCATGGCATCAGCCCGTAACGAACTCCTCGTTCCGCTTTCGATCAACCACCGCGGCACCACCGCCGGTGAAGGCAAGAAGGCGTGGACCACCTGGCTCGAGGCGATCATTCGCGTCGAGGGCTCCGACTTGATCGTGAAGAGCGGACTCCGCCCGCGCGTCCGCCACCGCGGCGTCCTCAAGGACCTCGAGACCGATGTCTGCACCCCCGACCTCATGATGCAGGTCGCGAAGGACATCCTCGACCCGAACCAGCTCGACTACTTCGCGCGCCACGGCTCGATCGACTTCGCCTACGACTACCGCAAGGCCGGCGACGACGACGGCTCGACCCAGCGCCGCTTCCGCGTCAACCTCTTCATGGCGCGCGGCAACCCGTCGCTCGCGGCGCGTCTCATCACCAGCCAGATCAAGAAGTTCGAGGAGCTCTACCTTCCGCCGATCCTCGGCGATGTCGCCATGGCGGCGCAGGGCCTCATCCTCTTCTCGGGCGTCACCGGCTCGGGCAAGTCGACCTCGATCGCGTCGATGCTCGACTATGTGAACCAGCGCAAGAAGGTCCACATCATCACGATCGAGGACCCGATCGAGTACATCTTCAACGACGCGAAGGCGACGATCAACCAGCGCGAGATCGGCATCGACGCGACGAACTTCAACGACGCCCTCCGCGCGCTCGTCCGCGAGAACCCGGATGTCGTGCTCGTCGGCGAAATGCGCGACTACGAGACCTTCGAGGCCGCCATCCGCGCCGCAGAGACGGGCCACCTCGTGTTCGGAACCATCCACGCGAGCTCGGCCTGGCAGACCTTCGGCCGTATCTACGACCTCTTCCCCGAGAACGAGCGCGATCAGATCCGCAAGCTTCTTGCGTACAACCTTCGTGCGATCATCTACCAGAAGCTCCTCCCGACGCTGCACGCGCACATCGCGCGCATCCCGGCGCTCGAGATCCTGCTCAACACCCCTGCCGTCCAGAAGTATGTGCTCGAAGGCCGCGAAGGCGAGCTCCTCGAGCTCATCAAGCAGGGCACGGAGGAAGGCATGCTCGACTTCACGAGCGCGCTCGTGAAGCTCGTCGAGACCAACATGATCCACCAGCGGGTCGCGCTCGAGGCGACGCCGAAGCCCGAGGAACTCAAGATGCGCCTGAAGGGCATCGCGTAAGCCGACCGCGGCCGAGACCGATCACGACGCCGATCGAATCACCGAGATCCCGCTGGGCGCACGCCGCCCGGGAGTCAACGAATGCCAGACCTGACCATGCCAGTGCCCACCATGCTCGCCAACGCCGAGATCCTCATGAGCATCCTGAACCCGTTGCTCGTGGTGGCCACCTTCGTCGCATACATGCGCTATGTCGCCAAGTTCGAGGCGGACGCCCGCATGTTCACGCTGCCGGTGCTCCAGTGGAACCTCGGCTACATGGGCGCCGCGCTGGTGAGCCTCGCGCTCATCTTCCTGATCCCGTGGTTCTTCGTCGGCTGGATCCTCGCGCTGATGATCCTCACCGGCACGATGTTCGCCTACTGGAAGTACCGCGACGCCCGCGTCCCCGAGAACCGCAAGTTCCGCTTTGGCGGCGAGCAGTTCGCGAAGGCCATGGCCGCGCGCAAGCAGGCCGCCGCCGCGAAGGCCGCGAGCGCGACCTTCGTCCGCGCCAACGGCGGCCAGGAGCCCGTCCCGCAGAAGGAGGAGCCCGCGTTCCCGGTCTACCTCGCGGTTGAGCAGATCCTCATCCCCGCGCTCGAGCGCCGTGCCAGCCGCGCCGACCTCGCGAGCGCCCAGGGCGGCGTCGCCAACTCGATGCTCATCGACGGCGTGCGCGCCAAGGGCGAGCCGATGCCGGCCGACCTCGGCAATGCGGCGATCGACATGATCAAGCGGCTCGCCGGTCTCGATGTGAACGACCGCCGCCGTCGCCAGACCGGCGCGTTCACCGTCACCACGGCCAGCGCCTCGAGCCGCATCACCGTCACCACCATCGGCTCGTCGAGCGGCCAGACCGTCCGCCTCGACTTCGACCGCGAGGAGCGGCTCGGCAAGGCCATCGACTCGATCGGCCTCGCGCCGTCGCAGCTCGAGGCGCTCCGCACGCTCGAGGATCCGGGCAAGCGCGTGGGCGTCGTCCTCGTCAGCGCCCCGCCGGGACAGGGCCTCACCACCCTCGGCTTCGCGCTGCTCTCGCGCCACGACGCGTACACGAGCAACATCAAGACGCTCGAGCGCGAGCTCGTCTACCGGGTCGAAGGCGTCGAGCACAAGGCGTTCACGCCCGAGCCCGGCGTCGAGGACTACGGCTCCGCGCTCACGAAGATCATCCGTCGCGACCCCGATGTCGTGCTCGCCGCCGACATCTCGGAGCCGGGCGCCGCGAAGGCCGCGACGCTGACCGGCCTCGACCGCCCGCTCGTCTATGTGCTCGTCCCCTCGGAGAGCATGGCGGGCGCCGTGGCGACCTGGATGCAGGCCGTCGGCGATCCGAAGACGGCGACCAAGGGCCTCAACGCGGTCGTCCACCAGCGGCTCATCCGCCAGCTCTGCCCGAACTGCAAGTCGCCGTTCACCCCGGCGCCCGAGCAGGCGAAGAAGCTCGGCATCCCCGCCGGCAAGACCGTCGAGCTCTTCCGCCCGAGCGGCAAGATCCAGGTCAAGAACCGCATCGAGGACTGCCCCGTCTGCCAGGGAAGCGCGTACTTCGGGCAGATCGGCATCTTCGAGGTGATGATGATGGACAAGGAGTCGCGGCAGATGCTCGCCGACAACGACTTCCGCGGGGCCTACGCCCGTGCGGTCCGCGACACCAAGATGATCCAGCTGCAGGAAGCGGCGCTCCTCAAGGTGCGCGAGGGCCTCACCAGCCTCGAGGAAGTGCAGCGCGTGTTCGCACCGAAGCAGGCCGCAGGCGCGAAGCCCGCGGCGGCAGGCGCCGGAGCCTCCTCGCAGCCCCCGTCGCCCCCATCCGCGCCAAGCGCGCGCTGAGTCCGACCCCGTCCGATCGAAGTCGTCCCAATCGAATCAACCGCGACCGATGGTCGCTTTCGTGAGAAGCAACGCATGGACATCGTCTTCAACATCCTGGTGATCGGATTCATCGGCCTGATCGCGTACTGGTGGGCAAACCAGGGCCTCTTCAGCGCGACGCTGCACTTCGTGTGCGTGTTCTGCGCGGGCGTGCTCGCCTTCGCAAGCTGGGAGCCCATCATCGGGCTCCTCCTCACCCAGCGCTGGATGGAGCCGTACGCCCTCGGCGTCGGCCTGCTCCTGCCGTTCGCCGTGTACCTCTTCGCCCTCCGCCTGATCGCCGACAAGCTCGCGCCCGACAACCTCAACTTCCCGCAGCTGATCAACCTCGGCGTCGGCGGAGGCGTCGGTGCCCTCGCCGGCATCCTGACGGTCGGCATCGCCCTGATCGGCGTCGGCCACATCCACTCGTCCTCCGAGATCCTTGGAGTCACCGGCGCCTCGCGCACCAACCGCGCGAAGGGCCAGCCCGACCTCGCGGTCAACACCCTCTGGCTGCCCGTGCACACCTGGACGGCCGAGGCCTACTCGTGGCTCTCCGAGAAGTCGATGGCCCCGACCCTCGGTCGCGGCGACACCCTCGCCTCGCTCCATCCGAACCTCGGCGAGCAGGCGATGGCGCTCCAGCGCGACACCTACGAGAAGTCCGGCCGCATCGCGCGCACGGTCGCGGGCAACAACTCGCTCCGCGTCGACAAGGTCATCTTCGTCCCCGAGTACCAGCTGTCGCGCGGCGCGCCCTTCCGCGCCTATGTCGTCGACCTGCACTTCGATTCGGGCGCCACGACCGAGGGCCAGGGCTTCGCCGTGTCGGCCTCGCAGCTTCGGCTCATCGGCGCAGCCGAGGGCACGAACACCCGCGTCGCGTATCCGATCGGCTGGTCGCAGCCGAACGCCGGCGGCGGCCGCTCGTTCTACATGTTCGACGACGCGAAGAACTACATCTCCGCGCCGCCGGGCACCACGACCCTCGATGTGACGCTCGTCTTCGACGCAAACGGCTGGCAGCAGCAGCCCCGCTTCCTGCACGCCATGGGCCAGCGCCTTGCGCTCCCTGCGTTCGACCAGACCGGCTCCACCATGCAGGACGCGCAGTCGATGCAGCTCGGCTCGGCCGCGGGCGGCGTCTCGATTCCCGCGGCGGTCGCCGCCATGTCGCCCGACGACATCAGCGTGAACGACTCGATCATGCCCGCGAATGTGAACCTCAACAACCTTGGCGCGATGGATGTCAAGGACGAGCGGTTCCTCTTCAAGGGCCTCGGCGACTACATGGTCGGCGGATTCGCCGGCAACAAGAGCGTGATGGTGAAGGGCGTCTGGGCCCCGCCGAACACGCGCGTGGTTCGCCTCAACATCTCCCGCAAGAAGAGCTCGGTCGATGTCTGGAACGACCGCAACAAGGACCGCGAGGAAGCCGGCGAGGAAGCCAAGCTCATGCTCGTCGACGACCTCGGCCGCGTCTACAACGCGATCGGCTACATCCATGTCGAGAACGCGTCGGAGCGCCGCGTGGCCATCCGTCTCGATCGCGACGGCGGCTACCACAAGATCAACAGCTTCCCCAACCTCGCGAGTTCGGGCGCGGACGACCTGTTCGTGCTGTTCACCCCCGCGGTCGGACGCAAGATCGTCGGCGTGAAGCTCGGCGACAAGTGGATCGCCAAGGCGAACCTCGATGTGATTCCCGCGAGCTGATCCTCGCCAGTCCAACGCACCCGAGCGCCGCGTCCATCAGGGCGCGGCGCTTTCATTGACCCAGCGGTCTCCGGCGCGATCTTCCTGAATTTCGTCCGAACTTTCGCGGAGGCGGCGGACCGTCGGCCACAATCGAGGGGCCGCCGGCGGTGTCGGCGGGTGGTCGGAAAGGAGATTCAAGCATGACTCGGGAAAGACGCGCCGCGGCGCGCGGGCGGCTCCGCGCCGTCATCGATGCCGCTCGCCACGCGGTCCTTCACGCGCGGCGCGACGGGATCGGCGTGGCCGTCGCGTGGCTGGTGCACGCCATCGGACCGCTGGTGCGGCGCGCGCCGCGCGACGCCGGCGAGCGCGCTGCGGAGCGTCTGCTGCGCGCACTCGGCTACTCGATCGAGGCGAGGAACTGGCGAAGCCCGCGCGATCCACGCGACGAAGCCGACCTCATCGTCCGCACCCCCGACGGAAGCACGCTCGTCATCGTCGAGGTCAAGCGCGCCGCGGGGCCGTGGGATCCGCTCGAACGCGTCGACACCCGCAAGAAGTCGGTTCTCTGGCGGCTGTTGCGCGATCTCGAGGACGCCGCGGTCGACCGCAGCCATCCTTCGGCCGGCTATCCGCGCGCGGTGCGCAGCGTGTCCGCGATCCGCGTCGATCTCGTCGGCGTGCGCGGCGAAGGGCGCACGGCCACGGCCACGCGCCATGTCGCGGGAATGTTCGAACGAAGCGTGCTGCGGAGGCGCGGGAGGCCGCCGTGAGGCGGAGTGCGGTCAGCGCCAGTAGCGCTGCAACGCGATCTCGACCAGACGGCTCTCCATCTCCTGGATGTCGTCGGTGACCCAGCGGCTCCGCAGGGTCTCGATGTAGCGGTCGCGCTCGATGATGCGGCGGCGGCCGCGCAGTTCGCTCTCGAGCGCGAGCTGGACCTCGCGGTCGTACAGCGAGCGCTGCTGCTGCGTCTCGACCTCCATGATCGCGAGCCAGGAGACGAATCCGCGCGCCTCGATCGGCTCGCTGACCTGGTCGACCTTGAGCCCGTCGAGCCGCTGCTTGATCGCCTCGGAGAGCTCGAGCCCCTCGATGCCGTTGGCCGGGAGCTCGTAGCGGTTCCAGAATCCGCCCTCGGGCAGGTTCAGGGTGCGCACGATCTCGGCGAAGCCCTTGCCCTCGGCAAGCAGCGCCCGCACCTTCGCAATCAACTCGGCCTCGTTGGCGGTGTCGAGACGGATGCGGCCGATCTTGATGGCGGGCGGCGGATTGAACTCGCCCTTGCGCCGCTCGTACTCCTGCACGACATCGCGCCACGACACGATCGTGCGGGGCTCGATGCGCTGGCTGAGCAGTCGCCGCACGAGCGCCTTGTCGCGCTCCATCTGCAGGAAGTCGTCGAGCGACATCGAGTCCTCGGACGCGAGGCTTCGTTCGGCCTCGGCGCGGCTTCCGCCACGCTGCGCGATCGTCTCTTCCTGCAGCGAGCGGATCCAGGCGAAGAGGCCTTCCTGCTGCTCGGGCGACAGGCGCGACTCCGCCTCCGCGAGAATCAGCTCGCTCTCGACGACTTCCTGAAACTGCCTCGACACGACGGTGACGAGCGCGCGCCGCGCCTCGACGCGATCGGGCATCGCCGCGATCGCGATCAGCTGGTCCTCGATCGGATTGAAGAACGCATCCGCGAAGACGGGGCGTCCGTTCACCTGACCGACGAGTCCCTCGACGGGCCACACCTCGCCGGCCTCGACGCGACGCGCCACGACTTCAGGCGACTGCGCGTCGACCACGGTCTTGCCATCGGCGGTCCGCGACTCGATGCGCCCGTTCTCCTTCACGAAGTCACGCGTTCCGCTCGCATCGCGCTCGGCGATCTCGACGCCTTCGACCGTCACGACAGGAGGCGCGGTCACGGCCGGGCTCATCGCGAGGGTATCGGTCTTCAGTCCCGCGGGCGGGTGCGCGAAGTCGCGGATGGAAAGCGCGGCGCGCTCGGTGCCGGCGTTTGTCGAGCAGCCCGCCGCAAGCAGCACGGAGCCCGTGAGAAGGAACGGGAGGAAGGACCCGCGATTCCGCGACATGGCGGGAATCCTACCGACACGCGCACCGCGCGTGTCGCGGGGACGCTATTCTCGCCGCATGAGCGAAGAAGCCCCGAAGCTGCACATCGATTCCGACTGGAAGGCCCAGGCCCAAGCCGAGAAGGAGCGCCTCGCCCAAAAGGAAGCCACGAAGGAAGCCACGAAGGAAGCCACGAAGGCAGGTCACGAGCACGCCGGCGCCCCCGGCGAGATGCCCCCGGCCGACTTCCGCACCCTCGTCGCCACCCTCGCCAGCCAGGCGATGATGGGCCTCGGCGCCTACGGCGATCCGCAAACCGGACGTGTCGTCATCGATGTGGTGGGCGCCCAGTTCGCCATCGATCTCCTCGGAGTCATCGAGGAGAAGACAAAGGGGAACCTGACCGCCGAAGAGGCCGCCGAACTCTCGGAGGTGATCGCACACCTGCGGGCTCGCTTCGTCCAGATCGCCCGCCTTGTCGCGACGCAGATGCAGCGCGATGCGGGCGCAGGCGCCGAAGCGGGCGTGGCCGGCTCGATCGGTCTCGGCGGCGCGGCGCCAAAGCCGACCTCGCCGGGCGGCCTCATCATGCCCGACTGACCGCCTTCGAACGCATCCAATCGAAGTCGCCCCCTTCGCGGACGCAGCAACTGCCGCGCCCGCCACACGGGGGCGATCTTCTATACTCTGCGATTCCCCTGAGTCTGGAGACGCCCCTTGTCGGAAACCTCAGCAACCGCCGCAACCGCGACCGCCGGCAACTCGTTCCTCGAGCGCCACTACCACCTGCTCCGGCGCCTGCACTCGCTGACCGGAGTCTTCCCGATCGGCGTGTTCCTGATCCCCCACCTGACGACGAACTCGTCGATCGTCTGGGGCGAGGTGTTCAACGCCAAGAAGTACGCCGAGTTCGGAGCGGGCTCGGCCGGCGTCGCCACCTTCCAGCACGAGGTGAACTTCATCCATGATCTCCCGGCGCTGATCTTCATCGAGATCTTCGTCCTCTGGCTTCCGATCGCCTACCACTCGATCCTCGGCGTCTACTTCGCCCGCAGCGGCCGCGCCAACACCGAGCGCTACGGCTACCAGGCGAATTGGCGCTACACCATGCAGCGCGCGACGGGCTACCTCGGCGTGCTCTTCCTCTTCATGCACATTTCGAGCCTGCGCTGGGGCTGGACCTACGGCGGAATCATGCCTTCGTTCGACGCCGACAACGCGGCGAGCTCGACGGCGCTGCACCTCCAGGGCGGCGTGCTCCCCTACTTCAACGCCGCGTTCTACCTCGTCTGCGTGCTCGCCCTCGTGTTCCACTTCGCCAACGGCCTCTGGACCGCCGCGATCACCTGGGGCCTCACCGTCAGCAAGCAGGCCCAGCAGCGCTGGGGCGTCGTCTGCACCGCGATCGGCGTCGCGCTCGCAGCCGCCGGCGCGACGGCCATCGTCGGCTTCACCACGCTCGATGCATCCAGCGCAGCCGAAGTCGAGAACAAGATGCAGGCCGAAGTCGCCGTGCTCTCGGAACCCGCCGCCAATCCGTAACCCATCCCGATCCGCACTCGGAACGAATCCCAGGAACCCACCCCCATGGCAGCCCCTTCCAAGCGTCGCGTGATCGTTGTCGGCGGCGGACTCGCAGGCCTCTCGGCCGCTGTCCGCATCGCAGAGGCCGGCCTGCATGTCGACCTCTTCTCGATCGTTCCCGTCAAGCGCTCGCACTCGGTATGCGCGCAGGGCGGCATCAACGCGTGCAACGAGATCGCCCGCCAGCAGGGCTACTCTGAGTACGAGCACTTCGACGAGTCGATCTACGGCGGCGACTTCCTCGCGCACCAGCCGCCCGTCTACGAGATGGCGCACTGGGCTCCGCGCATCATCGACCTCCTCGACCGGATGGGCGTGCCGTTCAACCGCACCTTCGAAGGTCAGCGCGACCTCCGTCTCTTCGGCGGCTCGCTCTACAAGCGCACCCATTTTGCCGGCGCCACCACAGGACAGCAGCTGATCTACGCCTTCGACGAGCAGGTCCGCCGCTACGAGAGCGAAGGCAAGATCACGAAGTACGAGCACTGGGAGTTCCTCCGTCCGGTGCTTGACGCGAACGGCTCCTGCCAGGGCATCGTCGCGCAGGACCTCCGCTCGATGACGATCCGCGCGTTCCGCTCGGATGGCGTCGTCATGGCGACCGGCGGCAACGGCTTGATCTTCGGCAAGAGCACCAACTCCGTCATGTGCACGGGCGGCGCCGCGAGCCGCTGCTACCAACTCGGCGCGTACTACGCGAACGGCGAGTTCATCCAGGTCCACCCGACCTCGATCCCCGGCTCCGACAAGCTGCGCCTGATGAGCGAGTCGGCGCGCGGCGAGGGCGGCCGCGTGTGGGTGCCCCGCAAGAAGGGCGACAACCGCGACCCGCGCCAGATCCCCGAGGCAGAGCGCTACTACTTCCTCGAAGAGCGCTATCCGAAGTACGGCAACATCGTTCCCCGCGACATCGCCACCCGCGAGATCTTCGAGATCTGCGTGAAGGACGGCCTCGGCGTCGGCGGCGGCAACATGGTGTTCCTCGACCTCACCCACCTCGGGCGCGAGTATTTGGAGCGCAAGCTCGGCGGCATCATCGAGATCTACCGCAAGTTCGTCGGCGACGATCCGGCCGAACTCCCGATGAAGATCTTCCCCGGCGTCCACTACTCGATGGGCGGCCTCTGGACCACCTACACCGCGAAGCCGGACGGCAAGGGCATGGTCTACGGGGCGCCGAACTCGATGATGACGAACATCGACGGCCTCTTCGCCTTCGGCGAGGCGAACTACCAGTACCACGGCGCGAACCGCCTCGGCGCGAACGCCCTGCTCTCGTGCATCTTCGACGGTCTCTTCTGCGGCGCAGGCGTCGCGAACTTCGCGCGCGACCGCAAGAACGCGTCCGAATCCATCGATGCGTCGGTCTTCTCGAACAACGAGAAGATGGAGCAGGACAAGCAGCAGCGCCTCATCGACTCGAAGGGCACGGAGAATCCGTACGCGATCGCCAAGGAGATGGGCGACGAGATGACCGCCGCGAGCACCGTCGTGAAGAGCGCCGAGCGCCTCATGCAGGCGCGCGTCAAGCTCGCCGAACTGCGCGAGCGCTTCAAGCGCATCACGCTCTCCGACACGGGCCTCTGGACCAACCAGAACCTCTCGTTCGCGCGCGCGACCGGCGACATGCTCATCCTCGCAGAGGCGATGATCGAGGGCGGCCTCGAGCGCAAGGAGTCGCGCGGAAGCCACTTCCGCACCGACTACCAGCAGCGCGACGACGCGAACTTCATGAAGACGACCGTTGCGAAGTTCGACCCCGAGTCATCGCGTCCGTCGATCTCGTTCGAGGCGTACGACCTGCCGCTCGTGCAGCCGCGCGCCCGCACCTACGGCAAGGTCGGCGGCTGATCGCTCGGGGTCTGTGCGCGATCATGACTTGATCATGACTTGATCATGCCTTGATCATGCACTGATGAGGCTCAGCGCCGTCCACGCGGCCGAGACGCCGCACATCGCCGCAAACGGCCACCAGCGGGCGCTGCGGCCGGCGATCGCGGTCGCAGCGATCGTCATGAAGACAAGCGTCAACGGCTGGATGTAGCGCTCGAAGCACTGGCTGTTCGTCGTCTGCGCCAGCACCATCCCCACGAAGGCGAGCAGCGCGTAGGCCCCGAGTCCGCGCGCGGCTCCATCGGTGCTGCGCGACCAGAGCCGCAGGTACGCGCCCAGCGCTGCGGCGCCGATGCCTGCGAACACGACGAGGAAGATCGACCGATCCGCGATCGACGGCATCCTCGCCGCCACCGACCAGAGCGTGCCGCCGAAGCGCACATGGACGAGGTAGGTCGTCGGCACGGCGCAGCACACCAGGGCCGCGAGCGCGCCGATCGCGAGCGCGCGCCGCGAGAACAGCTCTCGAAGGAATCCGGGGATCGCAAGGAACGCCGCACCGCCCCACACGGCGACGAGCGCGAGCGCATAGACGGGCGTCGCTGCGTTTCCGCCGCTCGCGTGGTACTCCTTGAACGAGGGCGGCACGAGGCCTCCCCACATCTTGACGAAGAGTCCGATCACGAGGATTGCGGGAACAAGCGCCACGATCGAGCCAACCGTCTCGCCGATCCGCGGCCAGCGGCGCTCCGCGCACGCGCGCGCGACGAACGCTGCGCCCGTGAAGCCTGCGGCGTAGGCCGCCACCTGGCGGACCATCACCGCGGCCATCGCCGCGCACGCGGCCGCAATGCCCGACCGCATCGGGAATCTCGCCGTGCCGAGCGCGATCGGCGTCGCGGCCACGAACGACAGGACCACGAGAAGCGCGGCGGGGTTGTCGGTCGCGATGAACACCGACGGGTTCACGGTGTACTTCGAGAGCCCGAGCGCTGCGCCGGCGAGAAGCCCGACGAGGCCACCTGCGCGGCATGCGACGAAACCGGCAAGGAGCGCCGCAAGCAGCGCGCCAAAAAGCGTGTTCGCGAGATGAAGCGGAATGCCCTCGAGACCGAGGCGGAGGAGCACCGCCATCACGAGGTGGTACCCGGGAGCGGTCGCGGACTTGTAGTCGGTCAGGACGGGCGTCGGCAGTTCGCTCGCGAAGCGCTCGATCGCCGGATAGTGGTAGCCGACCTCGTCGTGCCAAGCGGGCGTTCCCGTGATTCCCGCGAAGATCGCCGCACCGGCGACCAGCATGTGGATCGCGGCGGCGCCTGCCGCGGCGGCAAGCACTTCCCTGCGTCCGGTCCCGCCGCTCATGCCGTCGATCCTCCACGCGAATTCGAGAGGAACACGCTCTCCAGCGCCTCCGAAACCTGCGGCACGAAGAGCACGACGCCGAGCAGCGCCACGAACAGAAGGATCGCCGTGAGCACGATCCCGTCGCTGCGGAGGGCGTCGAGCGGGCTGTCCGAGGTGCCGGCATGCGCGCGGCGCCAGAACCGGTGGATCGCGATCAGGACGAGCGGCGTGAGGAGCGCGAGCCCCGTCGCGCGCGAGCCGAAGAGCGACTGCGCGTGGTCGCTCAGCGTGTACGAGAGGTACATCAGCACCGTCATCACCGCCGAGATCCCGAGCAGCCATTCGAGCTCGGCCATGCCGCGGTAGTCGGCCGACGGCTTCCACGCGCTCCCCGCGCGCTCCGCCGACACGAGGTCGCACATGCGCTTGATGAAGCCGAGGTAGAGGCAGAGGAAGAAGACGCAGAGCACGAGCCAGACGCTGATGCGCACATCGATCGCCGCCGCGCCGGCGGCCGCGCGCAGCGCGAAGCCGGTCGCGATCGTCGTGACATCGACGACGGGCATGCGCTTCAGCTTGAGGTTGTAGAGCACCTGCAGCACCGCGTAGAGCGCGATGGCGGCGACGAGCGCCTTCGACAGGCTTGCGGCAAGTGCGATCGCACCGATCTCGAGCGCGACGCCAAGCGCGATCGCGAACGGGCGCGACACCGCGCCCGACGCGACCGGCCGCCGCGACTTCACCGGATGCTGTCGGTCCTTCTCCGCGTCGATCGCATCGTTGATCGCGTAGAAGCCGCTCGCCGCAAGCGAGAATGCCGCGAACGCGACGAGCGCGTCGAGCCCGCGCGCGAGGATCTCGCCGGAGGGCTCGGTGCGGACGGCGTTCGCCGCCCAGAAGATGAACGCCAGCAGGACGAAGGCGTTCTTCGTCCAGTCGCCGGGTCGCATCAATCTGAGGATGGCTCTTGGGCTCGGCACGGTGATCTTCTATCGGCGGTTTCGCGGGTGCATCCTGAAGGGTCTGTGCGAACGCAGCCGACGATCCGCAGGTTCCTTCTTCCCACCGATTCCCGCAAGCAGGCTCGGCCTTCTTCCGACTATCATGCGGGATCCAACGAGAACGCCATGGTTTCTGACACCCAGAGCGCCCCCACCCCCTCCTCCCCTCGCCCTTCCGCGAACGCCTCCCGCACGGTCAAGTTCCGCATCAAGCGGCAAGACCGCCCGGGCGAGGCCCCCCGCTGGGAGGAGTTCGTCGTCGAGGCCGAGGCCGGCGCCAATGTGATCGCCTGCCTTCAGCAGATCGCCCGCATGTCGAAGACCGCCGACGGCAAGGCGACCACCCCCGTCTGCTACGACTCGGGCTGCCTTGAGGAAGTCTGCGGCTCGTGCGCGATGGTCATCAACGGCAAGGTGCGCCCGTCGTGCTCGGCGCTCGTCGACAAGGTCGTCGGCGACGACAACACGATCACGCTCGAGCCGATGTCGAAGTTCCCCGTCATCCGCGACCTCTCGGTGAACCGCGCGCGCGCGTTCCACAACCTCGAGCGCGTGAAGGCGTGGGTCCCGATCGACGGCACCTACCACCTCGGCGCCGGCCCGAAGGACACGCCGCAGAACCAGGAGATGCGCTACACGCTCTCGACCTGCATGACCTGCGCGTGCTGCCTCGAGGAGTGCCCGCAGTTCAACCTCGAGGAAGACGCGAGCAAGTGGGACAGCGAGTTCATCGGCGCCCACGCGATCTCGCAGGCGCGGCTCTTCAACACGCACCCGACGGGCGCGACGCTGGCCGGCGAGCGCCTCGATGTCCTCATGGGAAAGGGCGGCGTGAACGACTGCGGCAACGCGCAGAACTGCGTGAAGGTCTGCCCGAAGGAGATCCCGCTCACCGAGTCGATCGCAGCCGTCGGCCGCGCCGTCCCGGTGCACGCGGTGAAGAAGTTCTTCAGCGGGCGATAGTTGAGCGGTCGCGGCGTATCTGAGCGGTCGCGGCTGCGGCCGCTCCCTTTGGTGCTGGTCACGCGAATTGATGAGCGGTCGCGGCTGCGGCCGCTCCCTTTGGTGCTGGTCACGCGAATTGATGAGCGGTCGCGGCTGCGGCCGCTCCCTTTGGTGCTAGGTGCTAGGTGTCTCGAGGGCGAAGCCCGAGCGGATGGCTTCCGACTACGACAGCCAAAATGGGTGCCACTACTTCCAGTAGTGCGGAGTCGAATGTGATTCGAGCCCTGTGATCCGAGCCCTGTGATCCGAGCCCTGTGATCTGATCACTGTGATTTGAGGGCACACGACGCACTGCTAGAAGCAGTGGCACCCATTTTGGCTGTCGACGCGCCCACGCTGTGCTCGGGCTGCGCCCTCGGCTGCACTCCCTACACGATCTCCGACAGTACCTCGTTCGCGAGCAACGCTCCGCGGTGGGTGAAGCGCAGGCGCCCTGCGCCGGTGCGTTCGAGCAGACCGCCCGCGATCGCGCGCGCGAAGACCGCCGCACGCCCGGGCTCGAGTTCGACCGCGCGGCCTTCGAGCGCGGCGTCGATTCCCTCCATCAACCGCAGCCCGAGCATCAGCGCCTCGCTCGTGTGGCGCTTCGCGTCGGGCGCCTCGACATCGACGACGGGCTGTGAATCCTCATCCCCACGCGCGAGCCAATCGCCAAGCCTCGGCACGACCTTGAACCGGTGCCCCGCCACGAAGCCGCTGGCGCTCGGGCCGATCGCCCACCACGGCTCGTTGCGCCAGTAGACGAGGTTGTGCCGGCACTCGCGGCCCGCGCGCGCGAAGTTCGAGATCTCGTACTGCGCGAACCCCTGCTCGGCGAGCGTCGCGCGCGTCGCGTCGTACATCGCGGCCTCGACCTCGTCGTCGCACGGCTCGAACTCGCCCTTGAGCAGGCGCTTCGTCATCGCGGTGTTCGGCTCGTAGGTCAAGCCGTAGCACGAGAGATGCTCGGGCGACAGCGCAAGCGCCTGCGCAAGGTCCGCGCGCCACTCGTCGAGCGTCTGGCCGGGAACGCCGAAGATGAGGTCGAGGTTGAAGTTCGACAGCCCCGCCGCGCGCAGCACCTCGGCCGCCCGCACGACATTCGCGGGGTCATGCCAGCGCTCGAGCGTCTTGAGATGCTTCGGGTCGAAGCTCTGCGCGCCGATCGACACTCGGTTGACGCCGCGAGCCGCGAGCACATCGGCCTTCTCGCGGTCAAGCGTCTCCGGGTTCGCCTCGACCGTCCACTCGACATCGCGCGCAAGCGGCAGCCGCGCGATCTCGCCGGTCAGCACGCGCAGTTCGTCGGCGGTCAACAGCGTCGGCGTGCCGCCGCCCACGAACACCGTGTCGATCTCGCCCTCGACCCGCGCCAGCGTCCACGCGATGTCCCTCGCGAGGCGCTCGAGGTACGCGCCGCTGCGGCCCTCGCGGTCGACGAACGAGTAGAAGTCGCAGTAGTGGCACTTGTGGAAGCAGAACGGAACATGGACATAGAGCCCGCGCACCCGCATCCGCCCCTCGGGCAGCACGCGGCCGAGCGGCACCGAAGGCGCGGACCGGACCGCCTCGCCGTCGTGAAGTCGCAGGTTGGCCTTGCCGCTCGCCATGGGGGGAGGATAGGGGCGCGCGGGGTTTCCCGATCCGAGGCGCAATTTCCGCCGTTCTCGTGGGTCCCCCTCAAGCAGCGGCGCCTGAACACCGATGCCCACTCTTGTAGGGCGTTTCATGCCCTGCCAGAGGAGATAGCGATGCCAGCCAACGAAGATGTCGTCCGAATCATGTGTCCGAACCTCGGATGCCAGCGCGTGCTCGCCGTTCCAGGGGCCGCCCGCGGAAAGGTCGTTCGTTGTCGCGGCTGCGGATCGAACATCCGCATTCCCGCCGTCCGCGCCGAAGGCGGCGCTCCGCCGGCCAACGGCCAGCAGCCACCGCAGAAGAAGGCCGGCTGACGCCGGTCTCCTCCGAAACCGCAATCCACCCAGGCCGCCGCTTTCCTTGAGAGAGCGGCGGCTGTCACCTTCAGGTCGGTGACGGACGCCCCGAGCCGAACGGTCGCGGCCGCGTGTTACAATGCGCGCTTGAAGCAGGAAACCACCCACAATCGGGCCTCGGCACCCGCTCGTGCCGTCCCCCACGCCGCCGTCGTCGGCCTCCAATGGGGCGATGAAGGCAAAGGCAAGATCGTCGACCTTCTCACGAGCCGCTACGACTGCATCGTGCGCTACAACGGCGGCGCGAACGCGGGTCACACCGTGCAGGTCGGCACCGAGCGCTACGCGCTGCACCTCATCCCGTCAGGCATCCTGAGCGCGGGCAAGGTCAACATCGTCGGCAACGGCGTGGTGGTCGACCCGGAGAAGCTCCTCGAGGAGATCGAGGGTCTCCGCAAGCGCGGCGTCGAGGTCGGCGCGAACCTCCGCGTCTCCGACCGCGCGCATGTCGTCATGCCCTACCACAAGGAGCAGGATGCAGCGCTCGAGGAACTCCTCGAGAAGCGCTCCGGCAAGACGGGCGCCGGCCAGATCGGCACGACGCGCCGCGGCATCGGCCCGGCCTACTCCGACAAGGTCCGCCGCTCGACCGCGCTGCGCATGGGCGACCTCCTCGACCACGCGCTCCTTCTCCGCAAGCTCGAGACGATCTGCGGCCTGCGCATGGCCGAACTCGAGGCGCTCGGCGCGAATGTGACCCCGCTCGTGCCGCGCGTGCTCGCCGACCGCTTCGCCGCCGCCGGCGAGAAGCTGCGCCCGCACATCACCGACACCGTCTACCTCGTGCACGACGAGATCAAGGCCGGCCGCAGCGTGCTGTTCGAGGGCGCGAACGCGTGCCTCCTCGACATCGACCACGGCACCTTCCCGTATGTGACGAGCTCGAACTGCTCGACGCTCGGCATCCCCGCAGGCTCCGGCGTGCCGGGCCGCGAGATCGGCAAGGTCTACGGCATCATGAAGGCCTACTCGACCCGCGTCGGCGGCGGGCCGTTCGTCACCGAACTCCTCGACGAGACCGGCGAGCGCATCAGGAAGCGCGGCCGCGAGTACGGCACCACCACGGGACGCCCGCGCCGCTGCGGCTGGCTCGATCTCGTCGCGGTCAAGTACTCGGTGATGGTCTGCGGCGCCGACGCCATCGCATGCACGCTGCTCGATGTCCTCTCCGGCTTCGATGAACTCAAGATCTGCGTCGGCTACCGCCGCACCGACGGCACCGTGACCGACCGCTTCATTCCCGACGCGGAGCGCATGCACGGGTTCACGCCCGTCTACGAGACCTTCGCAGGCTGGCAGCGCGAGCTCACCACCTGCACCGACCGCGAGGACCTCCCGCGCGAGGCGCAGGCGTACCTCGGCTTCGTCGAGGACTTCGTCGGAATCCCCGTCGAACTCGTGAGCGTCGGTCCCGAGCGCAACCAGACCTTCGAGTCGACGCAGCGTTTCGCCAGCGTCCGCTGAACCGCGATGAACGCGCACGAGCCTCCCAGCACTCCCCCCGCGCTGGCGGACCTGCCGCGCCCGCGCTGGCCGCGCCACATCGCGGTCATCATGGACGGCAACGGCCGCTGGGCACAGGCGCGCGGCCTTCCCCGCGCCGCCGGTCACCGCGAGGGCGTCAAGGCGGTGCGGCGCGTCGTGACCGAGGCGGCTCGAATCGGCCTCGAGGCCATCACCCTCTACTCGTTCTCGAGCGAGAACTGGAAGCGCCCCGCCGACGAGGTCGAGGCGCTCATGCTCCTCTGCTGCGAGTTCCTCCGTCAGGAGCGCGCCACGATGCTCCGCGAGAACATCCGCTTCCGCCGCATCGGCCGGCGCGAGGGGCTGCCCGCCGAAGTGCTCGCCGAACTCGACGAGACCGAGCGGGCGACCGCGCACCAGACGGGGCTCACGCTCTGCCTCGCGCTCAACTACGGCTCTCGGACCGAGATCGCCGACGCCGCCCGCGCGCTCGCCCGAGAAGTCGCCGCGGGGACGCGCTCGGCGGAGTCGGTCGACGAGGACGCCCTCGCGAGCCGCCTCTACACGGCGGGAATCCCCGACCCGGACCTCCTGGTGCGGACGGCGGGCGAGATGCGGATCTCGAACTACCTCCTCTGGCAGATCTCCTACGCCGAACTCCATGTCACCGAGGTCCTCTGGCCCGACTTCACCGAGGCCGACTTCCACGGGGCGATCCGGGCGTTCGGCTCCCGAGACCGACGCTTCGGCGGCCTCGGCGCGAAGACCGGGGACTCCTGACCGGGCGGCTTCGGACTCGTTGACGGGGCCGCGGATTCGTCGGAAATCCCGCCTTGGGCGGCGGTTGGCTTGCATTGTGGCGCGGAGAGGGGATGATGCCGATTCGTGCGGTTTCGGCGGGCGGTGCGACCGTCTCCGTCTTCGAGGGAACCTTTCGGATTCGGTTCGGCGTTGTCCGAACCGCCCGCGAGCGAACTCGGATCGCGCGTACCTTGGGGATGGATCGCTCGGGCGCAGGTTTCCTGCACGCGGGCGGCGGCGTTCACTGCGTCCCGAAACCATCGGTTCGCACAGGGACTGCGCCCGGCGCGCCGCATCCACATGACCGAACACGCGAGAAGACGAGCACCGATGCCTGCCGACATGAAGTACCCCGCACGACGCGCCAAGGCGCTGGTCACGCTCACCGCATTCGCCTCGATCGTGGCATTGGCGCCGACGAGCCTCGCCTTCCGCGGCACCGGGGCGCAGTTCGAGCCGGTCGACGCGGACGGCGCGCGCATCGCCAAGCTGGGCGCCGACGCCCGCTTCTACTCGGAGGTCGATGCGCTCGGCGCGCCGGACTTCCGCTGGGAGTTCCCCCGCCTCGCGGCCGCGCAGCTCGAGATCGGGCAATCGCTCGTCTTCGCGCTTCCGGGAGCGCGCACGATCGAACTCACGCTGATCGATCGCGGCTGGATCGCCGACGACGCCTTCGGCTTCAGCTTCTCTGACGCGACGAGCGGCAGCTCCGCGGAGATCGTGCTGCGCAACGGCAGCGTCAGCGGTTCTCTCCGCGCGAATCTCGACGGGCGGTTCGAGCAGTGGTCGCTCGCAACCGGCTTCGATCAGGCCGGCATCGCGGGCGAACACTGGACGGCGCTCGACGGGATCGACGCGCACAGCCTGCTGACGCCGATCGATCCGCCCGCGGAACTCGCGGGAAGCGACGGCGGCGTCGCGGGCGACGGCTGCGACGACAACGGTTCGACCATCGATGTCCTCTTCGCCTACACACCCGACTTCCTCGCCGACTACGCCTCGCTCGATGCGATGCAGGCCGCGGTGCTCGCCGACCTGCAGCGCATGAACCTCGCGCAGGTGAACTCGCTGAGCGCGCCGAAGTTCCGCTCGGTCGGATTCTTCGAGACCGATCAGCCGGGCACGGGATCGCTTGCGACCGACCTCGCGCAGCTCGCGAACCCCACCGACGGATGGGCCGACGCCGTGCACGCCGAGCGCGACGACAAGCGCGCGGATCTGGTCGCGCTCTACAGCGGCTCGGAGAACGGAGCCGTGGCCTACATCGGCGTCGGCAACCAGGCCCTCGGCTTCAGCGTGGTCGGCACGCAGGGCGGCTTCGCCCTCGCGCGGGCGCTCGCGACCAACATGGGCTGCTGCGACGCGGTCGGCGACTCGGCTCCCGCCTGCAGCGGCGCCTTCCCGTTCTCGAACGCCTACCGCTTCAACTCCGGCGGCACCACCTACCGCACGCTGATGGCGCTGCCTCCCGGCACCGAGATCCCCTACTTCTCGAATCCGTCCGTCGAGTTCCTCGGCGAGGCGACCGGAACGGCAACCGCGAACAACGCGCGCAGCATGAGCTTCACCTCGGTGGAGGTCGCCGGCTACCGCTGCTCGGAAGGACCCGAGCCCGACTGCGACGGCGACGGAATCCTCGACAGCGTGGCGATCGCGAGCGGCGTCGTCCCCGATTGCAACCTGACCGGCATCCCCGACAGCTGCGACATCGCGCTCGGCATCAGCCAGGACACGAACGGCAACGGCGTGCCCGACGAGTGCCCGCTCACCGAGACCCAGTTCACCGTCACCGAGACGGGCGTGCTCGACACCTTCGGAACGAGCGTCTCCGCGAGCGTGCGCGCGGGCGATCCCGCCGTCCTCCTCGGTCTCGGCGCGCCTGGCAACGATGTCGGAGCGCCGAACGCGGGCGCAGCGTGGGTCGTGCCCATGACCGCCGGCGTGCCGAACCTCGCCGCCGCGAAGGTGCTGCGCGCAAGCGATCCGCAGCAGAACGCGTTCTTCGGCCGCGCGATCTCGGTGCTCAAGCGCCCCGCGAACACAACGCCCGCCTACCCCGCGCGCAACTACGCAGCGGTCGGCGCGTTCCGCTGGAACCAGTCGGTCGGCACGGGCAACTACCAGTCGAAGGGCGCGATCTACCTCTTCGAGGAAGATGGCTCCGGCAACTGGGCGCAGACCGTCTCGAGCGGCGGCGCCCCGTGGCGATACTCGCCGCCCGCGACCGGTGGCAGCGGCTCCGGCGCGTACTCGCTCTTCGGCTACTCGGTCTCGATCGCACGCAGTCCCACCGAGAACGGCGAGACGATCGTCGTCGGCGCACCCGGCCGCAACAACGGGCAGGGCGGCGTCTATGTCGTCCGCAACCAGTCGAACAACACGCCGGCATTCCATGTGCTCCGCACGCTGTCGGCGCCCGTCGACGGCGACGAGTTCGGAAGCTCGGTCGC
Organism: bacterium; assembly: GCA_046337925.1. Classification (GTDB taxonomy): domain Bacteria; phylum Planctomycetota; class Phycisphaerae; order Phycisphaerales; family SM1A02; genus QWPT01. Next base: position 5,229 of record JBKCZS010000273.1, on the reverse strand, counting down.
GCTCGCAGGGCGCGTGCCGACCACCGGCAACGCCCGCGTGGTGTTCATCGCGGGCGCCCCGGGCCGTTCCGAAGACAAGGGTGCGGCGTATGTCTACGAGCGTCCCGTCTCGAGCTCGAGCTTCGGCACCTCCGTCGCGATCGCCACGCGTACCACGACCCCCGTCACCGCACCGACGGCGGTTGCCGTCGTCGGCGCCCCGGGCGATGACGACGGTCGCGGGCGCATCTACCTGTGGGAGCGCGCAACGGGCACGGGCGGAACGACGGCGTGGAGTTTCCGCGGCTCGTTCCAACCCGCCGATGCGCAGCCTGGCGACGCGTTCGGCTCGAGCGTCTCCGTCGCGCTCTCGGCAAGCGGCACGGCGTGGGTCGTCACCGTCGGCGCCCCGAAGGCCGATGTCGCCGTCGGCTCCGCGACGCGCCTCGACGCAGGCAGGGTGTATGTCGTGAGCCGCACCTTCGGCACGACCGGCACCTTCTCCGCGACCTCCCGCACCGCCTTCTCGCCCGCCAGCGGCGACGAGTTCGGCTACTCGACTTCCTCGGTCACGAGCTTCGGGCTCGTCGGCGCACCGTTCAACGATTCCGCCGGCCTCAACCGCGGCATGACGCGCGTCACCATCAATCCGTGACGATGCGATTCCGACCACCCAACGACACCCCCGCTCCCATGCGCATTCTCCGATCCCTTCGCCACGCTCTCGCTGGCCATACTCTCGCCAGCCACACTCTCGTCGGCCACGGCCTCGCCGCGGCACGCGCGTTCGTCTTTCTCTGTGCGATCGTCGCCACAGCCCGCAGCGCCTCGGCGCAGGGCTGCGCCAACTCCACCAACGACTGCTTCACCGCGAACCTGCTCGCCCCTGGCTGCAGCAACGCGTCGTGCTGCACGCTCGTCTGCGCGATCGAGCCGTCCTGCTGCGAAGTCGCCTGGGACGAGATCTGCGTGCAGCTTGCGACCAAGTTCTGCTCGGATTGCGGCAGCGTGAAGGAAAGCTGCTTCGTTGCGCATCCGACGCCGTCGTGCAGCACCGGCACGATCTGCGAGGCCGTCTGTGCGATCGATCCGCAGTGCTGCGACACCGCGTGGGACAAGGATTGCGTCAATCTCGCCATCTCGCTGACCGACGAGTGCGGCGAGCCCGCCACCGGCAGCTGCCTCGGCGTCCATGAGAACCCCAACTGCGCCGATCAGGCCTGCTGCGAGCAGGTCTGCTCGATCGACCCGAACTGCTGCACGGTCACCTGGGACCAGACCTGCGTCGACTGGGCCGCGCAGTACTGCTTCACCTGCGGCAACCCGCGCGCGGGCAGCTGCTGCTACCAGCACGAAGGCCCGTACTGCGACGACCGCCAGTGCTGCGAAGCCGTCTGCGCCTTCGATCCGTTCTGCTGCTCGACGCGCTGGGACACCGTGTGCGCCGATCTCGCGACCGCGCCGGGAAGCCTCTGCAACCTCCCGAAGTGCCGCTGCGGCGACAACGGCCCGATCCCCGGGCAGAACCTCTCCTGCAAGGCCGTGCACATCACCCCGGGCTGCAACGACTTCATCTGCTGCGACAAGGTCTGCTCGGTCGACCCGTTCTGCTGCAATGTCAGCTGGGACTACACCTGCACGCAGCTCGCGGTCTCGAACTGCGCGCTGAGCCTGAACCCCGACATCAACCTCACCTGCTCGGAAGCGACCGGCAGCTGCTTCGTCAAGCACGACGGCCCGGGCTGCTCGGATGCCGCCTGCTGCGCGGCGGTCTGCACCTTCGACCCGACCTGCTGCGATGTGACCTGGGATGCCGACTGCGCGCTGCGCGCGGTGGCCGCGTGCAACGGCTGCGGCGATGTCGAGGCGGGAAGCTGCTTCTTCCCGCACGGCACGCCCTCGTGCCTCGACGCGGAATGCTGCAACGATGTGTGCGCGATCGATCCGACCTGCTGCGCGGTCGAGTGGGATCTCTTCTGCGTGCTCAACGCAGGAACCATCTGCCTCGACAGCACCGTCAGTTGCGGCGATCCGCGCACGCGTCCGTGCTCGGTGCCGAGCTTCGTGCCCAACTGCGAGGACGAGGAGTGCTGCGCGCTGATCTGCGCGGTCGACCCGACCTGCTGCTCGCGCGCGTGGGACGAGACCTGCGCCGTCGGAGCGTCGATCAGCTGCGACATCAGCTTCCCGAACTGCCCCTCTTCCGGCTCGCCGCTCGAGGTGCACGGACCGGGCTGCTCCGACCAGGCCTGCTGCGAGGCGGTCTGCGCGGTCGACCCGATCTGCTGCAGCTTCGGCTGGAACGAGAACTGCGTCGACAAGGCGAAGGCCGTCTGCGTCGGCTTCGCGACCTGCCCGGGCCAGGGCGAGTGCGGAAGCGCGCACGCGAATCCCGGCTGCCGCGACGCGACCTGCTGCACCATCGTCTGCGCCGCTGACCCGCTCTGCTGCGAGGAGACCTGGAGCTCGGCCTGCGCCTCTGCCGCGCGGACCCTCTGCTCGCCGCTCGACACCTGGCGCTGCCCCTGCGAGGGCAGCTGCTTCGAGGCGCGTAGCGAAACCGCGGGCTGCGAAGACGAGGTCTGCTGCTCGGGCGTCTGCAACATCGACCCGACCTGCTGCACCGTGGTGTGGGATGCGGGCTGCGCCGCGATCGCGCGCCAGACCTGCTGCGGATTCCCTGACTGCGGAAACAACTGCGCCGGCGACTGCTTCACCTCGAAGACCACGCCGTACTGCAACGATGCGTCGTGCTGCGAGGCGGTGTGCCGCTTCGAGCCGTACTGCTGCGATGTCCGTTGGGATTCGTCGTGCGTGGCGGCCGCCCGCGTGACCTGCGAAGGCGGATGCGGGCTGCCGGTCTCCGGCAACTGCTTCAACTCGCACGACACCCGCGGCTGCAGCAACGCCGCCTGCTGCGAGGCGGTCTGCGCGCTCGAGGAGTTCGAGGGCTGCTGCAGTATCGCGTGGACCGAGGCCTGCGCCGAGCAGGCCCGCAAGCTCTGCCAGGACGATGTCCCGCAGTGCGGCGACTTCGGCATCCCGGGATGCAACATCGCCCACCCGAGCCCTTCCTGCTCGGACGAGGATTGCTGCGACGCCGTGTGCGACATCGATCCCTTCTGCTGCGAGGCCGAATGGGACCAGACCTGCGTCGAGAAGATCTACACGACCGCCGGCTGCGAGCGCTACCAGGCCGGTTGCGGCGGGCTTTGCTCGGGCGACTGCTGCACCCCGCGCGACACGCCGTGGTGCAACGACCTCGCCTGCTGCGAAGCGGTCTGTCTCGTCGACATCTTCTGCTGCGATGTGCGTTGGGACGAGTTCTGCGCCGCGACGGCGAACATCACGCCCGCCTGCGGAACGGCCTGCCCGGATCCGCTCTGCGGCACGCCCGAAGCAGGAAACTGCTGCCTCCCGCACAACAACGCCAACTGCAGCGACCTCGATTGCTGCAATACGGTGTGCGCCATCGACCAGACCTGCTGCGAGGTCGTCTGGGATGCGATCTGCGCAGCGATCGCCAACGCCGAGTGCGACACGCTCTGCGGCGGCGGCCTGAGCTGCGGCGATCCCGACGCTGGCAGCTGCTGCCACGAGCACGACACGCCGTGCTGCAACAACGCCAAGTGCTGTGCGCTGGTCTGCTCGTTCGACGAGACCTGCTGCATCACCGAGTGGGACACCACCTGCGTGAAGCTCGCGCAGGCGTTCTGCGGCTGCGGTTCGCTCGATGATGGCTCGAAGGAAGGCTCGAAGGAAAGTCCGAAGGATGGGGGCTCCATCAACGAAGACATCCTCGAGCAGTCGGTCAAGAGCGGCATCGTTCCCGAGGCGCGACTCGAGCGGCTCGACACGCTGAAGAAGCCAGGCGCGCCCGTCAAGAAGTGACGCGCGTCAGGATCGCACGGACGCCGGCGCCTTCGCGCCATGCGAAGACCACGGCGTCGCCGTGACTCTTCGCGGCGATCGCGCGCGTCGTCGCATCGGCGTCGATCGCGCGGCCGCGCACGCGCACGCTCCGCGCGACGAGTCCGTGGTCCGCGAGGGCCCGCGCGATCGATGCGGGGTCGGCGCCGCACTCGGCGACGAACGCGAACGATTCGAACCAGCGCTGGTCGAGCGGCGCGCTGCTCGCGAGCAACCCGAGCGATCGTGCGAGTTCGCGCGCACCTGTGCCTGCGGCCGCCTCCGTGAGCAGCTGCGCGCGCTCGAGCGCCGCCGTCGGCTCCGACACGAGCATTCCGGCCGCGAGCCGAGGATCGACGCCGATCCGGTCGGCGCGCGCATCGTCGGGGAGTCCGCCGATCGTGACGGCGGCTCCGGCGCGCGAGAGACGCGTGGCGCGCGTGGCGCGCGGCGATCGCGCATATGCGCCGCTCCACGCAACGGCCTGGACAAGCGCTCCGTCCGACTCGATCCACTCCCACTCGATCGGAGCGTCGCCGAACGCGCGGCGATCGACCCCGGGCGAGAACTTGATGGCCGCCGCGCGTGGCTCGCGCAGGGCACGCTCGATCCACGCGCGCCCCGGCCTGTGATCGTCGAGACTCCACGAGCGGGCCCCGCCCGCCTCGTCGCGGCGCGCCGGGTCGGCATGGATCGCGGCGCCGGCGAGCGTCACGCTCTCGGCGTCGACGCTCTCGACCGCGCAGCCGGCATTGCGCAAGGTCATCCACGCGCGGCGCGGATCGAGATCGACGGCCGTCACCGAGAGCCCCGCCGCCGCGAGCGCCATCGCGTCGCCACCGATGCCCGAGCAGAGATCGGCGATCGCCGCGCCCGCGCCGAGCGTCTCGCGCATCCTCGCGGCCTTCCACGCGGCGACTCGCTCGTCGGAAGCCTGCTCGACGCCGGCGACATCGCACCAGAGTCCGGCCGCGTTCGCGAACTTCGCACGCGCCCTCCGCCGGGCTGCGACGAGCTCGAACGCGGCTGCGACCATCGCAGCGTCATGCGTCTTGCGCAGGCGGGCGATCGCCGCCGGCGTCGCCACCGCGTCGCCGGGCGCCAGCGCGGCGTCGGCCGCCGCGAGAAGCGCGTCGCCCTCGGCCGCCAGCCGTTGCCACACCGAGACATCGCGCCAGTCCTGCATGCACGAAGCGTAACGCGGCGGGTTGCGTTGGTGCTGCCGGACAGCGGGCCATCCGGCGCCGCCGAACCGCAGAAGAGATTGCCGGCAGCCGCGGCCGCTCAAACAACGGGCATCCGTTGCTGTCCGATCGCCAAAGGGAGCGGCCGCAGCCGCGA
>JBKCZS010000272.1:0-5779 GCA_046337925.1 bacterium | reverse complement strand
GTTCACGCCGCGCGGCGCGTGGCCGATCACGCCAGCGACGGTGCCGCGCGATTCGGCGAGAATCGTGCCGTCCGGCCGCGCGATGCAGAGGACGCACACGCAGCGCGCGGTGCGCTGCGCATCGGGCACGCCTTCGAGCGCCTTGAGGAGCTTCGCGTTGTTCGCGGGGTCGCGCTCGGCGCGCGTCGCGCCGACGCCCGCGTAGTACGCGCTGTGAACCCCGGGCGCACCCCCAAGCGCATCGACCTCGAGCCCGGAGTCATCGGCGAGCACCGTGCATCCGAGCGCCTTTGCGTAGGCAATCGCCTTGATGCGCGCATTCGCCTCGAACGTCGCGCCATCTTCCTTCGGCTCCGGGATGCCGGGGTCTCCGAGCGGGAGGCACTGGATCCCGAGTTGTCCGAGAACGGCGCCGATCTCCTCGACCTTGTGCGGATTCGATGTGGCGATCACCAGCGATTTCATGCGATTGCTCCGCGCGGCCTTGCGTCGGCGGCGTTCGGCTGCAAGGTATCCGAGGAGGGCCTCGACTTGAGAGGGAGCGCTGTCGTCATTCTTTCGATCGCCGCATCGACGCCGATGGCGCACGGCGATCTCGCGTCGATTTCCGCCTCGCGCGACGCCACGCTGTACCAGTCGACCGATGGATCGCTCGCGAACGGCGCGGGCCAGTACCTCTTCGCAGGCAGGACGAACCAAGGACTCGTGCGCCGGTCCGTGCTCTGGTTCGACATCGGCGCGTTCGTGCCGGCGGACGCCACGATCACGTCGGTCCGCCTCATTCTCAATGTGACGCAGGCCAACGGCGGCAACCGCACGATGACCGTGCACCGCGCGCTCACGGCGTGGACGGCGGGCGCAAGCGACCCAGAGAGCACCGAGGCCTCGGGCGCTCCCACGCTCGCCGGCGACGCGACGTGGCTGCACGCAAGCGCGGACGGCGCTGGCGGCGGCGCGTTCTGGCAGAACGCAGGCGGCGACTTCACCGCCGCGAGCGCGTCGCTTCTCACCACGACGAGCGGACTCCAGAGCTGGTCGGGCGCGGGACTCATCGCCGATGTGCAGGCGTATCTCGCGAATCCCTCGGCGAATCTCGGCTGGTTCATCCTCGGCGACGAATCGGCGAACGCCACCGCGCGTCGCTTCGACAGCGCCGACAGCGCCGCGTTCGGCGGCGTCGCGCCGCGCCTCGAGATCGAGTTCACGCCGGTCCCGGCTCCCGCAGCGGGCGCCGCACTCGCGTTTGCGGCGCTCGCGCGCACGCGCCGTCGCCGCTGAGCGCCGTCAGGTCTGCAGCACGCCCGTGCGGTAGATGCCGCTCTGCTGCGCAGGCGCCTGTGCCGCGACCGCAAGCGCGAGCTCGAGCTCCGCGCGCGTCTCCTTCGGATCGATGATGCGGTCGACCCAGCCGCGGCTCGCCGCATAGCGGATGTCCTGCTGCTCGTTGTAGCTTGCGGTGATCGCGGCCAAGAGCTGCTTGCGCATCTCCTCGTCGATCTTCTCGCCCTTCCGCTCGCGGGCGGCGAGGTCGATCGAGAGCAGCGTGCCGGCGGCCTGCGCCGCGCCCATCACGGCGAAGCGCGCGCCCGGCCACGCGAGCGTGAGCAGCGGATCGAACGCGCGTCCGCACATCGCGTAGTTTCCCGCGCCGTAGCTTCCGCCCACGACGAGCGAGATCTTCGGCACCACGCAGTTCGACATCGCGTTCACCATCTTCGCGCCCGAGCGGATGATGCCGCCCTGCTCGCTGTCGCGGCCGACCATGAAGCCGGTCGTGTCGGTGACGAAGAGGATCGGCAGGCCCTTCTGGTTGCAATCCATGATGAAGCGCGCGCTCTTGTCGGCGCTGTCGTCGTAGATCACGGCCGGCATGTTGGTCGCACTCGACGGACCCGCCTTGCCGCCCGGCATCTTGCGCTGCGTCAACTTCTTCTGGTTCGCCACGATGCCGCACGGGAACCCGCCGATGCGCGCATAGCCGCACACGAGCGAACGCCCGTATTCCGCGCGGTATTCGTCGAAACTGTCGCGGTCGACGAAGCACGAGATCAGCTCGACCATGTCGTACTGCGCACCCGGCTCGCTGCGGAAGACCTTGGTGATCTCATCGGCGCCGCGCGCAGGCGCGACCGCCGCAAACGGCGCGCGCGCCTTCGCAGGCGCCGTGCGCACCGCGCTGAACACGCGCCGCAGGCGCTCGATGCACGCGGGGTCGTCCTTCTCGCGGAAGTCGATCGTGCCCGAGATCTGCGCGTGCATCTCGGCGCCGCCGAGCTCCTCGCTCGAGACCTCCTGGCCGATCGCAGCCTTCACAAGCGCGGGGCCCGCGAGGTAGAGGCCGCTGCCTTCGGTCATCAAGAGCGTGTCGCACAGGACCGGCAGGTAGCCTCCGCCCGCGACGCAGTTGCCCATGATCGCCGCAATCTGCGGGATTCCCTGCGCGCTGATGACGGCGTTGTTCCGGAAGATGCGGCCGAAGTCGTCGGTGTCGGGGAACACGTCTTCCTGCAGCGGGAGGAAGACGCCCGCGCTGTCGACCAAGTAGAGGAGCGGCAGCCGCGCGCGCTCGGCGATCGCCTGCGCGCGGATGATCTTCTTGCAGGTCATCGGGAAGAACGCGCCCGCCTTCACGGTGGCGTCGTTCGCGATCACCATGGCGAGTCGGCCGTCGACTTCGGCGATGGTGGTCACCACCCCCGCAGCCGGCGCGCCGCCGTACTCCCGGTACATGCGCCACGCGCTGAAGAGACCGCATTCCATGGCGCGGGTGCCCTTGTCGGCGAGCAGCGCGAGCCGCTCTCGCGCCGTCAGCCGGCCGTTCCGGTGCTGGCGCTCGATGCCCGAGGCGCCGCCGCCTTCCTCGATCTTGGCGGCTTCGGCGAAGTACTCTGCGGTGGCTGTCTCGAGCGGCGTCTTGGTCGCGGTCATGCGGTCCTCGGATCGAGCGGGGAGAGGCGCGGAGAATAGACCATCCACGGGCGGCGGCTGCCCGGAAAGCCCGATTTGGTTCCGAGAACCTTGCGCCGTCGCAAGCCCCTGCCGCGTCCCCCCTTGCGGCTGCGCGGCGGGTTCCTGTATCCTCTTCGATCCTCACTCACCCGTAGGAACTCGGGCGGCGGGAATGCCGCCAACTCAGGAACCCTTATGAAGAACATCGTCGAAGCCAGCCGTCATCACGCGAAGGACACCGGATCGACCGAGGTGCAGGTCGCGGCCATCACCGCCCGCATCGCGGAACTCCAGGATCACTTCAAGACCCACAAGAAGGATCATGCGTCGCGTCGCGGCCTTCTTCTCCTCGTCGGCAAGCGCAACAGCCTGCTGAAGTACCTCGCTTCGACCGACCGCGAGAGCTACCTCTCGCTCATCAAGCGCCTCGGCCTCCGCAAGTAACCGTCCGCGCGCCGCGACCGCGGCGTGGGGCCGGAGCCTGCGTTTCGCCCGAAGGCGATCATTTCGGCCCCGCGTCTTTTCCGCATTCGCGGCGCGCTCGCGCCCGTGCTGTGCATTGCACGCCGGCAGCGCGATCTTCCCAGCTTCCTTCCATTTCAGCACAGGGCGCAGGGCGCCCGCAACGCCGCGATCGACGCGGCATCAGGAGATCCAGTCATGGCAGTCACCATCGTTGAGAAGAACATCGGCGGGCGCACGCTCCGCTTCGAGACTGGCCGCGTGGCCAAGCTCGCGAGCGGCGCCGTCATCGCCAGCTACGCCGACACCTGGGTCCTCGCGACCTGCGTCCGCGCCAACCCCCGCGCGGGCATCGACTTCTTCCCGCTCACCTGCGACTACCGCGAGAAGACCGGCGCCGCGGGCAAGTTCCCCGGCGGCTTCCGCAAGCGTGAAGGCCAGCCGAACGAGAAGGAAGTCCTCACGATGCGCATGATGGATCGCCCGATCCGTCCGCTCTTCCCCGAGGGTTTCTGCGACGAGATCCAGCTCCAGGCGTGGGTCATGTCGCACGACGGCCAGAACGACTCCGATGTCCTCGCGTGCACCGCTGCGTCGGCCGCGCTCTACATCACCGACGCCCCCTACCTCGGCCCGGTCGCGACCGTCCGCGTCGGCCGCATCATCACCGAGCAGGGCGAGCGCTTCGTGCTCAACCCCACGCAGGCGCAGCTTGAGTTCAGCGACCTCGACCTCGTGCTGTCCGGCCACAAGGACGGCATCAACATGATCGAAGTCGGCGCCGCCGAGGTCTCGGAGGCCACCATGGTCGCCGCGATCAAGTTCGGCTACGACGAGGGCATCAAGCCGATCCTCGAGCTGATGGAAGAGCTCCGCGCGAAGTGCGGCGCTCCCGCCGTCCGCATGGGCGAGCTCAACACGCCGAGCGACGAGGTCATGAAGAAGTGCAAGGAAGTGGCCTACGACCGCCTGGTCGAGGCTCGCAAGATCAAGAGCAAGAAGGAGCGCAACGACGCGGTCGATGCGATCAAGGGCGAGGTCATCAAGACCCACTTCTCCATTCCTGCCGGCATCCCGTACTCGGATCATGTCGAGGCGGAGAAGAAGCAGAAGCAGGCCAAGGAAGCGCTCCGTCTTCTCGAGAAGAAGATCACGCACTACCTGGTCGCGCAGCACTCGATCCGCGCCGACGGCCGCAAGCTGAACGAGATCCGCCAGCTCGACATGGCGGTCGAGGTCTTCCCGCGCACCCACGGCTCGGCGTTCTTCCAGCGTGGCGAGACCCAGTCGCTCGTCACCTGCACCCTCGGCACCGTCAAGGACGAGCAGATCGTCGACGGCCTCCTCGCCGAGTACGCGAAGAAGTTCTACCTCCACTACAACTTCCCGCCGTTCTGCACCGGTGAAGCCGGCCGCATCATGGGCCCCGGCCGCCGCGAGATCGGCCACGGCGCGCTCGCGGAGCGTTCGCTCCTCGGCATCCTGCCGACGAGCGAGGACTTCCCCTACACCATCCGCCTCGTCAGCGACATCACCGAGTCGAACGGCTCCTCGTCGATGGCAAGTGTTTGCGGCGGCTGCCTCGCGCTCATGGACGCCGGCGTCCCGATCCGCAACACCTGCGCCGGCATCTCGGTCGGTCGGTTCACCGACACCGACGGCAAGGTGACGCATGTCACCGACATCATCGGCGAGGAAGACTTCTTCGGCGAGATGGACTTCAAGGTGTCCGGCACCCGCGAGGGCATCACCGGCATCCAGCTCGACCTCAAGGCCCGCGGACTGTCGGTCGCCGAGATCGAGACGATCTTCGAGCAGGCGAAGGTCGGCCGTCTCCACATCATCGCCGAGATGGAGAAGGTCATCGCCAAGCCCCGCGCCGACATCTCGCCGCTCGCTCCGCGCATCACGATCGTCAAGATCGACCCGGAGAAGATCGGCAAGCTCATCGGACCGGGCGGCAAGACGATCCGCGGCATCCAGGAGATGACCGGCGCCACGATCAATGTCGAGGAAGACGGCACCGTCTTCATCGCGTGCTCGGACGCCGCGAAGTCGGCCCAGGCGCGCGCCGCGGTCGAGGCGCTCGGCGCCGAGATCAAGGTCGGCGCGGTCTACACGGGCAAGGTCGTCGCCATCAAGGACTTCGGCTGCTTCGTCGAGCTCGCCCCCGGCACGGACGGCATGGTCCATGTCAGCGAGCTCGCGCACGGCTATGTCAAGAATGTGACCGAGCAGGTCAAGGTCGGCGATGTCGTGACCGTCAAGGTCATCAACATCGGCGACAACGGCCGCGTCTAGCGCTCGCGCAAGGCCAGGCTGCCCGCGCCGGAGCGGCCGGCGGGCAAGGCGTGAGTCGCGAGTGGGG
>JBKCZS010000271.1:0-13249 GCA_046337925.1 bacterium | reverse complement strand
TCCGACGACCACGCTGAACGCTCCGGCGGGCGCCCCGACTTCCCTCGCAACGCGCTCGTAGAGGCGCGCACAGGCGAGCGCGGCAAGCGGTGTCTCCTCGGCCGGCTTCACGGCCTGCGAACAACCCGCCGCGAGCGCGGGCGCAAGCTTGCGCGCGATCATCGCCAGCGGGAAGTTCCTCGGCGTGATCGCGAAGGTGGCGCCGACCGGCTCGCGCACCACGAGGATGCGGCGATCCGCAGCGCGCGCTGCCGGCATCTCGCCCGCCGCCATCTCCGCGGCGGCCGCTGCGTTGTCGAAGAAGGTCGCCGCGTACTCGACCTCCCCGCGTGCTTCCACGATCGGCTTTCCGCTCTCTGCGGTGAGGATCGACGCCAACGCCGCAGCTTCGGCGCGCACCGCGGCCCCAAGCGCGCGCACGAGTTCAACCCGCTTCGCGACCGCGATGGCGCGCATTGCTGAGGCGGCCTCTCCGCTTGCCTTCGCCGCCCGTCCCGCGAGCGCCGCAGAGGCGCTGCCGACCTCGGCGAGCACGACGCCGCGGGCAGGATCGGTCACAACCAGCCGCTCGGCGTCGCCGCCTGAAAGCTTGCCGTCAATGAGAAGGTCGGTTGAGTATGCAGCGCTCATGATGAAGAGGGGTCGCGGATGCGAAAACGTCGCGGACGCGAAACCCATGTGCGGGCGCAGTTTACGGCGGTTTGGCAGCGAGCGCTCCGGCGTCGCCGCACGGCAGCCACGACGAATTCTTCGACTTTCGACCCAGATCGCTGACATGCCACCCCCGCCATTTGCGCCTCCCCGAATGGCAGAGTCGGTCCCTTCGGGGGCCGGGCTGTCGTTTCGGCGCCCCAGGCCGCGCCGAGTGTTCAAAGTTCCCGTTCACAGAGCACCCTATGAAGACCCTGATCTCTGTCCTCACCCTCACCGCTGCCGTCTCGTCCGCCGCTTCGGCGAACATCGTCTACACCCAGAACTTCGACTCGATGGGTTCGACGAATCAGCAGATCGTCGGGAGCGGTGTGCTCAACGCCCAAGGCGTGATCGGCGGGCTCGATGGTCTTTGGCAGGCCGCGCGCATCGGCGGATCCGGCACCACCGCGCTCACTGCGACTTCGAACGACGGCTCGAGCAACTCGGGCGGCATCTTCAACTACGCCCAGCCGAACACCGATCCCGATCGTGCGCTCGGCTCGCTCGCGTCCGGCACGACCGTCCCGGGCTTCGGCGTCGCACTCGTCAACAACTCCGGATCCACGCTCAGCACCATCACGATCTCGTTCGACGCGATGATGTTCCGCTCCTCGACGACGAATCTCAACAAGCTGGCCTTCGCGTACGGCTTCTCGACTGGGACTGCAACGCTGACCGACTTCCTTTCGTCGACCGGGATGACCGCCGACGCTCAAGGCGATGTCGTCGGCGGCGCCCCCGTGGCGACGAACGGACCCGTCAATCCGGCGACGACGACCCAGGTGACCTTCACACTTTCGAGCATCACTTGGGCCGACGGCGCGACGCTCTTCCTCCGCTGGACCGACGTCAACGAGACTGGAAACGACGCTGGCCTCGCGATCGACAACTTCTCGCTGACCGCCGTTCCCACCCCCGGCGCGCTCGCGCTGCTCGGCCTCGCGGGCCTCGTCGCCCGCCGTCGCCGCTGACCTGCCGGCACCCTGAAACAACACGACGCGCGGTCCTCACGGGCCGCGCGTCGTTCATTTCCGGTGACCCACCCACCTCAGCGCTGCTTGAGGTATTCCTCGAGCCGCTCGGCCTTGCGCACGAGGAACGGCACATGCTGCTCCGAGACGCGCAGGAACTTCACCAGCACCTTCATGGTCTGGTCGAACTCCTCCGCGAACTTCTGCTGCTCCTGGTCTTTCCACGACCCCTGCAGGGAGCCCATCTTCGCGCTCATCGCGCTCACCTGCCCCTGCAGCTCGGCGTTGAAGCGGTGAAGGTCCTGAGCGAAGCGGCGGAGTTCCTGCGGATCGGCGATTGCTTTGGCCATGGCGGCAGTCTATACGCGCCCCGGCGCGCGGCGATGCGCCGAGGGCCGTGATTCCGCTACCGGTCGCCGCACTCGTTGCGGACGCGGCGCAGCGTCTCGTCCATCGCGTCGAGGGCGTTCAGGGCCGCCCGCAGCGACCGGTCGATCGGCTCGATGGAACGCTCGCGGAAGACGCGCGCGGTGTCGTCGCGCCACACATCCGAGACCTTGTACCACGCGTTGAGGAGGTCGCGATGGGCGGCCGTGATGCGCGCCTTGGAATCCGAGAGGCTCATGATTCCCCTCCCTTCAGGCCGCGCACGGCCGCGTCGCGCGCTTCGGCAAGCGCCTTCTCGTCTGCCTCGAGCGCGGCCTTCTCGCGATCCATCTGCATCTCCTCCTCGGCGTTGCGAACTTCGCCCGCGCGGCGCATCGAGGCGACCCGGTTCCTGGCCCGTTCGAGCTGCTCGCCGAGCGACACCGACGGGGTCGCAAGGTACGCCTCGAGGGCAAGCGACATGTTGCGGAGCCGAAGGATCGCGTCGGGGAGGTCGCGGTCGACGAGCGTGGCGAGCGGGCTCATGGCGCTCTTGAAGAGCGACACATCGCGATCGAGGGTCGCGAGCCACCGCCGCGTGCGCTCGAGCCGCTCGCGCGCCTCCTCGCAGCGCCGCTTGGCGCGCTCGACCGCCTTCTTCTCATCGATGGTCGACGGCCGCTGGTCGGTGCCCATCGTCTGCGATTCCTTGCGGAAAAGCGCGCTCTTCGCGCTCGTCAGCTCCTCATCGAGCCTCGGCACCGCGCGCCGCCAGTGCAGCATGCGGTCGCGCTCGAGCCAGACGAAGGTCGACTTCACCTCGCTGTCGGCCTCCGCGAGCGCGGCGTTCAGCTCCTCGCGGAAGCGGATCAGCGCGCGCCGGAACTCGTCGAGCGCGCCGACATCGGTGATGTTCGCTTCGCTGGCCAACGGTCCTCAGGCGACCTTCTTCTTCGAGGGGTAGAGGACGAGCATCAGCACGAAGCAGGCGATCGCGATGTACATCGGCACGCTGAAGAGCTTCTGGAAGTCGAGCTGGCCTTCAGGCATCCCCCGCGCCGCATACTTGCCGACGACGCTCGTCGCGAACAGGCTGCCGACGATGATGCCGACGCCGATGATCACGAGGTTGAAGAGATTCTGCGCGGTCGCGCGGATGTCGGGCGTCGTGTGCTCGTCGACCACCATGAAGGCGACGAAGATGAAGCAGCCGAAGCAGACGCCGTGGAGCGCCACGCCGAGCAGCACGAACGGCAGCTCGGGCGCGAACGCGAAGAGCGCCATGCGTGCGGCGTAGGCCGCGATGCCGACGAGAAGGAGCGTCTTGCGCGACACGCTCTTCGCGAAGAACGGAATCGCGGCGAGCACGAGGAGCTCTGTCATCTGCCCGATCGTCATGAGGCCGCCGCCGCCGACGCCGAGGATCTGGTTCACGGCGGTCGCAAAGGCGTTGGCGCCCTCGCTGTTGGCCTTGTTCTGGATCTCGCCCACGAATCCGCTCGTGTAGACGAAGTAGAACTGGTGGACCATGCTGATCGGGACGGCGATCAGGAACAGCGTGACAAGCGGCTGCTTCGAGATCTCCTTGAGTCCCTCGAGCCACGCCGTCTTCTCCGACGCCGATGCGGTCGGCGGCGTGTGCGGCAGCGTGAGGCAGTAGAGCGCCATCAGGACGCCGAGGCCCGCGCTGATCTGGAACGCGACCGCGCGGCCCGCGTTCTGGGCGGCGGCGACCTCGGCTTCCGACACGCCTTCCGGAGTGTGCACGCGCAGCAGGATCTGGCCGACGGCGATGCCGGCCGCGATCCAGCCGATCGTGCCCCAGAGGCGCACGGGTCCGAAGTCGCGGTCGCGGTCGGGCAGGTTCGCGAACGAGATCGAGTTCGTCAGCGCGAGCGTCGGCGCGTAGACGAGGCCGTAGACGAAGCTGAGCCCGAGGAAGACCTCGAAGGACGCGGCCGTTGCGAGAAAGTAGACCAGCACGGCGCCCACGAGGTGGCTGACGGCAAGCATCTTCTCGGTCGCGAAGGTGCGGTCGGCCAGTTGGCCCGCGATGAACGGCCCGAGCAGCGCGCCCACGGCGCCCGCCATCAGGCAGAAGCCGGTCTGATCGAGGTCAAACCCGCGGTGCCCCATCAGGAAGGGGTACAGGATCGGCAGCCACGCACCCCAGATCGCGTACTGCAGGAACATCATCACCGAGAGGCGGGTTCGCACATACGGCGCGGGAGCGGCTTCCATCTGCAGGACCTCCTGTGGGTTGGGTCACGCACACTCTACAGGAAGGCCCGCCGAAGCTCTATCGGCGAGCCCTATACTTGCCGTCTATGGCCCCACGCCGCAAGACCCGTCAGATCACGCTCGGCGACGACCGAGTCGGCCGCGTCAAGATCGGCGGCGACGCCCCGATCGCCGTCCAGACCATGACCGCCGGCTACACGCACGACATCGACGCCTGCGTGGCCGAGATCGAGCGGTACGCCAAGGCGGGCGCCGATGTCGTCCGCGTGGCCGTGCCCGAGCGCAAGGACACGGACGCCCTGAAGGAGATCCTGAAGCAGGTCTCCGTGCCGGTGGTGGCCGATGTCCACTTCCACTACCAGCGCGCCCTCGAGGCGATCGAGGCCGGCGTCCACAAGATCCGTCTCAACCCGGGCAACATCAACGACCGCGACCAGGTCAACAAGGTGATTGACGCCTGCAAGGAGCGGAAGATCCCGATCCGTATCGGCGTGAACGAAGGCTCGATCATCGAGCGCAAGGACAAGCTGAAGCGCGCCGAGGAGCTCGGCAAGTTCTTCGCAGGGCACAAGTCGGGCCACATGCTCGCGCTCATGATCGCGAAGCTCGAGGAGTACCTCGACATCTTCGACGCGCGCGACTTCCACGATGTCGCGATCAGCGCGAAGTCGATGGACGCGTCGATGGTGATCGACATCTACACCGAGATCTCGCAGCGCTTCGACTATCCGCTCCACCTCGGCGTCACCCACGCCGGTCCGCGCGAGACGGGCGCCATCCGCTCGATCGCGGCGCTCGGCACGCTCATCGCGAACGGGATCGGCGACACGCTGCGCATCTCGTACGCAAGCGACCACATCGACGAGGTGAAGGACGGGCTCGAACTCCTGTATTCGCTCGGCAAGCGCGAGAGGAAGGGCGTCGAGCTCATCGCCTGCCCCACCTGCGGCCGCATCCAGGTCGATCTCTTCACGCTGGTGAAGGAAGTCGAGAAGAAGCTGATGCCCGAGCTCGAGCTGCCGATCAAGGTGGCCGTGATGGGCTGCATCGTGAACGGCCCGGGCGAGGCGGAAGGCGCCGATGTCGCCGTGTTCGCGGGCGACCGCCGCGGCATCATCTATGTCCAGGGCCAGCGCGTCGCGAATGTGCCCGAGCCCGAGATCCTCGACCGCCTGCTGCATGAATGCCGAGAATTCGAGGCCAAGGTGAAGCGCGGCGAGGCGAAGCTCGGCGAGAAGGTCGTCGAGATCGTGCCCCCCGCCCCGATCGGCGAACTTGGTTCCGGCGCCGACAAGATCCGCGCCGGTCTCGTCGAGAAGGTCACCGTCGAGAAGGTCACCGTCGATCAGGTCACCATCGGAAAGACGACTTGACGACGCGACCGACGGGGCTGCTTCTTGCGTTGACCGCCGTCCTCGCCGCCCTCTCCGCGGCCGGCTGCTCCATGCCGCGGCGCGCTCCGAATCCGTCGTTCTCGATCTCGAGGACGGATGCGGACGCCGACCTCGCGCGGATGGCCGCAGCACCGATCGCCCTCGAGCGGCCCCTCGTCGTACTCGCCGGGATCGGCGATCCGGCCATCTCCTCGAGTGCGATCCTCCGGGGCGTCGCGCCCTGCGTCGAGGGCACGATCGTCGAGCTCGAGTTCTTCAACGAGTTCACCTTCGACGGCGCGCGCCAGAAGCTGCTGCGCGAGGTTGCGGCGGCGCTCGCCGTCGACCAGGACCACATCCCCGAAGTCGATGTGATCGCGTTCTCGATGGGCGGCCTCATCGCGCGCGACGCAGCCATCCCCGACAAGGCCGGACGATGGCTTCCGATCCGACGGATGTTCTCGATCTCGGTGCCGCACGAGGGCGCCCGCCTCGGCGGTGTTCCCCTCGGGCTCCCGCAGGGCGACGACATGAGCCCCACCTCCGACTTCATCGACCGACTTCGCCGCGCCCGCCGCGACTACGAACTCGTCTGCTACGCGCGGCTCGACGACGCGACGGTCGGCGAGGAGTTCGCGGCCCCCGACGGGGAACCGCTCTGGTGGGTGCCGACTCCATCGGGCGAGTGGGCGCACATGGCGGCCTTCAGCGATCCGAGAATCCTTGCCGATATCGCGCGGCGGCTTCGAGGCGAGCCGCCGCACAGCCGCCCACCGGCGGCTCCGCTCCCGCAGTAGGTCGGCCCGACCAAGGTGTCCGAATGCCATGGTTGCCCGCGAAACGCCCGTTTCGACGCGGCCATTCGGGCGGTCAGTCCGTATAGTGCTTCGCAATGGACACTTCCATGCCTCGGACCGTCTCCACCCTCAACGCTTGCCGTCTCGCCGCGACCCGCTCCCGCGGATTCACGATCGTCGAGCTGCTGGTGGTCATCAGCATCATCGCCATCCTGCTCTCGCTGATCTCGATCGGACTGATCCGTGGCGGCGAGTCGTCGCGCCAGACGGCCGCGCTCTCGAACCTCCGCGAGGTTGGCCGCGCCTGGACGCTCTTCGCGAACCAGAACCAGGACCGCTGCCTCCCGGGCTATGTCGATCCGGCCGTGCAGTCGGCGCTCCGCATCAATGTCGATGACCAGTCCGGCAACGACATCCCGCCGCAGTTCTGCGCGACCTATCCGAACCGACTGCTGCCCTTCCTCGACTACGACCGGTCGATCCTCTACCGCTACCTCACCGACTACCAGGACCTCGGCAACATGACCGCCGACGATGTCGCGAACAAGCCCGCCTTTGGCTACAACGCGTACTACGTGGGCGGCTGGTACCAGGAGAACCCGGGCGTCCCCGGACAGCCGCAGATGCGGTTCTCCGACACGGGCTACTTCAGTTCGCCCGGCGTTCTCGTGCCGCGGCAGGAGGTCGTGGCGCGTTCGGTGAGCCAGATCCAGCGTCCGAGCAGCCTCATCACCTTCAGCGCAAGCACGCGCGCGACTCCGGGCTTCTACAAGGAGCCGACCGAACTCGCCGACGGTGCGGCATGGGTCGTCCCGCACACGCGCGCGCAGCAGCAGATCTGGCTCGCCTCCGATGGCGGCAACTTCGAGTCGATGAGCACCGGCGGTGCTGGTGCAGGCGGCTCCGGCGGCGCTGCGGGCGTGATCGGCAACAGCGGAATCCAGGTGCTGGTCGAAGAGTGCGTTCCGCTCCGCCGCATCCAGAATCTCGTGACCACGGTGCGCGCGGACGGTTCGACCGCGACCCAAGGCCCGCGTGAACTGATGGACCAGAGCCGCTGGATCAATGTCGCGCACCAGAGCGCGGATCCGATCTTCTTCACGCATCCGTGATTTGAGCGGCGGGATTTGAGCGGTCGCGGCAGCGGCCGCTCCCTTTGGTGCTCGTGACTTGAGCGGTCGCGGCTGCGGCCGCTCCCTTTGGTGCTTGTGACTTGGGCGGTCGCGGCTGCGGCCGCTCCCTTTGGTGCTCGTGATTTGAGCGGTCGCGGCTGCGGCCGCTCCCTTTGGTGCTTGGACACGGGGGAACGCTGGCGTTTCTGCGTTGGCTCTCGCGCTACGGCTTGTCGAGGCGCTTTCGCAGTCCGTCGGCGCGCAGTTCGATTCTGGCGGCCGCGGGGTGCGAACCCTCGGGGTCCTTCTCGCGCAGGACCTCGACCGCCTTCTCGAGTGCGCCGATCCGTTCGCGGAGCTTCTTGTCGTTCCACTCGTCGACGCTCATCGCCGCGCTCCACACGACTTCCGCAGGCTCGAGGCCCCAGCGCTCGCGCAGCGTCTCCTCGAAGTCGCCCATGTGGGCGGCGCCGTAGAAGATCGCGACCGATGCCGGCGGCTCGGGCTGCGCGAGAAGGTGCGCAAGCTCGTCGATCACCGCGTCGTTCCGCTCGTCGATGATGATGCGCTCGTCGACGGCACTGAGCCCGGCGCCGCGCGCGCCGCGGCGTTCGCCCGTGTCGCCTGCGCTGCCGAGAGCCTGGATCACGGTCTTCTTGAACTGCGGCGAGTCCGACACCATCGAGAGGAAGAACCGCAGGAGACCCTGCGTGAAGCCATCCTGCTTCGACAGCATCTCGAGCGTCGCGCTGCGCTCGCCGCGTCTCCAGAGGCGATCGAGCAGTTCCTCCATCGGGAGGTCCGCAGGCTCCCAGCCCGGACGGTCGTAGTCGATCGACCTTACCTGCAGCGCCACGCCCAGCGCATCGGCGAACTCCTTGTAGAGATCGCGCTGCTCGTCCTTCTTGCCATCGCTCTTCTTGCCATCGGTCTTCTTGCCGCCACGCTCCGGCTTCGGTTCCCCGTCTGCCTTCGACAGTCTTGGCAGCACGAGATCAAGCGCGGCGTCGGATCCACCGGCCGCGCCATCGGCCCCGAGCGAAACGAACGCGTAGGACCCGCCTGCGGCCGAATAGCCGATCCGCCGGCCCCATCCGTCGACGCACGCGAGGTCGAAAGGCCGCGCAAGGCGCGTATCGCGGGAGACGGTGAACGCGCGCAACTCGTCGAGCGATGCCGCCACGCGGCCGTTCGCGCGCTCGAACCCCTCCGCGAGCGATCGCAGGAAGAGAAGCGCGTCCTGCGTGCGGCGCTGCCGCTCGCCGTCGTTCCGGCCCCGGGTGCCGAACGCGCCGCGAGGCAGCACGCTCTCGTAGAGCACGATGTCCGAACGATCGAGGATTCCAACGAGCTCCTCGTAGTAGCCGCGGTCGCCGATGTGGACGACGCCCACGAGCGAAACGACCGGCCCGGTGCCGTCAAGCCGACGGTACACGCGGGTCGCCGTGTCGAACGCCGTCACGCCATCCGCGGAGCGGCTCCGCATGAAGGACGACGCGGCGGGGCCGTCCGCTTCGTCCGCACGGACGCCGCCGGCACACAGCGCGGCGGCGGCGAGCGCGAGCACGGTCGTGGTTCGCATCACTTCTTCACCGACCAGTTGCGCGTCGGACCGAGCCCCTGCTTCGCGGCGGTCACGATCGCCTCGAACCGGCCGAGCGCGCGATCGGCCTGGGTCTTGAAGATCATGTAGGGGAAGAGCGTCGCGAGCGCGATGATCAGCCCCGCGGCCGTCGTGATGAGCGCCTCGGCGATGCCGCCCGACACATCGCGCGGGTCGACGATCGTGCGGGCCCCGCCGAGCAGCTCGAACGACTGGATGATGCCGGTGACGGTGCCGAGGATCCCGAGCATCGGGCTTGCCGTGACGATCGTCGAGAGGATGCCGCTGAAACGCTCGGTGGTTCCGCGCAAGTCCTCGATCGACTCGAGGGCGATGGCGTCGTCGGGCCCTTCCTCGAGCATCTTTCGCGCCAGCTGGTCGTAGACGCCGCCGGGCTCCTCGAGGCATTCCTCGGCGCGCGAGCGGTCGCCGTTGCGCAGCGCCCGCAGCAACTTGCGGATGCGGGTCTTCTCGCGGCCCGAATTGAGCCGAGACCAGAACCAAAGCCGTTCGAGGGTGATCGCGAGCGAGATCACGCTGACCGCAAGCAGCGGCCACATCACGAACCCGCCGCGCTCGATCAGTCCGAAGATGTCCCAGAATCCGTCAGGCATACGCGTTCCAACCGCTTCGGCGGGCCATCGTATCGCATCGCGGCGGGCGTGAGGCGCGACGGCGATGCGGTCGATCCCGTACATTCCCGACCGATGTCAGCGGCCGAGACAACTTCAGCCCCGCTTGATCCCGCGCTGCTCGACGCGGTCGAGCGTGCATTGGGCGCCTTCCTCGCCGAGCAGGCGATCCCCGAGAACCTCCGTGCCGCATGCCTTCACGCGGTCCTCGCCGGAGGCAAGCGCCTGCGCCCGATCCTCGTCCTCGAAAGCGCGATGGCGGCCGGCGGCACGGTGACGGGCGCGATGCCTGCGGCGATCGCGATCGAGTTCGTGCACGCCTTCAGCCTCGTGCACGACGACCTCCCCGCCCTCGACAACGACACCATGCGGCGCGGCAAGCCGACCTGCCATGTCGCCTTCGGCGAGGCGATGGCGATCCTCGCGGGCGACTGCCTCCTGGCGCTTGCCCCCGTCGCGGCCGCGCGCGCCGCGCACAACGCCTCCGAGATCCAGCGCGAGCTCATGTCGGGCACGGTCCGCATGATCGCCGGTCAGGTCTACGACACGCTCCAAGGCTTCCCGAGCGGCCTCGGCGACGGCCAGAAGCTTGAACTCGTCCACCACAACAAGACCGGCGCGCTGCTCGAGGCCTCCTGCCGGATGGGCGCCCTGGCGGCCGGCGCGGACGCCGCCACCATCGCCCGCCTCACCGCCTACGGCCGCGCGACGGGGCTGATGTTCCAGATCGTCGACGACCTGATCGACGCGACCCAGACGGCCGAGCATGCTGGCAAGGCGACCGGCAAGGACGCGGAGGCCGGGAAGCTGACCTACCCCGTCGTCCACGGGATCGATGGGAGCCGCCGGGAGATCGCCCGTCTCCGCTCGGAGGCCTCCGAAGCCATCGCCCCCCTCGGCGCGAAGGCCGACCGCCTCGCCCAACTGCTCGAGTTCCTCGCAAGTCGGACCAAGTAGCGAACCGACGGGCCGATCGATCCGTTCTTGCGACCGCGCGAGACCCGATTTAGGCAGAAGTCCCCAAGGCGCTGCATCGGCGGGCGATATGATCGCCGAACGCTGTTGGAGACGCAGCGGGCCGAGAACTCCTCGCGCCACGCCCGCCCCCCTTTGAGTGCAAACCGTGCCCAACAAGATCCTTCCGACGCTCTCCTCGCCCTCCCCGCTGCGCTCCATGTCGATGGACGAACTGCGCGACCTCGCGGCGGAGATGCGCACCGCGATCTGCGAGCAGGTCTCGCGCTCGGGCGGCCACCTGGCCCCGAACCTCGGCGTCGTCGAACTCACGATCGCCATGCACCGGGTGTTCGACTTCGCGCATGACCGCCTGCTGTTCGATGTCGGCCACCAGTGCTACCCGCACAAGCTTCTCACCGGCCGCTACCCGCTGCTCTCCAAGCTGCGCCAGCGCGACGGCATGGCCGGCTTCCCCGAGCCGCGCGAGAGCCCGTACGACCTCTTCTCGGTCGGCCACGCCGGCACCGCGATCTCGACCGCCGTCGGCATGGCCCGCGGCGACACGCTCAACGGCGAAGGCTTCAGCGAGGCGAACCCGCAGGGCCGCCGCGTGGTCTCGATCATCGGCGACGCGTCGATCGTGAACGGCGTGGCGATGGAAGGCCTCAACAACGCGGGCACGCTCAAGCGGCAGTTCCTCATCATCCTCAACGACAACGGCATGTCGATCGCGAAGCCGCAGGGCGCGATGGCCGCCTACTTCGACAGCGTGCGCCTGTCGCACACCTACGGCGAGTTCCGCAAGGCCGCGAAGGAGCTGTCGAGGCACATGCCGGGCGGCAAGACACTCGCCGATGTCTATCACAAGCTCGGCGAGATGTCGAAGAGCTTCGTGAGCGAGGACAACTGGTTCGAGCACTTCGGCCTCGTCACCGTCGGCCCGGTCGACGGACACGATCTGCCGTCGCTCATCGATGTCCTCAACGAGGCGAAGCACTTCGACCGCCCGATGGTGCTCCATGTGAAGACCATCAAGGGCAAGGGCTACAAGTTCGCAGAGGGCGACTCGACCACCTTCCATTCGCCGAGCCCGTTCAGCGTCGTCAACGAGGATGGCGAGGAACTCGTGAGCGAGGGCTGCCGCGTCGAGCTCAAGAAGAGCGCGCGCAGCTTCACGAGCGCGTTCGGCGACATCCTCGGCGACCTCATGGCGCGCGACCCCAAGGTCGTCGCCTGCACCGCGGCGATGCCCGACGGAACGGGCGTGGCCAAGGTCTCGAGCCGCTTCCCCGACCGCGTGTTCGACACGGGCATCTGCGAGAGCCACGCGCTCGACATGATGGCCGGCCTCGCAAAGACGGGCTGGAAGCCCTTCTTCGCCGTCTACTCGACCTTCCTCCAGCGCGCCTTCGACCAGTGCTTCCAGGAGGCGTCGCTCCAGGGCCTCCCCGTGCGCCTCTGCCTCGATCGCGCCGGCTTCGTCGGCGGCGACGGCGCGGTGCACCACGGCTTCTGCGACATCGCGCTCCTCGCGACGCTGCCCAACGCGTGCCTGATGGCCGCGATGGATGAAGCGAGCCTTCGCGCATCGGTCGAGTTCATGGCGAACTTCGAGGATGGCCTCTCGGCCGTCCGCTACCCGCGCGACAGCGTGAGCGGGATGTTCGCGGGCGAAGCGTGCCCGCCGTTCGCTCTCGGCAAGGCGCGCGCGCTCGTCAAGCACACCGATCCCCAGGTGGCGTTCCTCGGCTACGGCACGAGCGCGATCGACGCGGCTGAAGCGGCGAAGGAACTCGCGGCCGAAGGCATGCACGCCGATGTCTACGACGCCCGCTTCGCAAAGCCGGTCGACATCGATCTCGTCGCTAGCCTGGTCGCCCGCGGCGTCCCGATCATCACGGTCGAAGATCACTCGATCCGCGGCGGCTTCGGCGCGTGCGTGCTCGAGGCCTGCAACGAGCGCGGCATCGACACGCGGCTCATCACCCGCATGGCCATGCCCGACGGCTGGATCTACCAGGGCGAACGCAAGGAGCAGCTGGCCGAGGTCGGACTGGATCCTGCGTCGATCGCGGCGAAGGCGCGTGCGCTCGTGAAGCGCGAGACCCCCGCCCGCGCAGCCGCGATGCGATGAAGTCGAGCGCGCAGCGCGAGCCTTGAACTGCGAGAGGCGACAGCCTTGATGGGTGCCACTACTTCTAGTAGTGCCTCGTGAGAGTCCGTGCGCTGTCGTACCCCGCACTACTGAAAGTAGTGGCACCCATGAAGGCTGTCGACGCCGACATGGGTCGCTCGGGCTTCGCCCTCGTCCGAATCCAGCACGAAAGCTCGCCGCCGCAGCCGCGACCGCTCAATCACGCGTCCTAGTACCAGAGGGAGCGGCCGCAGCCGCGACCGCTCAATCACGCGTCCTAGTACCAGAGGGAGCGGCCGCAGCCGCGACCGCTCATTAATGCCGCACGTCGCGCGCGCGACCGGAGACCATTCGGTCGACCGGCATGAGG
>JBKCZS010000270.1:0-3092 GCA_046337925.1 bacterium | reverse complement strand
GAACCTCCAGGGCCGCGTCGGCTCGGCCGGCAACACCGCGACCGATGTCCGCCTCGGCCAGTTCGTGGTCGACCGCAACGCGAACGGTGGCACCTGGAACCTGAAGATCGGCTACACGGACGGCGTCTCCACGACGGTGCTCTTCGGCGAGACGACCTTCACCCTCCCGGCTCCGGGAGCCGTGGCGCTCCTCGGTCTCGCGGGCATCGTCGGCCGCCGCCGCCGCTGAGTCGACCAGCTCCAACGCCCTATCTCAACCGCCGCGCAGCGATGCGCGGCGGTTGTCATTTCCGCGCCAACATCGCGCACGCGCGATGCCGAGGGCATGCCACGAGATGGTCGTTGTACATGCCGACCGCCTGCATGAACGCGTAGACGATCACGGGGCCGCAGAAGGTGAAGCCGCGCTTCTTCAAGAGCTTCGCGAGCCGGACGCTCTCCGGGCTCTCCGCGCGGATGTCCTCTCGGCGCGCGAGCCGCGTGTCGACCGTGCGGTGGCCGACGGCGTCCCACAGGAAGTCGCGAAACGCGCCGTCGCCCGCCTCCATGATCTCGAGCCACGCGCGCGCGTTCTTCACCGCGCCCTCGATCTTGAGCCGCGAGCGGATGATCCCCTCGTCCTTCAGGAGCCGAGCGACATCGCGCTCGGTGAAGCGCGCGATCTTCTCAGGCTCGAACCCCTTGAACGCACGCTGGAACGCCTCGCGCTTCTTCAGGATCGTGATCCACGACAGCCCCGCCTGAAACCCGTCCAGCACCAGCTTCTCGAAGAGCGCGCGGTCATCGACGACCGGCACGCCCCACTCGGTGTCGTGGTACGCGACATAGACGGGGTCGGTGCCGCACCACCAGCAGCGTTGGGAAGTCTTGGCTTCGAAGGTCTTGGCCATGCGCGCAGACTACGCAAAAAGAAACCGGCCCCGCATGCGCGGGGCCGAGGGGGACTTGATCTTCAGAGCATCCGGGAGTACTTCCCGGGATGCGGCTCTCTCAATGACAGCCGCAGCCAGCGCCGCAGCTCGCGCCGGCCATCTGCTTCTTCGCAGCGCCTGCGGCGATCTTGGCCTTCGCGAATGCGATCGCGGCGGCGCCGGTCGATCCGCCCTTGGCCTGCTTGAGCACCTCGGCGGTGGTCGCCTCGATGTCGACGATCTTCTGGTCGATCTCGCTCTCGGTCATGCCGAGGTAGAGGCCCGCGAGGCGGATGAGGCCGCCCGCGTTCGCCACGAAGTCGGGCGAGTAGAGGATGCCGCGCTTCGCGATCGCCTCGCCGTCCTCGGCGGGGTTCCGGAGCTGGTTGTTGGCGGTACCGCAGACGATCGCACACTTGAGGTTCGCGATCGTCTTCGCGTCGAGCACGCCGCCGAGGGCGCACGGCGCGAGGATGTCGACCTTCTCCTCGAGGAGGTTCTTGTCGTTGCCGATCGCGACGCAGCCGAGTTCCTCGACGGCGCGCTTCATGGTCGGCACATGCACATCGGTGACGAGCACCGCGGCGCCGGCCTGGCGCAGCAGCTTCGCGAGCTTGTAGCCCGTCGCGCCGCAGCCCTGGATCGCGACCGTCATGTTCGCGAAGTCGACCTTGCGGCCCTGGTGCGCGAGGCACGCCTTCATCGAGTTGAAGCAGCCGAGCGCGGTGTACGGCGACGGGTCGCCGCCGTGGCTGACGGTGTTGCCGCCCATGACATGCTTCGACTCGAGCGCCATCCAGTCGCAGTACTGCGGGCTGACGCCGACATCCTCGGCGGCGATGTACTTGCCGGCGAAGGTCTCGACGAAGCGGCCCATCGCGCGCGCCTCGGCCTCGGTCGGCTGGTGGCTCGAGTTCGGCATGATGATGACGCTCTTCGCGCCGCCCATCGCCAGGCCCGAGGCCGCAGCCTTGTAGGTCATGCCTTCCGAGAGGCGCAGCACGTCGTACAGCGCATCGTCCTCGGTTGCGTAGGCCCAGCGGCGGGTGCCGCCGAGCGCGTTGCCGAGCACGGTCGAGTGGATCGCGATGATGGCCTTGAGGCCGGTCTTCGCGTCGTGGTGGAATGCCACGCGCTCGTGGCCGTAGGACTGCATCTCAGCAAGGACGTTCATGGCGATCTCAAGACCTCAGAATGAATGGGTGTTGGGACAACGACGGAGAGGAACGATATCGAAAGCCGCCCGCGCGCGGAGGCGCCTGGGCTGCAGGTTCAGTGCGACTTCAGCGCGGCCATGTCGCCCTTGTAGACCGAGCCCGATCCGAACTGCGGGATCTGGCTCTGCTGCGAGGGGATGTCGCGGCCGTTGCCGAAGTACTTCTGGTCCGGCGTCTTCTCGGGGATCGAGTAGCCGCTGTTCGGCAGGAGATCGGACGCGGCGAACGCGGCCGCAGCGGCCTTCTTCATGCTCGCATCGTTGTTGATGAACAGCGCGCGCAGCTCGGCCGCCTGCTCGCTGCGCGCCATCGCGCAGAGGTGCTCGACGATCGCGAGCTCGCGCTCGGCCGCCGCGCCCTCGAGGCCGGCGCGCAGGTTCGCGTCGCAGCGCGACAGGGCGCAGGTCACCGCGTGGATCCACAGCGCGCTCATCGAGAGCCGCGACTGGATCATCTGGTTCGCGATCAGGCGCTCCTCGTGCTCCTTGAACATCAGCTTGACATGGTGGCTGTGCTCCTGGATGCGCACCATCAGGTCGTCGACGAGATGGCGGATGCGCGGATGCGCCTGCGTCGAGCGCGGCGCGCCGCGGCGGAAGCCGAGGAAGAGCTCGGCGCCGACCTGCATGGCCGTGCCGACATGCTTGAACGGATTCGCCTTCACCTGCAGCAGGTACTCGCCGAGCTGCTTCGAGCCGTACGCGAAGATGAACGAGTGCATGACCTCGTTCGCGCCCTCGACGATGATGTTGATGCGCGAGTCGCGCCACATGCGCTCGACATGGTTCTCCGTCATGTAGCTCTCGCCGCCCATGATCTGGATGGCGTCGTTGACGGTGCGGTAGCCGAACTCGCTGCAGAAGACCTTGCACATCGCGGTCTCGAGCATGATGTCCTCGTCGTGGCGGTCGAGGAAGCCGGTCGTCATGTAGAGCATCGCGTCGGCCGCGTAGACGTACGCCGC
>JBKCZS010000269.1:0-3805 GCA_046337925.1 bacterium | reverse complement strand
TTCGTGGATGATGCACTGAGGGCGTGCTGCCTTACGAAAGGATGCAAGACGAAGTGAATCGGCGGAATGGCTTCAATTCTCGACGCATGGTCGCCCTGGGCGTTGCGTTGCTGTGCATCGTTGGGCTCTCCGCCTGGGGCTGGATCCGATTCGCACCGGGCAGGCTGCATCGGCTCGCGAGGACGGGGGATGTCGGGGGGCTTCGCTTCGCGTTGGAACTTGGTGCAGACCCAAATGCGCGCTCTACAGATGACGGCGGCAAGATCGGCGGCATAAGGCCTCTCATGGAGGCGGGATACCTGTGCCAACCCGATTGCGCCGCTGCGCTCATCATGGCGGGGGCAGATGTCAACGCCGAGGACAACCTCGGTCGCTCAGTGCTGTGGCATGCAATAGGGTGCCCGGACGTCATGCGGCTGCTAGTCTCGAGCGGGGCGGAAGTAAATCGATGTCACACAGATGCGGATGGGGAGATGTTCCCAGGCTCGTCCGTGATGTTGAAGGCGATTCTCAGTGGGGACGAGGCGACTCTGCAGGTTCTTGTCGAGTCTGGAATCGATCCGCGGAACGTGTGCTTCAGGGAATCTCTGCTCGAGGGACTCTGGCGACGTGGCGCTCGGAGTGATAGGGCTCTCGCGCAACTCCTCCAGCACGCACGCGGCCGCATGGATGGCATGGAGGCCCGGTACCTGCTCGCGGCCGCGGAGGGCGGCGCGCGCGAGAGCTGCCGCGTGCTTCTTGACATGGGTGTTGCGTTCGATACGCGCGATCTGTACGGCGGGACGCCGCTCATGGCGGCGGCCGGCAGCGGCTCCGTCGAGGTCGCTGATCTGCTGCTCGATCGCGGCGCCGACCGGACGCTGAAGGACAGTGCGGGGAAGACCGCGCTCGACTATCTCTCGGCGGCGGAGGCAAAGGGAGTCTCCGCAGACCGGATCGAGGCGCTGCGGAAGATGCTTGCGATGGGGGCTGACGGGCGATGAGGCAGGACGTCGACGACGCCGTCGCGCGCATGCGCGTCGCGGGCAACGGCTCGGGTGGCGTCGCAGCGGGGGCGTCGCAGGAGCTGGCCTTCCAGCTCACCGACGCGCAGTTCAGCGTGATCGCCGTCGCCACCCCCGGCAAGCCCGGCGTCGTGATCGACCGCATCGCGTACTCGCCCTACGGCGAGGCAACGCGCACGCTGCGCTCGGATGTGAACGGCGACGGCTTCGTGAACCAGTCCGACTACACGGGCATCATCCGCCCGCGCAACGGCGCCGCGATCGGCACGGCGAACTACGTCGTCGAAGCCGACCTCGACCGCAACGGCGTCATCAACCAGCTCGACTACGACATCTCGATCGCCGACGACGGCAAGTCAAGCTCGGGCGGCGTGGGCGAAGCGGGGCTCTGCTCACAGGGCGTCCGCAACGGCGTCGGCTACTGCGGCTACATCTTCAACGAGGACTCGGGGCTGTACACGGTGCGGTTCCGGACGTACTCGCCGACGCTCGGCCGATGGCTCGAGCGCGATCCCGCGGGGTATGTGGATGGGATGGACCTCTACGAGTACGTGCGTGGCGGCCCAATCGCGGCGGTGGATCCAACGGGGCTGGATGGCGTCGACATTAAGTTCGAACACTGGATGCGGGCGCGAGAACGTGAGCGAGAGAGGTGTGGGTCCGCTACTTCGCCGTCCCGTGGGCAGGAGAATGATGATGAAAGTGCCTTTTGTATCCCCGTTGATGAGAATGGATTCCCTCTGATCTCTTGGGAGGGACTTGGGGCCGGACTCGGAGCCGAGTTAGCCTACGCGGGCGAACTCCGTCTGCGATATCTGCAGGAAGCGGCTCTCATCCCCGGTCGGTTCGGGTGTTGCGACTCACCAGAAGCCGTCGCGGCGCGAGGAGAACTACAGAGAAAGTACGAGAAGTCGCTGTCCGCCATCTATGAATCATTGACGCGCAAAGCGCGAGCGAACGCGGAGCGAGTACGCAAAACGCGGGAGCTGGCAGCAGCCAGCGCTGCCACGCTTCCGGGTGGTTCGGTTCCTGGCGCCAACGCCGGAAAGACATCTCGATTTTGGAATGAGATCGGTAGGTGCAGTCGGGGGGGAGGAGTTTTGCTGGTTTGCGTGAGCGTCTACTCCGAAGGAAGCCGAGTCTTGTCGGTCGCCCCAGAGCACCGCGCTCCCGCTGCCGCACATGCTGTGGGGCGCACCGTGGGAGGTGGGCTTGGCTGGACTGGAGGTGCTTGGGCAGGGTTCAAACTTGGTGGGCTCTGCGGCGCCTGGGGTGGCCCGGTAGGCATAGTCATCTTGGGCACAGGAGGTGCAATCGTCTTCTCAATTGTTGGTGAAGCGATTGTCGAGGAGTTGATCGGCCCTGACCCTGCATCGGCAGAGTCATCCCGATCCGGCGCTGGCAACCCAAGGACCGATTGCCGCGTGGCCCCACCTACAGGTTCCATCACGCCAGGAAGACACATGTAGCGGCTCGTGAGCTAGAGTGCGGTTGTGGTCTGTGCGCGCAATCGAAAGACAAGTTCGCTGCATCCGCTTGTTCCGATGTCTGGGGTCAACCTTTACGCCACCGATTGAACCCTAAATGCCTGATCGATCTGACGATTTGGAGTCGACGTGCGGCCTCCCGCTGCTGAAACTACATGCGGACGATGTGCCATGGAATTGCTTCGCGGTCGGGTTCCGACTGCCTGTGCTCGACGCGGACGGCAACCGCGTGGTCACGACGGGTTTCTTGGACGGTGAGCGCCCGCCTTACAGCGACTTCAACGAGGCTTACGCTCCGCTCGAAGGTACGGGTGAGGGTTCATTGCTCTTTTGGTGCTGCACCGTTGGAAGAAGCGAGTCGGAACAGGCTGCGATCGAAGTCCAATTTCGGGGTGTGGCGTTGGATCGGCAAGTTATTGCGTACCGTGTGTGGAAAGGCGTAACGCCGCCGCCAGGCGTTGAGCGTTGCCCGAGCCTGCACCTCTCTCGCGAGTACATGCGCGAGCTACGGGAGTGGAATCGCAAGCATGAAGCCAAGGGGCCCCTCCGTCGCAGGCTCGATACGCTGTTTCTCAAACTATGTGATTTCTGATCTCCGAGAGGTCGAGTGACTCCGCAATGCTTGCGGCTGATCGGTTTCGATTGCACTGATCTGCGGCACCGTCGCGCCGAGACCCCTCCGAGGCTCGCGACATCGTGAACACGCCGCGCTACGACACCCGCGGCATGGCCTCGCGCCGCACCGACCCGCTCGGCCGCCGCACGCTGACGAAGTTCGACGACCTCGGCCGTCAGGTGGCCACGGTCGAGAACGCCTCCGCTCAGTTCGACCTCGCGCAGGACATCACCTGGCAGCCCGGCGCAAACGGCGCCCCCGCGCGCTGGGCCGTGAATCCCGCGCGGCTCTCCGCAAGCGACGCGAACCGCGTCACGAGCTACGTCTACGACGCCTCCGGAAACATCGTCCGCATGGTCGCCCACGCGCCCGGCGCCTCTGGCGGCGAACGCGTGCAGGTGACCGAGTACGAGTACGGGACGACGGCGGCGGCGGGGGGCTCGACCGACCCGATGGCCTCCCTCGTCGCAAGCAAGGAGCTCCTCAGCGCCGTCCGCTACCCGGACGAGTCGACCGGCCTCCCCGGCGCGGGCGACGCCTTCGCCGTGCGCTACGCCTACAACCGCCTCGGCGAGCTGCGGGCGACGACCGACCAGAACGGGACGCGCCACGAGTACCAGCGCGACGCAGCGGGCCGCGTGACGCGCGACTCGGTCGGCGCGCTCGGCGCGGGGATCGACGGCGCGGTCCGCGCGATC
>JBKCZS010000268.1:0-29332 GCA_046337925.1 bacterium | reverse complement strand
CCCTCCCCGCACCCATTCGTATTGTGCACCACCACCCCGCACGCGCCCACGAGGTAGCGGCTCGTGCCCTCGACGGTGAGGTTGTAGACGGGGACGACCGCGTGGCGGGCGCGGATCTTCGTGACCGTGGCCGTGCCCGCGACGCCCTGCGGGGACATCGTGCGGACGGCGTCGCCCTCGGCGAGGTCGCTGGCGGGGACCCAGCGGCCGTGGCCTGTGAGGTCTTGGCCCGCGCGGTCTTGGCCCGTGCGGTCGCGCGTGTCGAGCGGCTCGACGAGCGCGGCGGCCTCGGGGTCGGCGCGGGTGTCGAGGGCCGCGGCGCGCGGCCCCGCCCGCGCGACGAGGAACGGGTGCTCGCCGGTGGCGGAGATGGTGGTCGGAGGAGTTTGAGTCTCGTCGCCGCCGCCCGGCTCGCCCGGGTCGACGGTGATGTCGTAGATCGTCCCCTCGAAGAGCCTCGCGGGCGTGGCGGAGACGATGGCGGTGGGGATGGGCTCAGTCGCGCCACAGAGCTGCGATCTTCAATGACAGCACGACGATCGACAGCAGGACAAGCGCGATCACGAGAAGCGGCGCGAGTCGGCGCAAAATCGACCTTGTCATCTTAGGCTGTGGGGAGAGGTAGACCGGCTCGATGGACTGGGATCCATCGCGTGGACGATCCTCGCTCGCGGTCGCGCCATCCGGCGCGCCGGCACCCCATTCGTAGTCGACGCGGTAGTAGCCCGGCGGGGCGTCGCTCAGGATGTTCGCGATGATGCGATCACGCAGACCCTCGTCCGTGAGCGGCGCGCCGGGACCACTGATTGGCTCGCCTGGCGGGTAGGCGCGCATCGTTCGCGGGTATAGGACACGATGAGGTGGTCCCTTTCCCAGAAGCTCCGCTGCGATCCAAACGCGGAGGTCGCCTTCTGTGTACAGCCATTCGTCGCGGCTCAGCCCAACGACGCGAAACGGTCTCGGTGGCCGCATCCGAAGGAGCCTGATCAAATCCTGCCACGAGCTCATTGTCGTCTCCCGAGCGGCACCGTCAATCGGCCTCTCTCCTTGCAGAGCTGCCCAGCCTGCTTCCTCCGTCGACGAGAGCTCCAGCCGACT
Source organism: bacterium (assembly GCA_046337925.1). Classification (GTDB taxonomy): domain Bacteria; phylum Planctomycetota; class Phycisphaerae; order Phycisphaerales; family SM1A02; genus QWPT01. The sequence goes on along the minus strand of JBKCZS010000268.1, from coordinate 28,234 downwards.
GGAGGCGGAGGTCTCCCTCGTACGCGGGCGTTTTGGTGCCGCAAAGGCTGCAGTGGTCGTGATCCCAACCGGGCCGTGGCATGCTCCGATTCATGAGCCAAAGCGGGGCGTCCATCAGGTACTCCTCCTGCGCTTGTCGACGCCAGTCGTCGGGTGCGGGGAGATGGTCTCGTCGTGCGCTTTCCATCTTGGGATTCCTTCGTCTGGGCAGGTCAGAGTCGGCGTCGGCCAGTGCCTTGCTGCGCTCACCCGTCGCGGGTGTGTGGGTTTGTCGCGCGGCTGAACCAGTTCCAAAGGTCCGCCGAGTCGTCCCAGGTGTGCAGCTCATCTCGGTCGTCGCGCATCCAGAGTACCCCCGGTGTACCGACGCGAGGCTTGAGAACGCGCCAGAGCCCCCCGGCGGGGTGTGGTGTACCGATCGGGTTGTCAAGGTGATCGCGGACAGGAAGCTCCCGCTGAAGTCGCAGGATCTCGCCGGGACGTGCTCCACACTTGTAGTCTGCGTCGGAGAACTCCGTCTCCAAACTCCATCGAGGTCCGGTGTCGTTGAGGGAACTTGGGTCTTCACTCGGGATCACATCGACTCTCCTTCTCGAGTTCTCTGAGCTGCCTCGGGACTGGCTTCCGTCCCTTCATCCGCTCGCGGAAGATTCCATCCGCGGTTGGTGCCGGGTACGCCTCCGCTTGTCCCTGCTTGTACCCGCCAGTTACCCAGGACGGGATCCGCCAAGCGCGCGTCAGGACGGCAGTTTCGACGGATACCACATGATGAGCAGCGTCTTCGGGCCGCTCTCCTTGGTCCAGCCGTGGGTGATCAGCGCATGGATCACGGCCGTTCGGACGCTTTCTTCGAATTCCGCGGAGTTGCGCGTCGCGAGCCGTACTTCGGGAGGTGACCGACTGTCGTAGAGCTCCGCGGCGAATCTGTATCCCTCTCGCGCCGACTCCCGCCTCGTGTAGCCCTCGAGCAGTCGGAGCGAGACATGGCGCCGCTCGAGCTCGGGCAGCGACTTCTGCACCTCAAACGCGAGCGCCTGCAGCCTCACCTGCATTCGATGGTTGTAGTAGCCGTCCGAGATCAGGTATCCGATGAGCCATGCGGCCGCGATTTTGGCGAGTCCTCCCAGCGTGACGCCGCCGTCCGTCGACCGCACGACGAGGTATGCGACCGACGGAAAGATGGCGCTGGCCGCGAAGATCAGCAGCCGCATGGGGGGCAGCGGGGTGATGGGATCCTGAATGGGCGGCTGGTTCATGCAGGCTTCACTCGACCCCGTGCAACGTCGCGACCTCTTAGTTCCGGGCCCTTACCCGACCCGGAAACCGCCACCCCACCGGTCGAGCCACGACTGGAACATAAGCACATTCCACGCCTCATAGCCGTTCGAGCGCTTGGCGGGGTCTAGGGTGCGGTTCCAGAGCGCGGCGACGGCGGTTGGGTCGAAGTACCCCTCGCGCGCGAGGCGGTCCGGCGCCAGCAGCGACTCGGCCCACGGGCGCAGCGGTCCGCGCAGCCACTCCGCGAGCGGCACGCCGAAGCCCATCTTGGGGCGCTCGAACAACGCGCGCGGCACGCGGCGCTCGAGCACGCGGCGTAGCGCCCACTTGCGTTCGCCGTCGCGGATCTTCATCGAAAGCGGCAGCTGGAACGCGAGCTCGGCCAGGCGCGAATCGAGCAGCGGTTCGCGCGCCTCGAGCGACACGGCCATGCTCGCGCGGTCGACCTTCACGAGGATGTCGTCGACGAGATAGCTCGCGATGTCGGCCTGCATCATGCGCGTCTGCATGTCGAGTTCGGAGGCGAGCTCCGCCGGGTCGGTGAGCGCGGTCACCGGCCGCGACGCGCCGAGCACGAGCGCTTCCGACTGCGGGCTGATCGCAACAAGGTCGAGGTAGATCGCCCACGCATCGTCGTGGCCGAGGAGATCGGCGAGCCGGTGCGCGCGGTCGCCCGCGCGGTCGACCGAGTAGCGCGCGGGCAGGATCTTCGACAGCGCGTGGCCCGTGCGGTTCGCGATTCCGCGCGGCGTCGCGCGCAAGAGCGCCGACATCAGCGCGCGCGCAGGCCGCGGCACGCGGCGCGAGCGATGCGCGATCGACTCGGTCCACGCGTAGCGGTAGTAGCCGCCGAAGAGTTCGTCGCCGCCATCGCCCGAGAGCGACACGGTCACGCTGCGTCGCGCGACCTCGCTCACGAGCAGCGTCGGGATCTGCGAACTGTCGGCGAAGGGTTCGTCCCAGATTCCCGCGAGTCGCGGCACCATCGCGAGCGCCTCTTCGCCCGACACATACACCGCGGTGTGATCGGTGCCGAGATGCTTCGCGACCGCGCGCGCGTACGGCGCCTCGTCGAACTCCTTCGGGCCGAAACCGATGGTAAAGGTGCGCACGGGCTTCGACGACTGCGCCTGCATCGCGGCGACGACCGCGCTCGAGTCGATGCCGCCCGAAAGGAATGCGCCGAGCGGCACATCGGCCACCATGCGCAGGCGCACGCTCTCGAGGAGCGCCGCATCGACCGCGTCGATCGCCTCGGCGTCGCTGCCCGTGAAGCGATGCGCCGCACCGCGCCGCACGAGGTCACGCGAATGCCACCAGCAGCGCTCCTCGGCGCGCGCGTTCGCGAGGTCGACGCGCAGCAGATGCCCGGGCCGCAGTTTGCGCGCCTCGGGGTGGATCGAGAGCGGCCCCGGCACATAGCCGTGCCGCACGAAGAGCGTGAGCGCGCCGCGATCGACCGAGCCCGACCACGCGGGAATCGCGCGCATCGCCTTGAGTTCGCTCGCGAACACGAGCGCGGCGCCCTCGGGCAGCGCAAACGCGCCGCCCGGCACGCGCGTCGCGTGCGTCAACCCGTAGTAGAGCGGCTTCACGCCGAAGCGGTCGCGAACGAGCCACACGACGCGCTCGGCGCGGTCGAGCACCGCGAACGCGAACATGCCCTCGAAGCGCGCGATCGCGGCCTCAACGCCCCACTCGTCAAACGCGGCGAGCATCCCTTCAGTGTCGGAATGCCCGCGGAACGCATGCCCGCGCGCGCGAAGCTCGTCGCGCAGCGCAGCGTGGTTGTAGACCTCGCCGTTGAACGCGATCGCGTAGCGGCCGCGCGCGGACTCCATCGGCTGGTGGCCCGCGGGCGAAAGGTCGAGGATCGCAAGCCGCCGGAACGCAAGCCCCACGCCGTGCTGCGCGTCGAACGCGACGCCGTCGTCATCGGGCCCACGATGGACAAGCGTGTCCGCCATCGCACGCAGCATCGCCTCGGCGGCGGCAGGGGAGTTCCCGAGCCGCCCGCGTGGGTCGATGAAGCCAGCGAATCCGCACATGCCGCGAGAGTATCACACGCGCCGCGGCGGCAGCGCCCAGCCATCCGCGCGCGGCAGCGCGGCGATCGCGATCGCCAGCACGGCGGGGGCGTACGCGACATTCATGAGTTCGACGCATTCGCCCGCGGTCGCAAGCGCCACGAACAAGACCGCCGCCGTCGCGCCGGCGACGAGCGGGTCGCGCCCGATGCGCGCGAGCCCGCAGCGGAGGCACGCGACGATCGCGCCCGCGAAGAGCACGAATCCGACGACGCCCGTCTCCGCCAGCGCGCGCACATAGCTCGAGTGCGGGTGCTTCTGCAGCACTTCCTCGCGCGTGATGCCGCTCGCCGCGACGAAGTCGGCGGTCGCGGGGTGCGCGTCCACGAAGCCGCGGAAACTCCCGAGCCCTCCGCCGCGAAGCGGATGCGCGAGCCACTCCTCGAACCCCAGTCGCCACCAGAAGAGCCGCGCGTGGATCGACGAGAAGCCCGTCTCGCCGCGCAGGGCGGCCTCGGCATCCCGCTGCGCCTCCTGCATGTATCGCGTGAATTCGCCGCCAAAGACAGCGAGCGCGCCACCCGCGACGGCGACCAGCGCGATCGCGGTCGTGACGACCGCGCGCAGCCGCACATGACCGCCCGCAGCCAGCAGGATCGGGAGAAGCAGCATTGGAAACGCAAGCGACAGCGCGGGGTGCCGCGACGAACTCAGGACAAGGCCCGCCGCCGCAAGCGCCGTGAGCGCGACGAGCGCGACGCGCGCAGGCCATCGCGCGCCGACCAGCAGCGCAAGCGAGAGCAGGATCGCGATTCCCGCGTTGATGGCGGCAACCGCCGGAATCGCGACGATGCCGGTCGGTCGCCAGGTCAGCCCGCCCGGCTGCTCGACCCAGCCGAGCTTCTGCATGACCTGCACCGCCGAGTTGGTGCCGACCGCAAGCACCAGCGTCCACGCGAGCAGCCGCGCGCGGTCGATCACGGGAAAGAGCGCGACCAGCGCGAGCAGCGCACGCTGCGTCGTGAGCATGCCGAGCGCACCTGCGCCAAGCGGCGACCAGAGCGCGCTCAGCGCGCTCCACGCGACCCACCCGAGCCCGAGCCAGAACGGGGGCCAGCGCAGGAGAGGAGTGAAAAGCGCGGGAAACACGGCAAAGCGCGTGAGCGCGACCGTGAGCAGGATCGCGAATCCCGCCGAGTTCGGCGCCTGATCGAGCGCCGAGAGATAGACGAACAGCACCGCCGCGATCGTGTGCAACGCATCGCCGTGGCGGTCGCGCGCGCGCACATCGCGCATCGCCGCCGCGAGCGCAGCGCCCGAGGGCGGCGGCCACGCGCGCGTCAGCGCGGCACCGGTGTCGAACCACGGAGTCGCGGGTGCGCTCATGCGCCGAGCGCCTCCATGATCGCCGCGTTCACCAGCCGGACATCGAACTTCTCGACCGCGCGCTGCCGTGCGCGTGCGCCCATCTCCGCGCGCAACGCGGCGTCGTCGCCGAGGCGCAGGCATGCGCGCGCGAGCGCGGAGGCATCCCGCGGCGGGACAAGCAGGCCCTCGACGCCGTCGCGCACCGTCTCGCGGCAGCCGATCGCATCGGTTGTGATGACCGGCCGCGCGGTCGCGAGCGCCTCGAGCACGCTCTTCGGCGTGCCTTCGCGGTACGACGGCAGCACGAACACGCTCGCGCCCGCGACTTCTCCGCGCACATCGTCAAGCCGACCCGCATACTCGACCGCGCCGCTCCGCACCCACGCGTCGAGTTCCTCGCGACCGATCGCGGCGGGATTCGCGTCGATCCAGCCGGCGAGCCGGAAGCGCCACGACGGCCGCTCCGCGCGCACGATGCGCGCAGCCTCGGCGAACTCGCGCACTCCCTTGTCGCCGAGAAGGCGCGCCACCATCAGGAAGACGGGTGGTCCATCGGGCATCGGCGCGGCCGCAAAGCGATCGAGATCGACGCCGCTTCCCGCAACGATCTTCGGCGACGGCGCCCTCATCAGCGCGCCGCGCCGCGCGAGTTCGTCGCGGTCGTCCTGGTTCTGGAAGAGCACGGCCGTGGCATCGGAAAGCGCGCCGCGATAGAGGCGCGTCGCGACGGCGCGAAGCACGCGCGCCTTGAACGACGAGCCCGTGAACGCGTAGCCGAGGCCCGTGACCATCGCGACGCGCCGCGCGGCGCCCGCCGCGCGCGCCGCCGGAATCGCGTAGAAGATCGGCTTCGGATTCGACACGAACACCGCATCGGGCCGGATCTCGCGGAACAGCGCGTCGTAGTGCGCCCGCGCCCGCCGCTCCGACATCGGGTTGAGCCCGGTGCGGTCGAGCGGCGAGAACACGCAGCGTGCGCCGAGATCCTCGATGGCGCGTGCGACCGACTTCGGATCGACCTCCAACGGCGTCGGCGTCGAGACGGTCACCGCGTGGCCGCGCGCCACGAGGTCGCGCACGAGCGCGCCGCGAAACGCGACGACGGTGTCGCCGATCCCGTTGACGATGGCGATCGTGGCCTTCGGATTCATGGGCGTGGCCAATGTACGCGCTGCCGCCGCCTCAGATCGCAGGCTCGGCCGAAGTGGCGACGGGCAGCCGCACGCGCGGCGCGCGCTCGCCCTTCCCGCGGCGCTCGCTCACGATCTCGTGGTAGAGCCGCCCGTAGCGCGAGGCGACCGAGTCGATCGAATACAGGCTCTCGATCCGCTCGCGCGCAGCGTCTCCCACTTCGCGGCGGCGGGCATGACCCATCGCGGCAAGCGACTCGACCTCGGCCGCCAGCCGCGCGGCGTCGCCGCAGGGCACGATGCGCCCGGCGTCGCCGATCACATCGCGGGTGTCGCCGATGTCGGTGCCGATCACGGGGAGGCCGCAGGCCATGCCTTCGCCGACGGCGTTCGGGCATCCTTCGGTGTTGCTCGAGCTCACGAGGATGTCGAGGCCCGCCATCACGCGCGGCACATCGACGCGCTCGCCGAGGAGGCGCAGCCTTCCGCGCAACGGTCCACGCAGCGCCTCGCGGCAGCGCGAATGCGTGTCGGTGCCGCGCCCCGCGCACACGAACACAAGCCGCGGATCGCGCGCGGCGGCGATCTCCGCGGCGCGGAAGAAGTTCGCGTGATCCTTGCTCGGGTGGACGCGCGCCACGATGCCCACCAGGACGGCATGGTCGTCGACCGCGAGCTCGCTGCGGAACGATGTGCGCGCCGCCGCATCCGGGCGGAAGCTGTCGATCTCGAATCCGTTCGGAATCACGAGGCTGCGCGTGTTCAGATAGCCGATCTGCGCGTGCTGCTCGCGGCTGACATGCGAGTTGTTGACGAGCGCGTCCACATGCGGCGCGAGGACTCGGCCCGATCGGATGACGGCCTGGGTCAGGAACCGCTCCTTCGAGATGTCGTAGAGCGACTGCCGGATGTTCCACGCCACGCCCGTCTTGCGGGGCAGCCACGGCCGAGCCATGCTGGCCGCGACATTCGCGTGGTACATCCACGACTGCACGATGTCGGGCCGCGTCGCGCGGAGGATCGTGATGAGGCGCCTGAGCGCGCGCGGGCTGACCTCGCCGCGGCGCAGGTCGAGGCTGCGGACCTCGATGCCCATGTCGCGGATCACCTCGATCAGCGCGCCATCGGTCACGAGCGTCACGACCGTCGGCTCGAACTCCGAACGGTCCATCGCCCGGAGGAGCTTCACGAGCATCTGCTCCGCTCCGCCGATCGCAAGCGTGGTGATGAGGTGGACGACGCGCATGGAACCGCAGGAAGACTCTGAAGGGGCGCAGTCTATCCGCCAAGCGCGCCGCGCTCAATGCTCACGCGCGCCGCGCTCGATGCTCACGCGCGCCGCGACCTAGGTTCCCGCGCGCGGTGCAATCCAACGCAAACCGTTTCCTCACCGAAGTTGCGCGGAGATTATCGCCGCGCCCGCAGCCAGAGCTCGAGGACAAGCATCGGCCAGAGCCGGTAGATCGAGAAGAAGTTCGGGTTGCGCTGCTCCGCGACGAACCGGTCGAGCGCATCGCCGTCGAGATGGTCGCGCAGCGCTGCGTCGCGGCCGAGCGAACTCTCCGCCAGCGCAAGGAGCGCCGGCTGCGACCAGCAGCGCGTCGGAAGTCCGAAGCCCATCTTGCGCCGCTCCATCCACTCGCGCGGGAGGTACTCCATCGCGAGTTCCTTCAGGATCCACTTCGTTCCCTGCGGCGGCTGCCACAGCAGCGCATCGGGCAGCGTCGCCGCGAACGCGCCGAGGTCCTTGTCGAGCAGCGGGCAGCGCACCTCGAGCGAGCACTGCATGCTCATGCGGTCGACCTTCGGCAGCACGGCGCCCGGCATGTAGGTCCACGCGTCGAGCGCGCGCATGCGCTGGAGCGGCGTGCGCTTCCGGTCGGAGAGCATCGCGCGCCATGCCGCGAGTTCCGCGGCCGCGCGCGCCGGAACCGGCGTGCCGAGGAGTTCCGCCACGCGCTCGGGCTGGAACATCAGCCATCGCGGCGAGAGATAGCGGTCGGCGACCGTCGTCGCGCGCTGTCCGCGCAGGCGCAGCGCGAGGCGCGACAAGAAGCCGCTCGTGTCGGCGGCCGTCTCGTTCAGCGTGTCGCGATAGCGCCCGTAACCGCCGAAGAGCTCGTCGCCGCCGTCGCCCGAGAGCGCGACCGTGACGAACTGCCGCGTAAAACGCGACAAAAGCAGCGTCGGCAGGCACGACGAGTCGCCGTTCGGCTCGTCGAGCCGCGATGCGATCTCGGGCAGCATCGAGAGCGCATCGGGCGACAGCACCTCGTCGCGATGGTTCGTGCCGAGGAGCCGCGCCGTCTCGCGCGCGAAGAGATGCTCGGTGGCCTGCGGATCGTCGAAGCCGATCGAGAAGGTGTCGACCTTCCGGCCGAAGTCCTTCGCCATCACCGCGACGACGAGCGAGCTGTCGACGCCGCCCGAGAGAAACGCGCCGAGGGGCACATCGCTCTCGAGGCGCTTCTCGACGGCCTCGCGCACGAGCGTGCGCAGCCGCGCCTTCGCCTCGTCGGGCGAGAGCGCGGCCTCGATGGCACGACGCGGCTCGAACTCGAAGAAACGCCTGCGTTCCCAGCCGCGTTCGGCGAAGTCGATCGCGACCGCCTCGCCGCCGTCGATCTTGACGACGCCTTCGTAGATCGCGAGCTCGGTCGGCACATACTGGACGAGGAGATACGCGGCGATCGCGTCGCGCGAGATCCTCCGCTCGAAGAACGGCAGCGCCTCGAGCGCCTGCAGCTCGCTCGCGAACGCGAACCATCCGTCTCCTTCCGCGACATACAGCGGCTTCTTTCCGAAAGCGTCGCGCGCGAGGACGAGCTTCTTCTCGCGCGAGTTCCACGCCGCGAACGCGAACATGCCCGACAGCCGCGCGCACTGCGCAAGATCGGTCGATTCGAACATGTGGCAGAGGACTTCCGTGTCGCTCTTCGAGCGGAACGCATGGCCCTCGCGCTCGAGCTCGGCGCGCAGCGCACGGTGGTTGTAGATCTCGCCGTTGAAGACGACATGCACCGAGCCGTCCTCGTTCGCCATCGGCTGGCGCCCCTCGGGCCGCAGGTCGATGATCGAGAGCCGGCGGTGCGCGAGCGCCACCATGCCGTCGTCCGAAACCCAGGTCGCGCCGTCGTCGGGCCCGCGGTGCACCATCGTGTCGCGCATCGCCGTCGCAAGGCGCGCGATCTCGTCGCGGCCAAGACCGAGTCCGGTGTCGATGATGCCTGCGATGCCGCACATGGAGGGTTTCGCCGCGAAAGAGCGCCGAGGATATCAGGGAAGCGACCCGCGAACGCTACCCGCCGTAGAGCGCATCGGTCGCATCGACCATCGCCTCGACAGAGAAACGACGCGCGATCCATGCAGGCCCGGCGGCGCCAAGCCGCGCGCGCAGCGCGTCGTCGCCGAGCAGCCGAAGCACCGCATCGCGAAGTCCGGCCGGATCGTCGGCCGCGCACAGGATGCCCGTGCCGCCATCGTCGACCGCGTCGCCGACGCCGCCCACGCGGGTCGCGACCACCGGCACGCCGAGGAGCTGCGCCTCGAGCAGCACATTGGGCGTGCCCTCCGCGCGCGAAGTGAGGAGCACGAGATCCGCGGCCGCGAGCACCGTGGCGGCGTCGCTCCGCGCGCCGAGCATCGTGAAGCGCGCGCCGAGCGGCGAAGCGAGCGCGCGCACCTCGTCGCGCATCGGCCCGTCGCCCGCGAGCGCGAACGAGACGCGCGGATGCACGGCGCCCACGCCGAGCGCCGTACCTGCAAAGACGAGCGGCCGCTTCTCTTCGGTGAGGCGCATCATGCCGACGACGAGCGGAGCGCCGTCCGGCGCAGCTTCCGCCCGGACGCGGGCGACGGCGGCGGGATCGGGCCGTGCGTACTCGGTCGGATCGACGCCGTTGAGCACCACCGCGATGCGCGCGGGGTCGATGTCGAGCCACTCCGCGTAGCTCGCGGCGCCCGCGTGCGAATTCGCCACCATGCGCACCCGCGGATCCGCGACCAGCAGCCGGTACCACGGCAGCATCCAGTTGCGGTAAAGCGCGGGGAAATTGCTGGGATTCAGCGAGCGGAACGACAGCACGATGCGGGGAACCCCGACCGCGAGGGCCGCCAGGCCCGCCGTCACATTGGCGTGGTCCATCCATGCGTGGACGGTCCGCGGACGCGCGCGCATGAACTCGCCCGCGAGGTCGACCACATCGTGGCGGATCGGAAGCGGAAGCGCGCGGAACCGCTCGTGCAGCACCGTGTCGGAGCAGATGCGCTCGAGCGCCGCGCGGTCCGCGTGCTCGCCGCGATGGACGACGGGCACCCCGCATGCGGCGACCTGCGGCAGATAGTGCGCCGACGCGCCCGCGCACTGCTGCAGCGTCACGAGCTCGTGCCGCGCGAGTCCGCGCCGGCTCGAGGACGCGAGGTACATCGCAAGCTGCCGCTCGGCGCCGCCCGGGCCGAGGCTTCCGACCACCGAGACGACGAGGTCGGCCGGAGCGGACATCGGCGCTTCCGAATGGGGCCACGCCGCGGACACTTCTTCATCGCGCTGGTGCACGGTGCGCGCGGCAAGCACGCGGTTGCCCACCGCGCGGATCGCCCGCTCGACCTTCGGGCCGCCGACGATCCCCGCCCGCCGCGCCACGCCGTGCGCGACGCGGAGCCCGAACGCGGCCACTCGCCGATGCAGCGGGAGGATCTGGTCGAATGCCGTGGCGTAGCAGCCCATGGGCGGGCGAGAATAGCAGGGTTTGCGCGCGCGCCCGTCGTGGCGAGTCGCGCGAAAATGCCGTATTCTCTGCGGATGTCGACAGGAGTCCATGACATGACGGGCGATGCCTCGCGCGCGCAGGAAGGTGCCGTGAAGGGCACCGACGAATCCCTTCGCTTCGGCTTCGGCCGCAACTGGGCCGACTTCATCGCCCAGCACTTCAACGAGACGCGCGTCGAGTCGAGCCGCCAGCATCTGCTGAAGGCGCTGCGCACGAACTCCCTCGACGGCCTCAGTTTCCTCGACATCGGCTGCGGCAGCGGACTCCACTCGCTCGCAGCCCTGCGCTCGGGCGCCGCGAAGGTGACGGGCTTCGACTACGACCCGAACTCGGTGGCGACGAGCCTCAAGGTGCGCGAGATGGCCGCCGGCAACGATGCGCGCTGGACCGCCGAGCAGGGCTCGGTGCTCGATCCCGCGCGCATGCAGGCGCTGCCGAAGTTCGACATCGTCTATTCGTGGGGCGTCCTCCACCACACCGGCGACATGTGGAAGGCGATGGACAACGCGATCATCCCGCGCAAGCCCGACGGCCTCGTCTACATCGCGCTCTATTCGTCCGACCAGTATGTCGATCCGCCGGCGGCCCACTGGGTGAAGGTCAAGCGCGCCTACAACCAGCGCGGCGCGCTCGGCAAGCGGCTCATGGAGTGGAAGCACGCGTCGAAGCTCTTCGCGAACGGCCTGCGCAACCTCGAGATGCCGTGGACGATGGTGAGGAACTACGGCACGCGCGGCATGGACTTCTGGACCGACATCCGCGACTGGCTCGGCGGCTGGCCGATCGAGTTCGCGTCGTACGACGAGGTCGACGCGTGGGGCCGCCGCCACGGCCTCGAGATCGTCAACGCGCTCGTCGGCGAAGGCTGCACCGAGTACATCCTTGCGGATCCGTCGAAGAACGCGAAGTGGGGCGCCGAAGAGGCACGCCGCCAGAACTCGCTCGAGACGCTCGTCGGGCCGTTCACGAAGGGCCCCGGGCTCTCGTGGGTCGCCAAGCTTCCCGCGCTCAAGGGCCGCGGCGACGACGCGCTCCAGCCGCGCGGCTCGACGCTGATGCTCTACGACCGCGGCCGCCCGATCGGCCTTCCGCACTTCATGCACGCCCACATCGCGCGCTACGGCGGAGGCCGCTTCTCGCACTGGGACGACCATGTGCTCTTCTCCACGCCCGACGGCAGCGATCCGAACGCGGATCCATCGCGCTGGCGTTTCTGCGCCAACTACTAGCTCTTTCGACGGAGCGCATCCGTGCAGGCCTCACCACCCATCGCGATCCTCCGCTCGGTCGCGCTGCGGCATCGCGAGCTCGTGCTCGAGCTTGCGCGCCGCGAGATCGCCGAGCGCTACGCGGGCAGCGCGCTCGGTGCGATGTGGGCGGTGCTCACGCCGCTCGTCACGATGGCCGTCTATGTCGGGCTCTTCGCGTTCGTCTTCCCGATCCGCTTCGGCGACGACAGCTCGCCGTGGACGGGCGCGGCGCTGATCCTCTCGGGCCTCGTGCCGTGGCTCGCGTTCGTCGATGTCGCGACGCGCGCGCCATCGATCTTCGTCTCGCAGCGCGCACTCGTGCGGCAGGTCGTCTTCCCAATCGAGGTGCTGCCCGCGCGCGCCGTCGCGTCGAGCCTCGTCACCTGGGCGGTCGGAACCGTGGTCGCGCTTGGCGTCGCCTTCGCGGCCGTCGGCGTGAAGCCGTCGTGGGCGCTGCTGCCGGTTCTCTGGGCGCTCCAGCTTCTCGCGATGTTCGGCGCCGCGTGCTTCCTCGCCACGCTCGGCGCGTGGATGCGCGACCTCCGCGAAGTCGTCTCGATCCTCTCGAACATCGGCCTCTACATCGCGCCGATCCTGCTTCTCCCCGCGACGATCGCCATCCTGCCGCGCGCCGCGCACTGGGTGATCGCCGCGAATCCGTTCAGCCACATGGTGTGGTGCTACCACGACGCGGTCGTCAGCGGCCGCTTCGACCACCCCGAGTCGTGGATCGCGTTCCCGGTCAGCGCGCTCGCCGCGTTCGTCGGCGGAACGGTCGTCTTCTCGCGCGCACGCGCCAACATCGCGGAGGTCCTCTGATGGAGCCCGGGAGCGCCGCGCGCGCGCGGTCGACGTCCGTCCGCGTGTCCGCGCATCCGCCGGACATGCTGCTCGAGTTCGTGACGCGCCGCGCGCGCCACAGCGAGTTTCCCGCGCGCAACGATGTCGCGGGCTAGGTCCAGCCCGGCGAGATCGTCGGCATCCTCGGCCGAAACGGCGCGGGCAAGAGCACGCTCCTCAAGCTGCTCGCGCACACGCTCGAGCCGACCTCGGGCTCGTCGGCGGTGCGCGGCCGCGTCTCCGCCATCCTCGAGCTCGGCACCGGCTTCCACCCCGACTATTCGGGCCGCGAGAACGCGCTCCTCGGGGCGATCTGCCTCGGCATGAGCCGTCGCGAGGCGCGCGAGCGGCTCGACTCGATCATCGCGTTCGCAGAGCTCGGCGAGTTCATCGACCGGCCGTTCCGCACCTATTCGTCGGGCATGCAGGCGCGCCTCACCTTCGCGACCGCCGTCGCATCGACGCCCGAAGTCCTCATCGTCGACGAGGCCCTCGCGGTCGGCGACGCGCGCTTCCAGCTGCGCTGCTTCGACCGAATCCGCGAGATGCGCGACGCGGGCTGCACGATCCTCTTCGTCTCGCACTCCGTCGAGCAGGTGACGGGCCTCTGCACCCGCGCGATGCTCCTCGAGCGCGGCCGCCTGCTCGAGTTCGGCGACCCGGGCTTCGTCACCCGCGCGTATCACCGCCTTCTCTTCGGCCAGCAGGAAGCGGCGGGCGCACCGTCCGCGGCCGCGTCTTCTTCGACCGACGGCGCGCATGCGATGGGCACGGGCAGCTGGCGCATCACCGCGGTCGAGCTCCTCGAGCGACGCGCCGACGGCACCGCCGCGCCCGTCGAGGTGCTGCGGCCGCGCGGCGAGTATGTGCTGCGTTTCCGCGTGCGTGGCGAAGCGACCATCGACGACCTCGTCGCCGGCTTCATCATCCGCAGCCGCCAGGGCCTCACCGTCTTCGGCACCGACTCGAACCTCGCGCTCGGCGGCCCCATCGCGGCCGAGCCGGGAGCGGATCTCGAGGTCGCTCTTCGCTTCACCTGCCATCTCGGCGGGGGCCGCTACTTCGCCAGCTACGGCATCGCGCACGCCGACGGCACCAAGATCGACTTCCGCTACGACGCGCTCGAACTCTGCGTCGCGGGCACGAAGGGCATCTACGATGCCACCGTCGCCGACCTCGACGCATCGATCGAGTGCACGCGGTGCGCCGCCGATTGACAGGACTCTCCATGGGACTCAGCCTTCCGCTCATCTCCGCGCTCGCAGGCATCGCGCAGGCCTACCGCATCGATGGGCACCTCCTCGCGCTCGGCGTGCAGACGATCCGATGCGGCGGCGGGCCCACCACGCAGGTGTTGCGCGACATGCGCGGCCCGTCCGTCGCCGCGCTTCCCGACCGCTGCGACCACCGCGCCGTCTATCGCGGCATCGGATTCGCCCGGTCCACGAGCATCGACCTGTTCGAGGCGGAGGGCCCCGACCGCATCGTCGACCTCGGTGCGCCGATGCCCGGCGACTTCAGCGGCGCATTCGACGCGTTTCTCGACGCAGGCACGCTCGAGCATGTCTTCGATGTGCGCGCATCGCTCACAGGTCTCGCGGGCTGCCTCAAGCCCGGCGGAGTCGCGATCCACATCTCGCCGTTCGGCGGCTTCGAGAACCACGGCTTCTTCCAGTTCGGGCCGAAGCTCTTCGCGCGCTTCTACGCCGTGAACGGCTTCCACGACCTGCAGGCGTGGCTGATCCATCTCACCACCGACGACAACAGCGCCTCGATCGTGCCCGTGCTCGACCATGACGCGCCGATCCGCGTGCCGCACACGGCCTATCGAAGCCTGCTCCTCTACAGCGCGAGGCTCGCGCAGCACGCGCCGTTCCGCACGCCGATCGACACGCACCTCGCCGAATGCGCCACGCCTGCGTCGCTCCTGATGCCCCACGATCCCGCGATGCTTCGTGGCCTCGCCCGTTCGGGCTTCGCGGATCTCGAGGTCGGGGGCGCCGCACGATGACCAGGCAGCGCCCACGCTTCCTCGAAGCGATCTTCGGCCGCCGGCAGTCGCAGCCCCATCCTCCCGTGTGGTCGGTCGATGCCGGCGTGCTGCGTTTCGAGCGCGAGTTCCACGGAGCGCTTGCGGTCGAGTCGAACGGCACGCGCGTCGCGATCGGGGACGGCGCGCGCATCGGCCGCGGCACGCGCGTCCATCTCCTCGGAGGCACGCTCGACATCGCCGCAGGCGCCACGATCGGCGAGTCGGTCGACATCCGCCCCGCGCGCACGATCATGGTCGGTGCAGGCGCTGCGATCGACGACTTCGCGCAGCTTCAGTCCGATGCGGCGGACCTCTCGGTCGGCGCGAAGGCGCGCATCGGCCGCTTCACGCGGCTCTGGGCGCACAACGGCCCGGTCACCCTCGGCGACGAGACCGCGGTCGGCCCGTCCTGCACCTTCATCGGAACGGGCCGCGGCATCGCGATCGCCCCGCGCTGCGACTTCACCCACGCCGTCACACTCGACAGCGCCGGCGGCTGGATCGAGATGGCGACGGGGTCTGGCGTCGGCCCGAACTCCGTGCTCTACGGCCACGGCGGCCTGCGCATCGGCTCGGGCGTCGCCATCGCCGGACTCACGATGATCGTTCCGGGCAACCACCGCTTCGACGACGCGATGAAGCCGATCCGCGCGCAGGGCATCGAGGAGATCCCGATCGAGATCGCCGACGATGTGTGGATCGGCGGCGGAGCCGTCGTCCTCGCGGGCTCGGTCATCGGTACCGGCGCCGTCATCGGCGCGGGCGCGGTCGTGCGCGGCCCCGTCGCCCCGCGCAGCGTGGTCGCGGGCGTTCCCGCGCGCGAGATCGCCCGCCGTGGCGGGGGCTGATACGCTCTTGGCGATGTCCGCCTCCGCGTCTGCCTCACCTGCCATCCGCAATCCGCACTTCGACGACCTCCGCGTCGTGTGGAGCGACGAGTATTCGGGCCAGTACCAGCCCGTGGCCTACGACCAGCAGTTCGACGACCAGTGGCGCCTCTTCCTCGAGCGCGCCACGGGCTTCTGCGACCACACCGGCGTCGAGACGAGCGACGAGTACATCGACGACCGCATCGCCGAACTCACGGGCGTGCGCGACCACCTCTGGAAGCAGAAGTGGGGCCCGCTCGCGGGCGTCGCGTCGCTGCTGACGGGCCGCAGCGCGCGGCAGGAGCGCCGCGGCGTCGGCGGGCGGCTCTGGCTCGAGCCGAAGTTCGCGATCGACTTCTTCAAGGGCAAGCGCTGCCTCGACGCCGGCTGCGGCGCGGGACGCTGGACCAAGACGCTCGCGTCGCTCGGCGCCAACATGAAGTCGATCGATGTCTCGCGCCACGGCCTCGAGTCGACGAAGCGCTTCAACCAGGATGTCGAGAAACTCAGCCTGTTCGAACTCGACACGCGCCCCGACCTCCACAACGCCTTCGACTTCACGATCTGCTGGGGCGTCGTGATGTGCACGCACGATCCGCGCCGCGCATTCGACCTCGTCGCCAAGACCGTGAAGCCGGGCGGCTCGCTCTACCTCATG
Organism: bacterium; assembly: GCA_046337925.1. Taxonomy (GTDB): domain Bacteria; phylum Planctomycetota; class Phycisphaerae; order Phycisphaerales; family SM1A02; genus QWPT01. The sequence continues at coordinate 12,013 of JBKCZS010000268.1, read as the reverse complement.
GTGTACGCGCCCACCTACCACTCGTCGCAGCAGGTCTGCGACTGGCGCATGCGCTACCACCGCGAGTGCCACAGCTTCGACGAGAAGCTGAAGTTCGCGTACTCGGTGGCCGATCGCCCCGAGAACGCGATCAACCTGCTCGACATGCTGAACACCTTCTACAACTGGACCATTCCGCAGGATGTCTGCTTCGAATGGTTCCGCGCGAACGGGTTCACCGATGTCGTGCTGCTCAACCGCAACGAGCCGCACGCATGCGGACTGCATGTGCTCGGCCGCAAGGCCTGACGCGCAGCGATGGAACCGAGCGACTACGACTCAGCCCTGCACAGGATCCAGGCGACGCCGGGCCGGTTTCGCCGTGCGAGCGACGCCACGATCGGCTTCATGAGCCGCTGCGTGCGGGTGGTGCTGCCGCGCGGCGGGCTGCTCGCGCCGATCCTGGCACAGATCCGCCGACTTTCTCCGAAGGACGCCGCGCCGCCGCGCGAGCGTTTCCACGCGGACGAGTTCCCCGAACTCCTCCGCGTGAAGCCCATGCGCGTGCCGCGGCGAAGGAAGCCGCGCGTCGTGCTCGCGATCGGCTCGCTCTCCGCGGGAGGCGCGGAGCGACAGCTCGCGGCGTTCGCGGCGTCGCCGCGCGCGCGCGCGCTCATCGAGCCGGTCGTACTGCTCTCGTTCGAGCCCGAAGGCGCGACCGGCCACCATGCGGCGCCGGTGCGCGCCGCGGGTGTCGCGATCGAGGTCGCGGGCCGCACCACCGATCCGACCGTCGTCCGCACGCTCGACCGCGACCGCAAGCTCGTGGCGCGGCTCGCATCCCTTCCGCCCGTCATCCGCGCGCATGTCGTCGCGATGGCGGGCGAGCTCCTGCGCCTCAAGCCCGACTGCGTGCACGCGTGGCTCGATCACCAGAACATCTGGTCGGGCGTCGCCGCGCTCGTCATCGGCGTGCCGCACATCGTGCTCTCGACGCGCAATGTGAACCCGACGCACTTCCCATACCTGTCGCAGCCGTGGTTCCAGGAGTGGTATCGCCTCCTCCTCCGGTCGCCGCGCGTCACGATGATCAACAACAGCCGGCCCGGCGCCGACGACTACGCCGCGTGGCTCGGCTACCCGCGCGAGAAGATCCGCGTGGTGCTGAACGGCGTCGACCCGTCGTGGATCCGCCGGCCCGACGACGCGGCGGTCGAGGCGCTGCGGCGCCAACTGCTCGGCGACGGGGCGCTTCTCGTCGGCGACGGGGTGCCTCTCGTCGGCGACGGGGCGCTTCTCGTCGGCGGCGTCTTCCGCCTGAGCGACGAGAAGCAGCCGCGCATGTGGCTCGAGATCGCCCGACGGATCGCGGCCGAGCGACCCGATGTCGTCTTCTTCCATGCGGGCGAGGGTCCGCTCGACGAGGCGTTCCGCACCGAGGGCGCCGACCTCATCGGCGCCGGCCGCCTGCGCGTGCTCGGTCGACGCGGCGATGTGCCCGCGCTCCTCTCCGCGGCCGATGCGCTCCTCCACACCGCGCGGTTCGAAGGGACGCCGAATGTGCTGCTCGAGGCAAGCCACCTCGGCTGTCCGATCGTGTCCACGCGGGCCGGCGGCGCGATCGATGTCGTCGACGACGGGGGCTCGGGCTTCCTCTGCGACCCGGCCGACATCGATGGCCTGCACGAGCGCCTGCGCTCGGTACTCGGCGATTCCGACCTGCGCCGGCGGCTCTCCACGGGTGGCCCACGGCGGATCGCCGAGCGCTTCTCGCTCGAACAGATGATCGAGGGCACGCTCGACGCCTACCCGATGCTGGCGCGCGAGAGATAACCAGCGTCCGTGGCCCGATCGGCCGCCTCTCGGCGCCGTACTCGCGAATTCCGTGAACTCCGGGCCCTCGCACCTCCGTAAACCTGCTGGCGGTGGGGGTTCACCGCCCAACTTGTGCGAACGCGTGCGGGCCGGAGAGCGAGTCGAATTGACGCCTCGCTTTGGCGTCGAGCGATGATCCGAGCGAATGCAGGGCATTTCCCCTGTCGGCCTCGATTTCTTTGGCCTCACGCTCGACTCGGCCGATGACCTGACCTGATCCGTCGTTCCTTTCGGAGCACTGTCTTCCTATGCCTCTTCGTCGCTCGATTCTCGCCCTCACGCCCGTCGCAGCTCTCCTCGCCACCACCTCGGCCCATGCCGTCGACGGCGTCCTGAAGGCGTGGGGCCGAAGCGCCTCCGGCCAGATCGCGGTTCCAGGTGACCTCGGCAATGTCAAGTTCGCCGACGGCGGCGCGGAGTTCACGATCGCGCTCAAGACCGATGGAACCGTGCGCGCATGGGGCCTGAACACCGATGGCCAGACCACGGTGCCCTCGGATCTCGGCGTCGTCATCCGCGTCGCGGCGGGCGGCAGCCACTCGCTCGCGATCCTGCAGAACAACAGCGTGCGTGCATGGGGCCTCGACACCTCGGGTCAGGCGACCGTTCCGGGAGACCTCCTGGCGGCATCGCAGATCTCGGGCGGCGGCCTCCACTCGATGGCGCTCACCCCCGCGGGCGCGGTGCGCTGCTGGGGCGACAACACCGACGGCCAGTGCACGGTTCCCGTCGGACTCGGCACGGCAAACACCATCAGCGCGGGCGGACTCTTCTCGGTCGCCATCAAGGCGGACGGGACCGTGTTCGCGTGGGGCGACAACACCGATGGCCAGACGACCGTCCCCGGCGATCTCGGCGCAACCGACGCGGTCGCGGCGGGCAATGCGCATGTGGTGGCGCTCACCGATCTCGGCGAAGTCCGCTGCTGGGGTGCGAATGGATCGAACCAGTGCACGCCGCCCGGCGGCCTGACGGATGTCATCTCGGTGGCCGCGGGTGGCAACACCTCGTACGCCCTCCAGCGTGACGGCACCGTCGTGGGCTGGGGCGACAACGCCGATGGCCAGACCACCATCCCCGGCACGCTCGAGCCGGCGTCGTTCCTTGCCGCAGGCGGAGGACACGCGCTCGCGATCGAAGCCGATCCGACCGACTGCGATGCGGATGGAACCTCCGACGAACTGCAGATCCGCGACGATCCGGATCTCGACTGCACCGGCGATGGCGCCCTCGACAGCTGCGTCGACGAGTTCATCGACGAAGCCGCGACCCAGGTCGCTCCGTTCGGCTCCGCCAGCACGGTCACGCTCACCATCACGGACAGCCCGACGCCGCTCCTGCCCGTCGAGGTGAACATCGAGGTGAAGGCCGATCTCGGCTCGAGCCTCGAGTACCTGATCCTCTCGGTGAACAACCAGGTCGTCGACTACATCTTCAATGTCGGCGGCAGCGATTGCCCGAGCACCTCGCAGAAGGCCAAGGTCCTCATTCCCGCAGCCGACTACCTCGACCTCCTCGACGACAACGGCGACGCGGTGTTCCGCCTCCGCGCGAGCAACTTCGTCAGCACCGTCGAGTGCCCGAGCAGCTTCGCCAACTTCTCGGTGAAGTTCCGGACCAATGTCGCGGACTGCAACAACAACGGCACTCCCGACTCGTGCGAGGTGACGGCCGGCACCGTCACCGACGACAACGCCAACGGCATCCCCGACACCTGCGAGGCCTTCACCAAGGGCGACCAGAACCGCGACAACTTCGCGGATCTCACGGTCTTCAACCCGACGACGCGCCGCATCGTGCACCGCTACCTCGACGGGACGGCGATCCTCGAGACCACGCAGGTCGAGACCGCCGTCGCGAGCGGCTGGGAGCCGGCCGCACAGGGCGACTTCGACGGCGACCAGCAGCCGGACTTCCTGATCCGCAACACCACCACCGGCCAGTCGTTCATCTGGCTCATGGACGGCCTCAGCATCGCCAGCTTCGGTGAAGTCGGCTACGCGCTGCCTTCCAACATCAAGGTGCTCGCGATCGGCGATGTCGACGGCGACACCGACGACGACATCATCTGGATCGACGACAACGACAAGAAGGTCTACTGCTGGCGACTCGCCGGCAGCACGCTGACCGGCGGCGGCCTCATCGGCAACTCGGTCGGCAGCACCTTCCTCGGCGCAGGCGACATCGACGACGACGGCGACGCGGATCTCCTCTTCCGCTACCCGGATTCGCAGCTCACCTATGCATGGCTCCTCGACAACGGCACGCTGCAGAGCTTCCTCCCGATCGTCGGCGGATCGCTCCTCGGACCGGAGTGGGAAGGCCGCGGCGTCTCCGATGTGAACGGCGACGGCAACGGCGACCTCTTCCTGCGCAACAAGAACACGGGTGCGGTCTTCTGCTGGTTCCTCGACGGCAACACGCTCGTCGGCGGCAACCAGGTCGGCTACAACCCGGGCCTCTCGGTCGATGTGGCGTCCGTGCAGGACATCGATGGCGACGGCACCGCCGACCTGATCTGGCGCGATGCCAACGGCAACACCGTGTACGGCTGGATCCTCGACGGACTGAACTTCGGCTCGGGCGGCGTGGTCGTCACGCTCACTGCCGGTTCCACGATCCTCAAGCCGTGATCTGAGCGGCCGCCGCTTGCGGCGGCGGCCTCTGGCGGTCAGGCCGCGGAGTGAATCCGCGGCCTGCCTGGCGCGCGTGTCTTTGGCGGTCGCGGCTGCGGTCGTCAGCCTCTTCGCCAGAACCGCAATCGGCCGAGATGGATCCGCCACGCCGACCAGTCCGCGACGATGCGGCTGAGGCGTTCGCTCTCCGCGGTCTGCCGGTCCACTTCCGCGCGCAGCGCCACCGCGCCGTCATGCGCGTGGTGGTAGCTCGAGCGCACATCGGCGTACGAGCACGCCGCGAACAGAAGCTGCAGCCTCTGGTCCGTCAGCGTCCGTGCGTGCGCCGCGTCGAGCGGCACGCGTGCGTTCACGCACGGCGCGAGCCTTCCTCCGCGACGCACCGCCACGACCGTGTCGAGCAGGAAGCTCGTCCGGCGCCTGAGCGCGGAACCGCCGCCGAACGCGTGCGTGTACGGCTCGAGGACCGGCGTGATGAGGTCGTGACAGTCGAACCCCAGCGACGAGCCCCGCGCGCCGTGTCGCGCAAGCGGCCGCGACCACGCGCCCGCCGCATCGACCTCGCCAGGCGGGGTCAAGCCCAGCACGACCGCATCGGCGCCCTCGGTAAGCGCGCGCAGCGCCGCGTCCTGCGCCGCAGGCTCGACGCCGTCGAGCGCGTCGAACGCGATCGTCACGCGCGGAGCGTCCTCTGGCGCGCCGCCAAGGTGCGCCGTCACCGCCGCCGCGAGCGCATCGCGCGATTCGAAGCGCGCATGGGCGAAGGTCGCGCGCAGCAGCCGGGCCACGTGCTCCGAGAGGCCGCGCACGTCGCCGAAGCATCGCTCCGCCCGTTGCTCGAGCGCAGGCAGGGCGCGCCCACGGCGCGAGAGCGTGCCGATCGCGCGGAGGAGATCTCCGTAGGGCGCGTGTTGAAACGAGAGCGAGTCATCCGATTCGAGCACGCGCGCCACCGCGCGCCGCACGTGGGAGCCCCAGTAGCCGATGCAATCATGGAGGACGATGGTTCCCTGCGGCGAGAGCGCCTGCGTCGCGAGCGAGACATCCGCGTGCACCGCGTCCTCGAAGTGCAGGCCATCCACGTAGACGAGGTCGAATGGCCCCTCGCGCGCGCAGAGTTCCGGCCCGATCACGGGGACCGGCGCGTCGGTCAGCGCGAAGCTCTCGCCGACCGCGAATCCGCCCTCGTGGAAGTGCACGCGGTCCTCGAATCCAAGGCGGTGCGCGGCAAGCCGGGCGATCTCGAGGGTGCGTCGCGAGAGATCGGCGGCGTCGCCCTTCGCGCCCATCGCGCTGAACTCGATGTCGAGCGGAAGATTCGGATCGACCGAGTGGATCTGCGCCTCCGGCACCGCGTGCGCCATGAGGAGCGCGCTTGTCCCGACGAATGATCCGACCTCGAGCACGCGTCGGGCGCCGGAATCACGGGCGATGCGCCAGAGGTCGATGGCGTCGTTGCGGGGCAGCGCCCAGAGCGCCACGACCTCGCGCGGATAGCCGAGTTCGGCGTGCACGTCCGCGATTCGCCGCAGCGTTGTCTCGCATGTCGACTCCACGTCGTTCATCGAGCCGAGTGTATCAGCCGCCTCCGCACGGTCTCGCTCCGGACGCTGCGCGAAGGCCGGTGCACCCGCGCGTCACCCGGCGTCGCGGAGCCGGCCAAGGCCGAGGTCTCGCATCTTGCGGTAGAGCGTCGTGCGGTCGATCCCGAGCGCCTTCGCGGCCTTCGAGCGGTTCCAGTTGTGATGCTCGAGCGCCGCGAGAAGCGCCGAGCGCTCCGGATCGCGCATGGCGTCCGACAGCGTTCGCGCGCTCTCGGAATCCTTCGCCGCGGCATCTCCCGGCGCACGCGGCGCGATCGTGCCGGGCAGCGGAAGGGGGTGCTGCGCCGCGAGACGCGCGTCCTCGTGCATGCGCGCCGACGCCAGCACGCGCGCCGGCAGGTGCTCGGGCTCGATCCACGCGCCTTCGCAGAGGACGGCCGCGCGCTCGACCGCGTTCTCGAGCTCGCGCACGTTGCCCGGCCAGGTGTGCGCGCGCATGGCCATGAGCGCATCCTTCGAGAATCCGAGGATCGTGCGGTCGATCTCGGCCGACTTCATCGCGAGGAAGTGCAGCGCGAGCCGCTCGAGATCGGTGGTCCGCTCGCGCAGCGGCGGCATGTCGATCGGCAGCACGTGCACGCGGTAGAAGAGGTCGGGCGTGAATCGGCCTTCGTCGACAAGACGCTCGAGCGGCTGGTTCGACGCCACGATCACGCGCACGTCGACCTCGATCGTCTCGTCGCCGCCGACCGGCTCGAACGCGCGCTCCTGGAGGACGCGCAGCAGCTTCACCTGCATCGCGTTCGTCGCCGTGTTGATCTCGTCGAGGAAGATCGTGCCGCCGTGCGCCGCGAGGAAGCGGCCCTTCTTGTCCGCGATCGCTCCGGTGAAGGCGCCCTTCACGTGGCCGAAGAGCTCGCTCTCGAGAAGCGCCTCGGGAATCGATCCGCAGGCGACTTCGACGAACGGCTTCCCGGCGCGCGCGCTCGACTCGTGAATCGCGCGCGCGAGCGTGCTCTTGCCTGTTCCCGTCTCGCCCTGGATCAGCGTGGTCGACCGCACGCGGCTCGCGGCGCGCGCAAGCTGCAGCGCGCGCTGCAGCCTCGGGTCGCTGCCGATGATGCGCGTGATCGCATCGCCGCCCTGTTCGCCTGCGCGCACCTGGATGCGCAGCCGCATCGCGAGCCGCTCTGCGGCGCGGGCGACCGCAGCGCGCAGCTCGAGCGGATCGATCGGCTTGACGAGGACGTCGTCGGCGCCCGAACGCATCCAGCGCACGGCCCGCTGCGACGAGTGCGTGACGCTAAGGGCGATCAGTGCGATCTGCGCGTGCGACGCGGCGAGGCCCGCGCGGAGATCGTCGAAGAGTCGGTCGTCGCCGAAGAGATCGGCCACCACGACCGTGGGAACGCCGTCGCGCAGCGCGTCGATGACGTCGGCCGCGCTCGCGGCGCGCGTCGCGGAGAGCGCCGTTTCCCGGATCGCGCGCAGCATCGCGGTGCACGCATGGGAATCGCGCTCGAAGATGAGCACCCGGATGGGAAGCCCGCCCTTGTCCGCGGATTCGGGATGTGTCGGGTCGGTCGAGGACATCGCGGCATGGAAACTCGAGGCCGGGCGACAGGACGACGGGTCGATTCCGCCTTGGGCTCGAGCGCTTGGATCCACTTGTTGTGTCGGCTTGGCGCGGGTCCGGAGCGACCGTGGGGGGGTAAATCAGGCCGAGTTTTGGTTATTCGGACCTTACAGCCGACCCAAGCCCGACCCAAGGCCGACCCGCGGGCGGCCGAAGGCGTCGGAGCGGCCTTTCCACCCGATTTGCACCGATTCCCGCCATACGTCGGCCAGTTCGTCGTTCTTCACCACCCGGTTCCGCGGCTTGGATCGTCCAAGCCGTGGAGCCGGTTCCGGGGTCGACGTTCTCCCCGCGGCGTCGGAGTTCCATTGTCGGGTAGCGTTCCGGGTGGTTTCCTTCGGATCGGCGGAGTCGGCGTTCGCGCCGGCGCCCTTCCGGGTTGAAAGCCCAGGCGCATCGGCGCGTCGGTCAGGTCAGTCGAGTCATCCCTACGGAGTCCACATGCATCGCTTCCGTTCCTTCGGTCGAGTCAGCCTCCAGTCCGCCATCATCGCAGCGGCGACGCTCGTCGCCAGCGAGTCGATGGTCCTCGCCCAGAGCGAGCCGCCCGCTGGCGGTCAGGGCGAAGGTCGTCAGCGCGGCGATGGCGCCCAGCGCGGCGGTGGCCGCGGCTTCGGTGGCGGCGGCATGGGCCGCATGATGGGCGGCGGCGGCGGCATGGGCCGCGGCATGCAGGATGTCCGCGAAGCGCTCGAGGCCGACTTCCAGCGCCGCGACATTCCGATCTTCGTGCGCCAGCTCAAGCTGACCGAGGACCAGGGCGTGGTGCTCGAGACGCTCTTCGTCGAGTACGAGGCGACCTTCCAGCCCGAGGCCGAAGGCATCATGACATCGATGGCCGAGATGGGCCGAAACCTCATGCGCAGCTTCGCGTCGCCCGAGCGGCAGCAGCAGATGCGCGAGACGATGGAGAAGATCCAGCAGGAAGTCCGCGACGCGGAGGCCGCCAACGGCCCGATGGACGAGGAGGCGCGCCGCGCCTTCTTCCGCGAGCGCATGCAGAAGGCCGCCGAGCAGTTCGCCACCGAGGCGCAGAACTCCGGCCTCGACGCCGAGATGAAGGCCGCGATGGGCGAGATGCTCTCGAAGCTCGAGTCGTGGCAGGGCCGCAAGGCGCAGCTCCGCGACAGCTTCACGGCCGGGCTCAAGGCCGTCCTCGACGACGATCAGGTCGCGCAGTGGCCTGCGTTCGAGCGCTTCCTCACACGCGAGAAGACGCTGCCGCGCGGCCGCGTCTCCGGCGAGAACGTCAATCTCTTCCTCGTCGTCGACGAGCTCCGGCTCCCGCCCGACCAGTTCTCGAAGATCGAGCCGATGTTCGACGAGTACGAGGGCCGGCTCGACACCGCCCTGCGCGCGCGCAACACCTACATCGAGGAGTCGCTGCCGCGGCTCTTCAGGGCCATCCAGGAGGGCGATGTCGACGCCGCCAAGCGCATCTTCAAGCAGCAGGCCGACCTGCGCGCGGTCGTCCGCGACGTGAACGACGAGTTCCGCTCGGTCATGGTCGCCGCGCTCGGCGACACCGACTGGGCGCGCCAGCTCGACAAGGCCGTGCTCACCGCAGGCTGGGAGCGCGTCTACCGTCCGACCGCAACCGACCGCATGTTCGAGGAGGCGCTCAAGATCGAAGGCCTCGACGCCGGCGTCGTCCATTCGATCACCGAGTTGCTCGCGCTCTACCGCAATGAGATCGCCCCGATCAACGAGCGCATCAAGGTCCTCAGCCGCAGCGAGGATCCCGAGCGCATCGTGCGCGACGGCGAGCGCTTCGTCTCGATGATGTCGCAGGGCATCTCGGGCATGGCGCGCAACTTCGCAGCCGGTGGCCCGATGGGCGAGGATGCCGCGGACGATCCGGTGCGCAAGGCGTTCGACGAGCGCTCTGGCGTCGGCGAGCGGTACCAGGAGCGGCTCAAGGCGTTGCTGACGCCGGAGCAGTTCGAGAAGCTCCCGCGTGGACGTGGCCAGGACGGCGGCCGCGGCCCCGGCCAGGGTGGCATGCAGGGCATGCTCGACCGGCTTCCGGAAGATCAGCGCAAGGCCTTCATGGACGCCGTCGACAAGAACAAGAACGGCCAGATCGACGACGACGAGCGCGAGGGCGTTCGCGAGTACATGCGCGAGCAGTTCGGTCGCATGCGCAATGGCGAAGGCGGCGGTGAAGGCGGCGGCGGCGGCGGTGGTCGCGGTCGCGGCAACGGCGGCGGCGCACCTGGCGCCTGATCAGCTGTTCCGACCGATCTCCGAGGCATGCGCCCCGGTCCGATCCGATTCATGGCCCCGCCGCGCACGGAAGTCCCGCCGTGCGCGGCGGCGGTCATTTTGGGCGGCGCGGGGCATCCTCGCGCGCGCGGCGCCCGCGTCGAGCCGTGTATCTTGCGTCCCGTGGACAATCGACCCAAGGACGACAGCATCCGGCACCTCTCGGCGCTCGCCGAGCAGGTCTCGAACGTCATCCCGCCGTCCGAGCGGCAGATGATCGCGGCGATCGAGTCTCTCCGGGCCTTGGTGTTCCCGGCGCTGCGGCCCGCAGGCACCGGCGGCGACGCCCTCGCCACGCAGATCGCGCATGACTTCGGCGAACTCATCCGCGCCGCGCTCGCGTGCGGTGGAATCCACGACGCCGGATCGCGGCTGCACGGCTTTCTCGCGCAGATCCCCTCGATCGCGGCCCGGCTCTCGCTCGACGTCCGTGCGGCATTCGAGGGCGATCCCGCCGCCCAGAGCGAACTCGAGGTCGTCGTGTGCTACCCCGGCGTGCGCGCGCTCTTCGTCCATCGTTTCGCGCACGCCCTCGATCTTCTCGGGGTACCGCTGCTGCCGCGCATGATGTCGGAACACGCGCACCGCGAGACCGGCATCGACATCCATCCCCGCGCGCGGATCGGCGACGGCGTGTTCATCGACCATGGCACGGGCGTCGTCATCGGCGAAACCGCGTCGATCGGCAGCCGATGCCGCATCTACCAAGGCGTCACGCTCGGCGCGAAGAGCTTCGAGCGCGAGTCCGACGGCTCGATGCGCCGCGGCTACAAGCGCCATCCCACGCTCGAGGATGACGTCGTCGTCTACGCCGGGGCCACGATCCTCGGCGGCGACACGGTCATCGGAAAGGGTTCCGTCATCGCAGGCGGCGTGGTCCTCACGAAGAGCGTGCCGCCGGGCCACGTCGTCACCGGCCCGAAGGTCGAGCTCCGCATGATCTCGATGGGCGGTGCGATCTGAGCGCGGCGCGCGGAAGGCTGATCGCCGCGATCGGCGTTCTCGGCTTCGCAAGCGGCCTGCCGAACGTGCTTGTGAACGACACGCTTTCGGCGTGGCTCTCCGACCTCGGCTTCAAGCCCGCCGACATCGGGCTTCTCGCGCTCATCACGCTGCCGTATGGCCTGAAGCTGCTGTGGGCGCCGTTCCTCGACCGATTCGCAGCGCCGGGCTTCGCATGGCTTGGCCTGCGGCGCAGCTGGATCGCGCTCCTGTGCACGCTGCTCGTCGCCGCGTTCGCGGCGCTCGCGTGGGTCGGCCCGTCCGCGGCCGGTTCGCCCGTGCTGCCTGCGGCGGTCGCGGGTCTTGTCATCGCGTTCCTCTCCGCGACCCTCGACGCGGCCGTCGACGCGCACCGCACCGACAGCGCGAGCGGCGGCGAGGAAGGCCCCGCGGCGAGCGCGTTCGTGCTCGGCTATCGCGTGGCGTTCGTCTCGATCGGCGCGGCGATCCTTATGCTGCACGGGCGGATCGCGCTCCTGCTCGGCCCGGAGGGTGACCCCGTCGCGCAGTCGCTCGCGTGGAAGATCGCGGTGGCAGGCGGCGGTATCGCGATGGTCGTCGGTGTCGGCGCCGCGCTCCTCGCGCCCGAACCACCCAGGCGCAAGGCGCCTGAGACGCTGGCGACCGCGGTGGTCGGTCCGCTCGCGTCGTTCGCGCGCGCGCTCGGCCCACGCCTCGGGATCGTCCTCTTTGTCGCGCTTCTCTTCCGGCTGCCCGACCTCCTCGGAAACCGCATGACGATGCCGTTCCTCCGACAGGAACTCGGCTTCGACATCGCCGAGATCGGCACGATCCGCCAGTTGCTCGGCTTCGCCATGACGATCGTCGGCGCGGTCATCGGGGGCATCTGCGTGAAGCGTTTCGGGCTGTTCCGCGCGCTATTCGCCTTCGGCATCCTGCAGGTCGCATCGAACGGGGGATATCTCGTGCTCATTGCGACGGGCAAGTCGCTCCCCGCGTTTGCGGGCGTCGTCATCGTCGAGAACCTGTGCAACGGCCTCGTGAGCGCGGCGTTCGTCGCCTACTTCATGACGCTCTGCGAGCCGCGGTTCGCGGCCGCGCAATACGCGATCCTG
>JBKCZS010000267.1:0-6857 GCA_046337925.1 bacterium | reverse complement strand
GTGTGGCATCACCTCTGGTGATGGCGGCATCGCACGCGCGGTGTACGTTCCGACTGCAGTCTGAAGGCCTTCCGCGCGTTCGCGGCCGCCACTACCCCCTGCTGCGCAGGAGGTAGTGCCACACGACACGCGCCACGACCTCCCGAACCATCCGCTCAGGCTTCGCTGCGCTCCGCCCTCGTCGACGCCGGCGCCGCCCCTGCGCACACGAGCGCGCAGCGCGAGCAAGTTGGCGACCACTTCGCCAAACGCATCGTGTGGCATCCTGCGCGCATGGCGCGCCACGACTGCAGCCTGAACGCCGCCCGCGCAGCCACTCAGTCCCGCGCGCTCGGTACGCGCATCGGCTGGTTCGGATCGCCCTCTGCGGCTGGCGTCTTCAGCGCCTCCTCGAGCGAAGTCAGCTTCCACGCCGGCAGCTTGTACTCCCAGCCCGCGTGCTTCTTCGCGAATTCGGCCCAGTCGGGCACGAACGGGTCGCCCGGGGACTTCCGCTTCGCGTTGATCTCCTCCGCGCTCGGCGCGCCCGCCTTCGGCGCAGCCTCGAACGAAATCCACACGCTGTCGCCGTCGCGCACCGCGTTCACCTTCAGCGTGCCGCGCACCAGGTCGAACGCCGGCGAGATCGCCGGATCCGCGGCCCCGCCCTTCGCCTTGCGCACATCCTCGAGCTCGAGCCGCGCGAGCCACCCGGGAAGCGACCGCACGGCCGCAGCCTTGCGCTGCTCGGTCCACGCGAAGTCTCTCGCGGCGACAGGCGCGGCAGACTCGCTCGCCGCATAGCTCTTCTTGCCATCCGCACCCGCGGTTCCCTTGATGTCGAGACCGTTGACCGCCACGCCCTCGACCTCACCCTCCGGAAGCGACAAGAGCTCGGCATCGACCCAGCGCCGCATGTCGAGATCGGCCAGCACCGAACCGAGCACGCGCCAGCACTGGTCCTCGGCCGCGCGGCGCACGAACTGGGCGCGCGGGTTCGCGCGCTCTTCGCCAAGCACCATCTCGACCACCGGCTTGTCGCCCGCCAGCACGCGCACCTGTGCCGCGCGGCCCGAATCGTCGGGCCACGCAAGCGCGAGCTCGCCATGCCGTTCCTTCTTCGCGGTCATCTTCTGATCGGTCTTCAGCGACGCGAGTCCCGAGATCAGCGCCTTCACTTCCTCGAACCTCGCCGGATACCCGTCGCGCGACGCAACCGTCCAGCCGGCCGCTTCGCGCGCAAGCACCAGCGTCTCTCCGCCGCGCGCGAGCTCGATCCGGTCGATCGACGCCTGCGCCGCGTCGAGGCCCGTCACGAACGGCCCGCCCGGCTCGATCTCCGCGGTCTGCGTGCCGCGCGTGACTGCAAACACCGCGAGTCCGACGCATGCGGCCGAAGCCGCCAGGATGAGCGCCGTGGTCTTGAAGTTCGATCGCGACGACGAATTCGCCATGTTCAGCCTTCCGTTTCCTTCGTTCACGCCGCGCGCTGGCGGCGGTAGCGGAGCGAGATCCACATCGTCGCGAGCAGCGCCACGAGAAGCGGCCACGCGACGACATTCAGCATCATCAGCCCGGTGCCCGTGCGCTCGATCTCCGCGCGCAGCGAGCGCTGCACCTCGCGCAGTTCCTTGCGCGCGTCCTTCGAGGTCTGCTGCAGCTTCTCGAGCTCGGTCACCTGCTCGGGCGTGAGCACGAGCACGCCGTTCGCGTCGACGCCCGCCGCGCCGCGCTCGCGCTGCAGCTCGTTGATGCGCGTCTCGCCCTGCTTGATCTGATCCTGCAGCTCCTGCTCGCGCTTGAGGTAGCGCGCCTCCGCGTCCTTGCGCATCGCCTCGACGCGGTCGAACGGCCGCTGGTAGCGACCGCGCGACTTGAGGCCCGACAGAAGCTGCGCGCCCGTCGCCTGCTCGAGCGCGTTGAACACGAACGCGCCGTTGTCCGCGATGGTCGCGAGCGCGCCCGTCGACTGGTCGATGCTCGTCCAGGTCGTGTCGTCGAGCATGTCGGCGTCCGCGACGATGAGGATGTTCGCCTCGCCCTTCGCGCGCGCGCCGTCGGCCGCGGGATACGCGCTCTCGATCGGCCCCGTGACGCGCGCCGCGAGCGCAAGCGGCGTGCCGAGCGGCTTGAAGTCGCGCACGAGGCGGTCCACCTCGCCGAAGAAGCCGAGCTTCAGCGTCTGCACCATCTGCACCTGCTCGGTGGTGGTGATGACATTCGTCACCGTCGCCTTCGCGTCGCTGCGCCGCACGATCGCGCCCGCGCCCTTCAGGTTCATCATCGCAAGCGGCCCGGTCACCGGGTCGTTCGGGTCGAGCGCCTTCTTCTCGAGCGAGAGCCAGCACGGATGCGACATCTCCATCACCTGCCCGCCCTGGGTGCGGTACATGATGCGCGTCGCGTAGCCGAGGTCGGCGACCGCGTTCTGCGCGTCGATGTCGACGCCCCACTGCGCAAGTAGCGGCCCGAGGTCGTAGCTCGTGCCCGCGCCGGTCGAGCCCATGTCGAGGGTGCGCGCCTCGGGATCCATCTCGCACCACGGATCCGCGAACACGATCAGCGGCTTGCCTGCGACGGCCCACGCGTCGATCGCCTTCAGCGCGGCTTCGTTGAGTCCGCGCGGCTGGATGACGACGAGCGCCTCCGCCTCCGCAGGAACGACGGGCGCCGCGCGGTCGACGCGCTTCAGGTCGTAGAGCAGGTCGAGCTGCTGGAAGAGCACGCTCTTGCCGCCGCGCGCCATCGGATTGCGCGGGTTGAACGGCGTCTCCTCCGGAATCGTCGAGAGGACCGCGACCGCCGGCTTCTTGTCGCGGCCGACCGAGAGGACGCGGCGCGCGATCTCGTACTCGAGGAACGGCTCCTGCGACGGATCGAGCCACGGGATCGTCTCGGTCTTGTCGGTCGGTCCGCGCACCGCGAGGCCGAGCATCAGCGTGCGGCCCGTGGCGTCGAGCGTGCGCGGCGCGATGCCCGCGGCGCGCGCCATGTCTTCCGTCTCGCTGAAGGGCTCGGGGTCGATCACGCGCAGCTCGAGCATGCCGTCGCTCGCGGCGACGATCTCCTCGAGGAATTCCTGCACGCGCTGCGCGTACGCGCGGATCGCGGGGAGATCGGTGCCCTGCTCGCGCGTCCAGTAGAAGTCGAGGCGCACGGGCTCGGGCAGCGAGGCGACGAGCGTGCCGACGCCGGGCGACACGGTGTAGAGCTTCTCCTCGGTGACATCGACGCGTCCCCCGCGGAGGAGGAACCACGCCGCGGTGTTGAGCGCGACGAGCGCGACGAGCACGCCGACGGTCGCAAGAAGTGTGGAACGACGCTTGTCTGAAACGGCCATGTGGTCCCCGTCAGTCGGACTTCTTCCAGTCGATGGCGAAGCAGTTGAGGATGAGGAACGCCGCGATCACGGTGACGAAGTAGAAGACATCGCGCACATCGATCACGCCGCGCATCATCGATTCGTAGTGCGTGGACGCGCTCGTCGACGCAAGCCCCTCGACCACGCCCTGCGGGGCCCAGCCGCGCAGGAAGTCGAGCACCGCGGGGAAGCCCGCAAGGAGCAGCACGAAGCACACCACCGCGCAGAGGACGAACGCGATCACCTGGTTCTTGGTGAGCGCCGAAAGGAACGCGCCGATCGCAAGGAACGCGCCCCCGAGGAGCGCGCTCGCGAGGTACGCGACGAAGATCGTGCCGTGGTCCGGCTCGCCGAGCCACGCGACCGTGATCCACATCGGGAAGGTGAGCGCGAGCGCGATCGAGGTGAACGCCCACGCGGCGAGGTACTTGCCGAGCACGAGGTCGCGCACGCCGAACGGCAGCGTCATCGCGAGCTCGATCGTGCCGGTGCGTCGCTCCTCGGCCCACAGCCGCATCGACACCGCCGGCACGAGGAACACATAGAGCCACGGATGGAACTGGAAGAACGGCCGCAGATCGGCCTGGTTGCGCTCGTAGAACCCGCCGATGTTGAAGGTGAAGAGCCCGGCGAGGAAGAGGAAGATCACGAGGAACACCGCTGCGAGCGGCGTCTGGAAGTACGAGCGGAACTCGCGGCGGAAGACGACCGCCGTGCGCGCGAACGCGCCGAGCGTCACCGGTGCCGTGGAAGCGCTGGCGCTCATCGGCGGCCTCCCTTCGCGCGCGGCGCGTCGGCGGCGGTGTCGATCGAGGTCATCGCGCGGAACGCGGCGTCCATGCGGTTCTTCACGGCGTCGCGCGGCGCGCGCGCCTCCATCTCCGTCGGCGTTCCGTCGAACACGATGCGTCCCTTGTTGATCACGACCGCGCGCGTGCACACCGCCTCGACCTCCTCGAGGATGTGCGTCGACAGCACGATCGCGCGCTCTCCGCCGAGTTCCTTGATGAGTTCGCGCACCTCGTGCTTCTGGTTCGGATCGAGGCCGTCGGTCGGTTCGTCGAGGATGAGGATGCCCGGGTCGTGCAGCAGCGCCTGCGCGAGGCCCGTGCGCCGCTTGTAACCCTTCGACAGCGTCTCGAACGCCTGCTTGCGCACGCCCTTCAGATTGACGCGTCCGATCGCGCGCTCGACCCGGTCGCGCGCCTCGCGGCCGTGGTAGCCGCGCGCCTGCGCGATGAAGCCGAGGAACTCCTCGACCGTCATGTCGGGGTACGCGGGCGCGCCTTCGGGCAGGTAGCCGAAGGTGCGCTTTGCGGCGATCGGGTCCGCGGCGAGGTCGATGCCGTCGAGCCGCACCGACCCGGCGGTCGGCTCGAGGAACCCGGTGATCATCCGCATCGTGGTCGACTTGCCTGCGCCGTTCGGGCCGAGGAACCCGAGGACCTGCCCGGCGGGCACCTCGAGGTCGATCCCCTGCACGGCGTGGATGTGTCCAAATCGCTTCTCGAGCTTCTGTGCGACGATCCGACTTGCCATACGCGCTCCGTATTCGGTGGCGGGCACTCTATACCGTGCAGCCCCGAGGTTTGGTTGCATTTGACGCGATCGCGTCAACGCGCTTCGCGGAGGGCACCCAGGCGGGCGCCGACGAGGAAGCCGCCGATGCCGATCGCGCAGAGGATCGCGAGCGGCGCGATCTGATCGGAAACCGCCGTGTCGCGCCAGAACGGGCCTTCGATCGCCAGCACCGCCCAGCGGAACGGACTCGCGTAGCTGAGGGTCTGGAGGACCGGCGGCATGAAGAAGAGCGGGATCGTGCCGCCGCCGATGAGGGCGAGGACAAGCAGCGCGCCGCGGCCGGCGCCGTTCGCTTCGGCCTCGGTCTTGCAGAGCCCGGCGATCAGCATCGCGAGGCCGGTGAAGCCGAACGCCGCCATCGTGCACCCGACCGCCAGCATCGCGGGCTGCGCGATCGCGCAGCGGAACCCGGCGACCGCGAGCATGATGAGGAGCGCCTGCACGAGAAGCGCGGTGATGAAGCACGCGAGACCCTTGCCCGCGAGAAAGTGCATGCGCGAGATCGGGGCGAGCCGCAGCCGCGCGAGCGTGCCGCGCGAACGCTCGACGACGAGCGACGCGGCGAACGCGCCGACGCAGCCGGCGATCCCCCACACCATGCCGACGGGCGTCGACACATCGAAGCTCGAGCGTGGGCCACCCTTGCGCTTCGGAAGTTCCTCGAGCTTCACCTGGACGGGCGAGAAGCCGCCAGCCGATGCGTCTGTGCCGGCGCCTTCAGCGGTTTCAGGCGAGAGCGAGCGCGAGAACGACTCGCCCGCCGCAGCGAGCGCGGCGCCTGCGAGCTTCTGTCCGGGCGAGAGGTCCTTCGACGACTCGATCGACGCGCGCATCTGGTCGAACATGCGCTTCGACTGCGCGGGGTCGGCCATCATGCGCGGGAACTGGCGGAACGCGAGCTCGTTCAACTTGCCCTGGATGAGCCCGGCCTCCGCGCGACGCGTCGGGTCGATGATGCAGTCGATCTCCATTCCGCCGCCGCCGAACATCGCGCCAGCGCCCTCTTCGATCGACGCGGGCAGCACCACCGCGGCGGCCGCCTTGCCTGCGCGCACGGCGGCGATCGCCGCGTCGCGCGTCTCGGCGCGCGTCACCTCGAACGACTCGTCCTTCGCGAGGTCGTCGGCAAGACTCGCCGCAACCTTCGAGCCGCTCTCGTTCACGAGCGCGAGCGTGATCTTGCTGCCGCCGCCCTGCCCGCCGAAGACGAAGCCGAACAGCACCGCCATCAGCATCGGAAAGACGAAGGTGAAGAACACATCGCCCTTGTCGCGGAACATCAGGCGCAGGTCCTTCTTCGCGATGGAGAGGATCGCCTTCATTCGCGCAGGCTCCTTCCGGTGAGCGCGAGGAACACGCTCTCGAGGTCTGCGCGGTCGATGCGCACGCCCGTGACGCCGCCCGACGCGAACTGCCGCGCGACTTCGGCGACCGGATCCGCGGTCACGACGCGCACTTCGGCGCCGTCGCGCTCGACGGTGACGGTCGAGTTGCCGCCGTGGCGCGCGATGAGTTCGGCGACGGTGCCGACATCGAGCATGCGGCCGTGGTCGACGATGCCGACGCGGTCGCAGATCTTCGCGGCTTCTTCCATGTAGTGCGTGGTGTAGACGATCGTCTTGCCGCGCGACGCAAGCGTGCGCACGAGCTCGAGGATGCGGTTCCGGCTCTGCGGGTCGACGCCCGCGGTCGGCTCGTCGAGGAGCACGAGCTGCGGGTCATGCACGAGCGCGGCCGCGAGGTTGAGGCGCCGCTTCATGCCGCCCGAGAAACCCGCAGTGCGCTCGTCGGCGCGCGTGTCGAGCTCGACGAGCGCGAGGAGTTCGTCGACGCGCGTCTTCGCGCCCGCGAGCCCGTAGAGATCGGCGAGGAAGAGCAGGTTCTCGCGCGCGGTCAGCTCGCCGTAGAGCGTGATCTCCTGCGGCGCGAGCCCGAG
>JBKCZS010000266.1:0-5671 GCA_046337925.1 bacterium | reverse complement strand
ATCACGCTGCTCGTTGCCTTGACACTGGCAGCCGCGATCGGGAACAGTCCCAGGGATCCGCTGCTCCCGCCGCTCGCGCTCCTCGTCGCCGTCATTGGATTGGGCAACCAGCTCGGCAAGTTCGCTGCGATCGAGACACATGTGACGGCGCTCGCCGATGAAGCGGAGCGCCCAGGCTCAGCGCCAAGTGCTCGAGCCGATCTCAGCCCTTCCGGCCGCGGCGACCCTTCTTGAAGCCTGGCTTGTGGCCGAACTTGTCGCGGCCGGTCTTGCCGGTGCGCCCGTCGCGTGGCCGCGGCTCGAAGTGGCGGCCCTCGCCCTCGTTGAGCCGGCGCGCGCCCGCGTCGCCCGACGCCGGCAACTCGCCGACGACCTCGATCGCGGCGCGCCCGAACTTCACGATCTCAAGATCGAGCTGACGCCCGCGCAGGTCGATCATCGCGATCCGCACGCGGATCCGGTCGCCGATTCCGACCGACGCGCCGCTTCGCGACGCGATCAGCCGCCCGCTGCGTGGATCGGCCGTCCAGCGATCGGTGCGTCCGTCGCCGCCCTTCATGTCGCGGCTCTTGACCGCGCCGTCGACGAGGTAGCGGTCGATCGACACGAAGATCGTGCCGTTCGGCATCACGCCCGTCACCGTGCCGTCGAGCTCGTCGCCGAGATGCTTTTCATGCAGCAGCTGCAGCACGAGGAAGGTGCGCAGGTCCTTCTCGGCACCGTCTGCCGCGACCTCGCGCTCGCTCGCGTGCCGGCCGAGGTCGATGAGTTCCGCCTCGTCGAGCACGCGCGGATCCTCCGACAGCGCCCGCGCGAGTGCGCGGCGCTTCTTGCCGCCGCCTGCGTCGCGGCCGTTGTCGGTGATGTCGAGGAACGAATGCACCACACGATGGACGAGCAGGTCGGGATACCGGCGGATCGGGCTCGTGAAGTGCGCGTAATGGTCGCTTGCGAGCGCGTAGTGCCCGATGAGCGCGGGCGAGTACACCGCCTTCGCCATGCAGCGCAGCACCGAGAAGTGGATCGCGCGCGCAGCCGGCGACCCGCGCGTCGCGTCGAGCAGCGCCTGCAGGTCCTTGCGCGTCGGCTCCTCGGGAAGCCGCCACTTCGCGAGCCGCGCGAACTGCCGCACTTCCTCGATGTCGCCGAAGGTCGGATCCGGATGGATGCGCCGCAGCAGCGGCGTGTCGAGTCCCGCGAAGGCGCGCGCGACCGCCTCGTTCGCCTCGACCATGAACATCTCGATCAGCGTGTGCGTGAACGAATCGTCCTCCGGCACCGCGTCGACGACATGCCCTTCGTCGTCGTAGACGAGCTCGACCACGGGCAGGTCGAGGTGGATCATGCCTTCCTTGTGCCGCCGCCGCTGGATCGTCTTCGCGAGCGCGTCGGCGATGCGCAGCGTGTCGAGCAGTTCCTCGCTGTAGACCGGCTCCGTCTTCGAGTGCTTGCGCGCCTCGTCGACCTTGCCCTCGATCAGCCGCTGCGCCTCGATGTAGGTGAGCCGCTTCGCGCTCTTGATCACCGTCCGCGCAAGCCGCTGGCCGACGACCTTGCCGTCGGAGTCGAGCATGATGAACGCGCTCAGCGTGAAGCGCGCCACGCCTTCCTGCAGCGAGCAGACGCCGTTCGAGAGGATCTCGGGCAGCATCGGCACCGTGTGGCGGGGGAGGTACACGCTCGTCGCGCGCGCCTTCGCCTCGTCGTCGAGCGCGGAGTCCTTCGTCACGAAGTGCGCGACATCCGCGATGTGCACGCCGAGCTCGTAGTTGCCAGTGACCGCGTCCTGCGCGATCGAGATCGCGTCGTCGAAGTCCTTCGCGTCAGGCGGATCGATCGTGAAGATGAAGCGGTGGGTGAGGTCCTCGCGGTCCTGCCAGACCGGGACGCCGCTCTCGCCTGCGGCGGCCGCCGCGGCTTTCGTCGAGCGCTCGAACGACACGGCGGCCTCGCGCGCCTGCGCGATCGCTTCGTCGGGGAACACCTCGCGGATCATGTAGGTCGCGATGACGGCCTGCGTCTCGACATCGGGGCGACCCGCCTCGCCGAGCACCTCGAGGATCACGCCCTCGGCGAGTGCGCCCTCCTCGGGCCACAGCAGGATGTCGACGACGACCTTGTCGCCTTCCTTCGCGTTCTTGGCGCCGGGGTCGCGCACCACGATCGGGTCGCGGATCGCGCGCCCATCGGGCTCGACCAGCCACTCGCGCCCGCGCTTCACGAGCACGCCCGCGAAGCGCGATCGACCGCGCGAAAGCACCTCGACGACGCGGCCGAAGATGTCGTCGCGGGCGCCGGCCGGGGTCGCTCCGAAGCCGCGGTTCCAGCGGTCGCCGCGCCGCACGACCTTCACGCGCACGCGGTCGCCCGACACGGCGTCCTTCGTCTCGCCCTGCGGGACGAAGAGATCGCCCTCGCGGTAGTCGACTTCGGTCTTGATGAACCCCATGCCGCGCGGCGTGAGCTTGATCGTTCCCTCGATCTCCTCGGGCATGCGCGGTAGGCGCAGCTTCTCGTCCTTGCCGATCTCGAGAAGGCCGGCCTCGGAGAGCTCGCGCACCGTGTCGAGGAACTCCGCCTCGTCCTCGTCGGCGACGCGAAGCTGCCGCGCCACCTCGTTGATCAGGATCGGAAGGTAGTTGCGGTGGGCGAGGTGGTCGAGAATGCGGCTCTTGAAGCGAAGGCTCACGCATGCAGTGTAGAAGGGCTGCTGCGTTCGCGGAGCGCCATGTCGGCGAATGTCCGCACGGAGATTTACTTCTTCCGGGCGCGCTTCTTGGTCGTCGCAGCCTTCTTCGCGCCGCCACCGACGACATTGCCGATGCCGCGGCCGATGCGCGAGTGATGCGTCGCGCGCGACTCGATGCGCTTGTTCTCCGCAGCTGCGGCCGCTGCGTCAGGCCTCGAATCGCTCTTCGAATCGCTCTTCGAGCCGTTCTTGGCGTCCGTCTTCGGCGCGGCCTTCTCGCCAGACTTGGTAACCGGCTTCGCATCACCCTTCGCATCGCCCTTCGCGGCACCCTTCGCCTCAGGCGCCGAATCCGACTTCGGCTCGCCAGCCTTCTTCTCGGCTTCCGCGCCCGACTTGTAGCTCTCGCTGCGGTAGTCGGTCTCGTAGAAGCCGCCGCCCTTGAAGATCACGGCGCCGCCGATCCCGATCTTGCGTTCGACCTTCTTCTTGCGGCACTTCGGGCACACGGCGATCGGGTCAGCCTTGATCGACTGGAACTCCTCGAACTCGTGTCCGCAGGCGCGGCAGATGTACTCGTAGGTCGGCATGGCGATCGCTGCGCTCCGTACGCGTCAGGCCTCGGGCGCGACCGCGACCTTCGCAGGCCGCAGCACGCTCTCGCCGATCTTCCAGCCGGTCTGGAAGCGCATGCTCACGCAACCGGGGGCGACGCCCTCGGCGGGCTGCTTCATCACGGCGTCATGCTGCATCGGATCGAACGGCGTGCCCGGCGTCGGGTCGATGCGCGTGATCCCGTTCTGCTCGAGCGCCTTCTGGAGCTCCGCCCGCGTCATCTCGATCGACTTCGCCATCTGCTCGACCGTGACCTTCGAGTGATCCTGCGCGAGCGCGAGGTCGAAGTGGTCGAGCACGGGCATCAGCGACCGCGTGAGCTGCACGAGCCCGCCGACGCGCGCGCGCCCCTCGTTCTCGATCGAACGCCGCTGGAAGTTGGCGAAATCGGCCTGTGCGCGCAGCTTCGCGGCAATCGCGTCGTCGCGCTCGGCCATCAGCTTCTCGATCACCTGCATCGAGTCGGCGTCGCCGCCCGTGTGGTCGGATCCGCTCGTCTCGTCAGGCGTGGTGTCGGGTTCGGTCGGGGTCTCGTGTTCCATCGCGTGCTCATCGCGCTCCATGGCGCGGGTCGGCTTCCGTATCGAGGTTCGTCCTGAAGGTCAGGTTCCGAACGGATTGATCTTGTTCCAGATGCTCTGCCTGGCCGTGTTCACATCCGTCTTCTCAGTCTGCGCGTACTCCGCCAGCAGCTTGCGCTGCTCGTCTGAGAGCTTCTTGGGGACGACGAGCTGCAGCACCACATGCAGGTCGCCGCGCTCCTTCGACTGAAGTCCCGTCATGCCCGCGCGCTCGATCACGATCGCGTCGCCGTGCTGGCTTCCGGCGGGGATCTCGATCTCGCGCTCGCCGTCGATCGCGTGCACCTTGACCTTCGCGCCGAGCGCCGCCTGCGCGAACGCCATCGGCTGCACGGTGATCAGGTCGACGCCGCGACGCTCGAAGCGGTCGTGGTCGGCGACACGCACGACGACATGGAGGTCGCCGCGCGGGCCCTTGCCCTCGGCGCTCGCTTCCGGCGGCGGCGGCTCGCCCTCGCCCGAGAGCCGGATGACCTGGCCGTTGTCGATGCCGTTGGGGATGCGGACCGCGAGCTTCCGCTTGGTGGGCACGCGGCCCTGCCCGCGGCACTTCTCGCACTTGTCGGCGATGACGGTGCGGCGCCCCCGGCAATCGGGGCAGGTCGTCACCATGCGGAACATGCCGCCGAAACCGGTCTGCGCGACCTGGCCTTGGCCACCGCAGGTGGGGCAGGAGGTCGGCTTCGACCCGGGCTTCGCGCCCGAACCCTTGCACGGCTCGCACACATCGAGGCGCTTGAACTCGACCTCGCGCTCACAGCCCTTGAACGCATCCTCGAGCTCGATCTCGACCTCGGTCTCGAGGTCGAAGCCGCGCGCGGGCCCGCGCTGGCCGCGCCCGCCGCCTTGCTGCCCGAAGATGTCGTTGAACATCGAGAAGATGTCGTTGACATGCATCGAGCGGAAGTCATGGCCCGGGTTCTGCCGCAGGCCCGCATGGCCGTGGCGGTCGTAGAGCTGGCGGCGCTCGGGGTCAGACAGCACTTCGTAGGCCTCTGTGCAGGCCTTGAACTCGGTTTCCGCGTCGTTGTTGCCGGGGTTCCGGTCAGGGTGCCACTTCATCGCCAGGCGCCGATACGCCCGCTTGATGTCGTCCTGCGATGCGGCCCTCTCGACCGACAGGATCTCGTAGTAGCAGCGTGTCTGCGGCATGCGCGTCCCTGATCCGCTCCCGGCGCAGGCGCCGCCCGCGTCCGTGGCGCACGCGCGAACCACCCGCGCGTCACGCCCGATGAAGAATCGCCGCGGCGCGGTTTCCCGCGCGGCGGCGGAAGTCACTCAGCTGATGGCGCCCTCGACAGGCGCGGTCTCGTCCTTGAGCTCGGTCACGATCACGTCGGTCGTGAGCATCAGGCCCGCAACGCTCGCGGCGTTCAGCAGCGCCGTCTTGACGACGAGCGCCGGGTCGATGATCCCGCTCTTGACGAGATCCTCGTAGGAACCCGTCGCGGCGTTGAAGCCGACGTTGGTCTTCGACTCGCGGATCTTCTCGACGACGAGATCGCCGTCGTGGCCGGCGTTCTCGGCGATCTGCGCGCACGGACGCGCCATCGCCTCGGCGACGATGTCGAAGCCGAACTTCTCGTCGCCCTTCGCCTTCTTCTTCGCATCCTGCACCGACTCGATGGCGCGGACAAGCGCCACGCCGCCGCCGGCGACGTAGCCTTCCTTCGCGGCCGCTCGGGTCGCCTGGAGCGCATCGTCGACGCGGTCCTTCGCTTCCTTCATCGCGAGCTCGGTCGCGCCGCCCACCGAGATGATCGCCACGCCCGAGACGAGCTTGGCG
>JBKCZS010000265.1:0-6597 GCA_046337925.1 bacterium | reverse complement strand
CGCGACGGCCTCAAGGGCCGCGACAAGATCGTGATGCTCGAGCGCTTCCCGTACGCATGGGACCGCCCGATCCTCGTCCAGAACCACTGGAGCATGGAGTACGCCTCCTACCTCGTGCTGGGCCTCCCCAACATCGAGGGCATCCAGGTGATCGGCCGCGCGCCCGTGATGACCGGACTCAATCGCGACGGCATCACCCTGACGGTGGCCTCGGACCAGCGCGGGTTCGTCGGGCCGTACATGGTGCAGGCGTTCGACGCGCGGCGGCGCAAGGTGCGCGCCCAGGGCCTCATCGCCCCCGCCTCCTGGGCCACCAAGTTCATCGAGATCGCGGGTGAAGGCGTCCCG
The DNA here is from genome assembly GCA_046337925.1 of bacterium. Lineage (GTDB taxonomy): Bacteria > Planctomycetota > Phycisphaerae > Phycisphaerales > SM1A02 > QWPT01. The sequence goes on along the minus strand of JBKCZS010000265.1, from coordinate 6,249 downwards.
AGCCGCGAGACCTTCGCGAAGGGCGTCGCGGCGCAGCCGAGGGACATCGTCCTGATGTCGCTCGACCTCGACCTCCGCGGCCAGGCGCCGAAGGATGTCGTGAAGTCGCTGGATGCAGCGTCGATCTCCGTGGGCGCCGGCCGCTTCGGCATCTCGAGCACGGCGCCGATGCACTTCTTCCCCGGCCGCTACCGCATCCGCGTGCTTGCCGACGACGGCGTGCGCGTGCTCCTCGACGGGAAGCCCGTCATCGACCGCTGGGAACTGCGCGGCGCCCCCGCCGTCGAGACCCATGAGGTCGAGTTCAAGGAGTTGCAGGAGGTCTCGATGACCGTCGAGTACTTCCACGACAAGGGCGGCGACGACCGCAGCCCTGCGCGGCTCCAGCTCTGGTTCGAGGCGATCGACCCGAGCTTCCGCGGCGGCTGAACCCGCCGGCGCCCTGCACGCAACCGTCCGACGCCCCGACGCCGGCGCCGCACTCGACGCGGGCCGGTCGCCGTTCGTTTGCATCGCATGAAAAAGTATTCATGCCGCTTGCATTGTATGCAGTGGTCCTGTATACTTTCTCGTTCGCCTGAATGTCCATGCTTCCAGGCGCCCCGCCTGTGCAACCAGCCGAACGCCAACACCGATCCAGCATGAAGTCGAGACGCCACGCCGTCATCCGCAACCTCATCGCCGCCGGCGAGATCTACAGCCAGCACGAGCTCGCCCAGCTTCTCGCGCGCGAGGGAATCGAGGCCACGCAGGCGACGCTCTCGCGCGACCTCGCCGAGCTCGGCGTCCTCAAGGGTCCGGACGGCTACCAGCTTCCAGGCACGGGGAACCCCGCGCTTCCGACCGAGGCCTCGCTCGCGCGGGCGCTGAAGCGGGAGCTCGTCTCGATCGATGTCGGCGGCACCCTCGTCGTCCTCAAGACGCCGAGCGGCCACGGCAACGCCCTCGCCATCGAGCTCGACCGCGCCCGCCTCAACGGCGCGCTCGGGACGATCGCCGGCGACGACACCGTCTTCCTCGCGGCGAGGAGCGAGATCTCGGCCCGCCGCATCGCGAAAGACCTCCGCGAACTCGCGGACATGCCGTGAGGCGCCGCGCGCCTCGTCCCCACCGCACTCTCCAGGATGGCATTGACTTCGGTGACTCCACAAGCCTCATTTTCTCCTTCGATCCGCACCGCCGTCGTCGGCGCCAGCGGCTACGCGGGCGCTGAACTGCTCGCGATCCTCGCGGCGCACCCGAATGCGGAGGTCGTGGCGCTGTTCGGCAGCTCGCGCAAGTCGGACGAAGGCACCCCCACCGCGGCGGACCTCTTCCCCCGCTTCGAGGGCACCGCGGTCGGCGCCCTGCCGATCAAGCCCTTCGATGTCGCCGCCGCCACGGCGCTCGGCCTCGACGCGATCTACCTCGCGACGCCGCACGAACTCTCGCATGAGGTCGCGCGCGCGCTGGTCGACGCAGGAATCGTGGTCCTCGACCTGTCGGCGGCCTTCCGGCTGTCCGACCGCGCGGTGTTCGAGAAGAACTACGGCTTCGCGCACGCGCACGCGGATCTCCTCGCGGAGGCTGCGTACGGCCTCGCGGAGTTCAACGCCGCCCGCATCGCCGAGGCGCGCCTCGTCGCGGTGCCCGGGTGCTATCCGACCGCGTCGATCCTCGCGATCCGCCCGCTCGTCGAGGCCGGCCTCGTCGACGCCACCCGACCCGCGATCGTCGACGCCGTGAGCGGCGTCTCGGGCGCAGGTCGCAAGGCCGAAGTGAAGAGCCTCTTCTGCGAGGTCTCGATGCAGGCCTACGGCGTGTTCAAGCACCGCCACCGCCCGGAGATCGCCGAGCACGCGGGCATCGCGACCATCTTCACGCCGCACCTCGGCTGCTACGACCGCGGGATCCTCGCGACCGTGCACCTCGAGCTCGTGCCGGGCACCACCGAGGCGCAGGTGCGCGCGGCGTTCGAGTCGGCCTACGCGGGCCGACCGTTCGTGCGCGTCCTGAAGGCGGGCCGCTGGCCGAGCGTGGCGGCGGTCGAACGCACCAACCACTGCGACATCGGGTTCGCCGTCGAGACGACCGAGGCGGGCACCCACCTCATCGTCGAGAGCGCGATCGACAACCTCGTGAAGGGCGCGGCCGGCCAGGCCGTCCAGTGCATGAACATCCGCTTCGGCCTCGATGAAGCCGCCGGCCTCCTGCCGGCGCGCGCGGCGGTCGCCGCCGGAGGCGTCTCGTGAACAAGGCTCCCCGTCCCGCGAACCCCGTCGAACTCCGCGCCGGCGCGCAGCCCGCGCGCGGCCCGCTCGTCGTCAAGATCGGCGGCGCGCTGCTCGAGTCGGCCGACCAGCATGGCGACGCCTTCAGCGGCCTCGTCGCGCTCCACGCGGCCGAGCGCGCCCACGGCCGTGCGGGCGTCATCCTCGTCCACGGCGGCGGCGCGCAGGTCGACCGCCAGCTCAAACTCGTCGGCATCGAGACCCCGCGCATCGAGGGGATCCGCGTCACCTCGCGCGAAGCGATCCAGCAGGTCGTCGGCGTCCTCGCGGGCAGCGCGCATGTGCAGCTCCTCGGCATCCTCTCGGCACGCGGCGCGCGCGTCGTGGGGCTCACCCTGTCGGACGGCGGCCTCTGCCGCTGCCGCCACACGACGAAGTACGCGTTCGACGCCGGCGAAGTCGGCGAGATCACAGGTGGCGACGGCGCCGTGGCGCACACGCTGCTCGCGGCGGGCTTCCTGCCCGTCGTGAACTCGATCGGCCTCTCGGCCGCGGGCGAACCGCTGAATGTGAACGCCGACGAGGCCGCGTGCGCGATCGCGCGCATCGTCGGCGCGTCGGGAATCGTCCTCCTCACCGATGTCCCGGGCGTGCTCGACGCCTCGAAGCGCCTCATCCCCGAACTCGACGCCGCCCGGATCGACGCGCTCGTCGCCGACGGCACGATCTCGGGCGGCATGATCCCGAAGGTCAGGGGCGCGCTCGAGGCGGCGACCAGCGCCGGCTGCCCCGCCACGATCGCCTCGTGGCGCGACCCCGCCGCGATCGCGTCGGGCTCGACCGGAACCCGCATCCTCGCGCCGCTCGCAGAGCCCGCGCACTCCTGAACGCAGAACCGAACCAGCACGATGGCACGCACGACCGACACCATGTCCCCGCTCGAGGCCCTGAAGGGCCGCTCGATCCTCCGCCTCACCGACCTTTCGGCGGGCGAGATCCGCGGCATCGTCGCGCTCGCGCGCACGCTCAAGGCCGATTACGCGGCATTTCAAGGCGTTCTCGCCCAGCGCGCGCTCGTCATGCTGTTCGAGAAGCCGTCGCTCCGCACGCGCGTCTCGTTCGAGATCGGCTTCCAGAAGCTCGGCGGCTGCGTGTCGTTCCTCGACCATCGCGCCGAGCGGATCGGCGCGCGCGAGACGATTCCCGACTACGGGCACAACCTCGAGCGCTGGGCCGATGTGATCGTCGCGCGCGTGTTCGCGCATGAGACGCTGGCCGCCCTGCGCGCCTCGTGCTCGGTGCCGATCGTGAACGCGCTCAGCGAGATCGCGCACCCCTGCCAGGCGCTCGCCGACGCGCAGACGCTCGTCGAGCACGGCGTCGCGCTCGAGTCGTGCCACCTCGCGTGGCTCGGCGACGGCAACAATGTGTGCCTCTCGCTCATGGAGCTGACCGCGATCATGGGCGGCCGCATGACGGTCGTGACGCCCGCCGCGCACCGCCCCTGCCCCACGCTCACCGCCGAAATCGCTGGAATCGCCGCCAAGACGGGCGCACGCATCGCGCTCACCGACGACCCCGCCGCGGTCGCCGGCGCCGATGCCGTCTACACCGACGCGTGGATCTCGATGGGCCAGCAGGATTCGGCCGAGAAGATCGCGTCGCTACGCCGGCTCTCCGTCACCCCCGAACTCATGAACACCGCCGGCGCGCGCGCGAGGTTCATGCACTGCCTGCCCGCCCACCGCGGCGAGGAAGTCGTCGACGCCGTGATCGACGGCCCGCAGTCGATCGTCTTCGACCAGGCGGAGAACCGCATGCATGCGCAGAACGCGCTCCTGCTTGCGCTGCTCGGCGCGCTTCCCGCCTCCACCAAGCCACGGACCCTCGCGATGCAGGCCTGAAACCGGGCCGCCCGCGTCGCGAAGATCACTACCATTTCCGCCTTCCCGCACAGATCCTGAGAAAGCAGAAAGACCGATGTCCCAGATGAAGAAGCCCACCCGCGTTTGCGTCGCCTACTCCGGCGGTCTCGACACCTCCTGCATCATCCCGTGGCTCGTCGAGACCTACGGCTGCGAGGTCATCGCCTGCGTCGCCGATGTAGGCCAGGGCGCGCGCGAGCTCGAGGGCATCGAGGAGAAGGCGATCCGCACGGGCGCCAAGGAGTGCCATGTCGTCGACCTCAAGAAGCAGTTCATGGAGGAGTTCGTGTTCCCCATGTGCATCTCGGGCTCGGTCTACGAAGGCCGCTACCTGATGGGCACCTCGATCGCGCGCCCGATCATCGCGCGCGCGCAGGTCGAGGTCGCGCTCAAGACCGGCTGCGACGCGCTGTGCCACGGCTGCACGGGCAAGGGCAATGACCAGGTGCGCTTCGAGTCGACCTACGCGTCGCTCGCGCCGCAGCTTCCCGTGATCGCGCCGTGGCGCATCTGGGACCTCAAGAGCCGCGAGGCGATGCTCGCGTACCTCAAGGAGCGCAACATCCCCTGCGCGGCGAGCGCCGAGAAGATCTACTCGCGCGACGCCAACATGTGGCACATCTCGCACGAGGGCGGCGAGCTCGAGGACCCGTGGAACGCGCCGCCGGAAGATGTGTGGATGATCTCGGTCAGCCCGAAGGACGCGCCCGACCAGTTCGAGGATGTGATGTTGTCGTTCTCGAAGGGCCGCCCCACCGCGCTCAACGGCAAGCCGATGGACCCGGTCGCGCTCCTCACCGAGCTCAACAAGATCGGCGGCAGGAACGGCGTCGGCCGCGTCGACATCTGCGAGAACCGCCTCGTCGGCATGAAGAGCCGCGGCGTCTACGAGACCCCGGGCGGCACGATCCTCATGGAGGCCGTGCGCGGCCTCGAGCAGCTCGTGCTCGACCGCGAGACGCTCCACTTCCGCGAGAAGCTCGCGCTTGACTTCGCGAAGATCATCTACAACGGCACCTGGTTCAGCCCGACGCGCGAGGCGATGTGGGCCTCGTTCGAGGCGATCGCCCAGTCGCTCGACGGCGATGTCGTCGTGCGCTGCTACAAGGGCCGCGCGGAGGCCGTGCGCCGCCGCTCGCCGAACTCGCTCTTCCACCACGGCTTCGCCACCTTCGGCGAGGACGAGGTCTACGACCACAAGCACAGCGAGGGCTTCATCCGTCTCTTCAGCCTGCCGCTGCGCATCCGCGCGCTGCTCGGCCTGAACCCCGACGCGAAGAAGATCGCCGCAAGCAACTCTGGCTCGGCTTCGAACGCCGGCGCCGCTTCGGGTTCGAAGCAGAAGGTCCACTGACATGACGACCGCCATCTGGGCAGGACGCCTCGAAGGCCAGGCCGACTCGCTCTTCCGTGAGTTCAACGACTCGCTGCCGTTCGACCGCACGCTCGTGCGCGAGGACATCGAGGGCTCGGTCGCGTGGTCGAAGGCGATCATGCGCGCCGGCGTCATCGACTCGAACGAGCAGGCGCAGATCGCGGCCGCGCTCGCGGAGATCCTGACGCTCGCGTCGGAGGATCCCTCGTCGATCACGGAAGCCGACGACGAGGATGTCCACTCGTGGGTCGAGCGCCAGCTCATCGCCCGCGTGGGCGACCTCGGCAAGAAGCTCCACACGGGCCGCAGCCGCAACGACCAGGTCGCCACCGACCTGCGGCTCTGGACCGCGCGGCAGCTGAAGCTCCGCCAGAGCGAGCTCAAGGCCGCGATGAACGCGCTCGTCGACCTCGCCGAGCGCGAGAAGACGACGCCGTTCCCCGGCTACACGCACCTCCAGCGCGCGCAGCCGATCCTGTTCGCGCACTGGTGCCTCGCGTATGTCGAGATGTTCCGCCGCGACCTCGAGCGGCTGTCCGACGCGCTCAAGCGCGTGCGCTCGTCGCCGCTCGGCTCGGGTGCGCTCGCCGGCACGGCGTATCCGATCGACCGCGAGCAGCTCGCGAAGGACCTCGGCTTCCGCGCGCCGACCGCGAACTCGCTCGACGCCGTCAGCGACCGCGACTTCGTGATCGAGACGCTGTCGGCGTGCGCGCTCTGCGCCGTGCACCTCTCGCGC
>JBKCZS010000264.1:0-7464 GCA_046337925.1 bacterium | reverse complement strand
CACGACCGATTCGACGGATGGTTCCGAAGGCCAAGGCGATGGCGCCACGGCCGGCGGCGCAGGATCGAACTCGGGCGAGACCGACGGCGATTCCGCCGAGACCGATGGAGGCCTTGACGCCGATGCGGCCGCTGCCGCAGCCGCGGCGAGCGGGCTGGTGGCGCAGGCGTTCCTTGCGCCGACGCAGCCGGCGTTCGTGGGCACGATCGGCGCCGCGTCGGACGCAAACGCCGCACCGGGCGAGTCTGGTTCGGCGGATGCGTCGGCGTCGGCGATGTCCGCGCGCATGGCCGGAGAGATCGAGGCCGCGTCGACATCGGTTCCGAGCCACGCGGCTGCATCGGCGGCGGCCGCCGGCGCATCCGCTGAGGTGAATGCGGACGCCGCCGCGCAGGCGAAGTCGGCGGCCGCTGCAGCGCTTGCACAGAACGCTGCGCAGCCGACGCAGCCGAGCGCGCGCGAACCGGTGCGACCCGTTGCAGAAGCGCCGCGCGATTCCGCGGGAATCTCATCGCAGCCCATCGCGGTGAACGGCGACGCGCGTACCGGCGCCGATGGCGACGCAGCGGCCAACCAGGACCGTGGCGGCGCACAGGATCAGCGTGGCGGCACCCAGTCGCAGCAGCCCGACGCGCGGACCCGCATGACCGCGCGCGCCGAGCAGACGCTGACCGCGGTCTCGCAGGCCATGGGCGCGGCGAAGGCCGTCGCTGCGAACTCCGCAGGTTCCGGCGACGCCGTCGCAGGCCGCCTGTCCGAAGTCGAGGCCTCCCTCGCGCGCGACCGCGTCGTTTCGTCGCTCGAGCAGGGCATCCTGAACATCGACGCGCAGGCGGGGGACGCGGCGGGCACGGGCATGAACTCCGCGACGACGATGCAGTTCGGCGCCGCGAACGCGACCAACGGCGAGTCCGGTCTCGCCGCGGGTCTCGGCGAGGCCGCTGCAGATCCCGCGGCAGACCTTGCGCGACCCTCGCTCGATCCTGCGCCCACCGGCCGGCTCGCCGCGAAGGGCATCGACATCCTCTCGAACCAGCGCGGCGGCGCGATCACCATGCGGCTCGATCCGCCGGCGCTCGGCCAGTTGCGCATCGAGCTCCAGATCTCGCAAGGCGCAGTTGTTGCCGACTTCACGGCCGCCACGGCCGAGGCACGCGTCTTGCTTGAAGCGAACCTCGGCATGCTTCGCGAACGACTCGAATCCCAAGGTCTGGCCGTCGAGCGCATGACGGTGCACGGCGGACGCGGTACGGAAACCGCTCCCGTCGCCACCGCATCGCAGGGCGGCGATCTCCGGCAGGATCCGAACGGTTCGGGATCGGATGCCCGCGACCGCGGCGACCGCAGCGGTGGCCGACAGGATGCCGCCGACGGCGAGAGCCGTGGACGGCGCGATGGCGAGCAGGGGCGTGAGCGTCACGCCCGCGGCGAACGCCAGGAAGAGGCCGGATTCCGCGGCATGTTCGAGGCGCAGCGCGTGCAGGATGCAGCGCGCCGGATGCGCAAGGCCGTCTGACGACTGAACCGGATGCAGCAAACGCATCAAGGATCGAACCCATGAGCCAGCTCACCGTCAGCTCCTCCGCACCGACCCCGCCGCCGCTGAAGAGCCGCTTCAACGAGATGTCGAGCGAGGAGTTCATGAAGATCATCTTCACCGAGCTCCAGCAGCAGGATCCGTTCAAGCCGAACGATTCGAGCGCGCTCCTCGAGCAGCTCAACTCGATCCGCTCGATCGAGAGCGACATCCAGATGGGCGAGCAGCTCGAGTCGATCGTCTTCCAGAACCAGCTCGCGTCGGCCGGCAACCTGATCGGCAAGCGCGTCGGCGGACTCTCCACCGAGAACACCCGCGTCGCAGGCACGGTGAAGAGCGTCTCGCGCGTCGGCGACGAGATCGGCCTCCTGCTCAACAACAACTGGGTGATCCCGATGGAAAATGTTGAGTACATCGACCAGCAGCCCGCGGCCGGCCCCGGCCCGAACGGCGGCTGATCCAGTTTCCGCGAACCGATCCAGACCACCAGCGATGACCATCGATCCCCGCCAGCTCCTGCGACGACTCGAGCCTGCCGTGCGACCCGCCGGCGGGAGCTCGGTGCAGCCGCGGCTTTCGGCGGCGGACGGCGACTTCCTCGAGCTTCTCTCGCTCGCGAAGTCGGGCGGCATCGAGAGCGGCCGCGATCCGGTCGTCGCCGACGGAAGCACGCTCGAGCCCGCGACGCTCGCCCAGGTCGCGCGCGCGCTCGACCTCGCGCAGAGCCGTGGCGCGCGCCGCGCCGCGGTCGTCGCCGAAGGCCGCACCTACATCGCCGATGTCGCGACCCGACGCCTTGAAAGGCTCGAGACCCGCGACGAGTTCATCTTCGAGGAAGTCGACGCCGCCATCGCGATCCGCGGCGAAACGGCCACCTACGCGACGCTGCCCGTCGGGCCGCGTGCGCTTCCACCCCGGGGGATCGCGGAGCAGCTCGAGTCACTTTCTTCTTCAGACAACCCGGCCAACGCCCGGCGCGCCAGCGCCTGACCGACGGCCTCGCACGAGGAGTTCGACATGGCATCTACAACCTCACTCTTCACCGGTCTCTCGGGTCTCGTCGCCAACTCCCGGCGCCTCGATGTCATCGGCAACAACATCTCCAATGTGAACACCACCGCGTTCAAGTCGACGCGCATGGCGTTCGCCCCGAGCTTCAGCCGCACCTTCTCGCTCGGTTCGGCGCCCGGCACCACGACCGGCGGCACCAACCCCGCGCAGATCGGCCTCGGCGTCACGGTCGCAAGCACCCAGCGCAACTTCAACAACGGTCCGGTCGGCGGCACCGGCGTGCCGACCGACATCGCGATCGAGGGCGACGGCTTCTTCATCATGGATGTCGCGGGCACGCAGCACTTCACGCGCGCCGGCAACTTCCTGCGCAACCCGAACAACGACCTCGTCTCGCAGTCTGGCGCCAAGGTGCTCGGCTTCGCCGTGAACGAGCAGTTCAATGTCGAGGACGGCAACCTCGTTCCGATCTCGATCCCCGTCGGCACGCTCACGCTCGCCGAGGCGACGCGCAATGTGACCTTCAACGGCAACCTGAACGCGGCGGGCAGCGTGGCGACGGTCGGCTCGGTCTTCACCGGGCAGGCGATGTTCAGCGACGCCGCGCTCACGACGCCCATCACCGCCGCGACCGACCTCACCACCACGACGGTGTATGTCTCCGACGGCCTCGGCGGATCGACGCTGATGTTCGACCCGCTCGTGAACCCCAAGGTGATCACGATGGCCGGCGTCGAGAAGGGCGGCAAGACGATCGAACCGCGCTCCTTCGCCTTCAGCGGTGCGAGCGTCGCCGGTGCCGCCGACTTCGGCACCACCTTCGGCGACTTCATGACCTTCGTCGAGGATGTCCTCGGCCTCAACAACACGAATGTCGGCGTCAACTCGAACCTCGGCGGCAGCGTGACGCTCAACGCCGGTGGCCAGATGGTCGTCGAGGGCAACGAGGGCGTCGTTCAGGAACTTGGGCCGGAGTCGATCGAGTTCACGGTCGCGAACCCCGGCGCGGGCTCGTCGACCCCGATCACGCTCAACCGGTCGTCGTTCGCGGACGGCGAGAGCGTGCGCACGAGCTTCATCGTCTACGACTCGCTCGGCACGCCCGTGACGGTCGACATCACGCTCGTCCTGCAGGCGACCACCGCCTCGGGCGGCACGACCTGGCAGATGATCGCGGAGTCCGACGACAGCGACCAGCTGAGCCGCATCGTCGGCTTGAGCGAGCTCACCTTCGACAGCGACGGCACGCTGCTCACCGCATCGAGCCAGACGCTGAACATCGTGCGCGACAACGGCGCAGACTCGCCGCTCACCATCACGATGGACTTCAACAGCGACGCCTACGCGGTGTCGTCGCTCTCCGACACGGGCTCGAACCTCGCGATGGTGTCGCAGGACGGCTCCCCGATCGGCACGCTGTCGAACTTCTCGATCGCGGAAGACGGCCGCATCGCAGGCTCGTTCACGAACGGCCTCACCCGAACCATCGGCCAGGTCGCGATCGCCAAGTTCACGAACCCCGAAGGTCTCGTCGACGCCGGCGACAACCTCTACCGCAGCGGCCCGAACTCGGGCGCCGCGTTCATCACCCGCCCGCGCGAGTTCGGCACCGGCCGACTCGTCGGCAGCGCGCTCGAGCAGTCGAATGTCGACCTCTCGCAGGAGTTCATCAACATGATCCTCGCGAGCACGGGCTACTCGGCGGCCAGCCGCGTCATCACGACGACCGACGAGCTCATCACGCAGCTCCTCGCGCTCGGCCGGTAAGCCTTCGAAACGAGTTCTTCCTCCGCGGTGTGCGTCGGTGTTCGACGCACGCCGCGTCTTTTTTGGGCGCTCTCAGCCGCGTCGCGGGTTGCGGCCCGATCCGCGCGAGTCGGGGCCCTCGCCGAAGCGCTGCGGCGCGTCGCCGCGGTACTTCGTCTGGCCGGTCGCCTGCGAGGCCATGCTCTCGGCGGAGCCCGACGGCGGGGGGTCGCCCGGATCGTGGCGCGCGAAGACCATGCGGCCCGCGTTCGTGGTGAGCGTGTTCGTCACCACCGCGTGCACGGTGCCGCCGATGTGCGCTGCGCCCGCCTCGACGACGACCATCGTGCCGTCCGGGAGGTAGCCGACGCCCTGCGAGGGATTCTCGCCCGGCTTCGTGAGCTCGACCTCGATGCGGTCGCCCGGCAGCATCTGGGCGCGCAGCGAGCCCGCGAGCGTGTTGATGTTGACCGCAGGGACGCCCGCGATCTCCGCGACCTTCGCGAGCGCCGTGTCGGTCGTGATGAGGCGATACGCGTTGCGCTTCGCGACCTCGACGAGTCCGCGGTCGACATTCGCGCCCTCGAAGCCGAGATCCTCGATCGAAAGATCGATGCGCGGCGCGCCCTGGAGGCGCGCGATCATGTCGAGGCCGCGCCGCCCGCGGGCGCGCTTGCCCTTGTCGCTGCTGTCGGCGAGCCGCTGCAGTTCGTCGATCACGGCCTGGAGCACGACGAACGGGGCGTCGATGGCGCCCGACTGCGCGAGGTCGTGGATGCGGCCGTCGATGACGGCGCTCGTGTCGAGGAGCATCGGGCGCACGCCTCGGTTCTGCTTCGAGAACTCGACATACGGGATGACGAGTCGGAAGTCGTCCTTGGTCGTCATCACGACCGAGACGGCGATGTAGCAGAGGATGAGGCCGATCGAGACCTTGATGAGGTTGAGGTAGAGCGCGGCCTGGGAGTCCTGCAGGCTCCACGCCGCGACGATGGTGTCGAGCAGGGTGCCGATCGCGTACGCGCCGATCAGGCCGAGGCAGATGCCGAGGTAGATGCCGAAGATCGACGCGAGCTGCTTGTTCGGCGACATCGAGTCGATGACGACGACGATGAGGCCGAGCGAACCCGATGCGAGCGTCAGGCCGACGACGAGGCTGATCGGAAAGGTGTTGCCGTCGTTCTGGCTGCCGACGACGAGGGCGGGGGTCGCGAGGACAAGCGCCATGAACATCAGGCGCGCGGCCAGCAGGATGAGCTTGGTGCTCCGCTGGCGCGGGTTGATGAACCGCGCGGATGTCTCGGCCGATTCTGGAAGACGGTCGATCGCTGGCTCCGACATGGGTTCCTCCGCAGCCGCGATTCTACGGCACGGCGCCGACAACTTCGCTACCATCTCGGATCTGGAGCCCCAGAAGACGGCCGGGCCCGGCGGGCGGGTCGGCCGTGAACCTGGTCAGGGCTTGACCGCAGCAGCCATAAGCGTTTCGGTCCGAGCCGACGGTCGCCTGGCCGTCTTCTGCGGCTCCAGACAATCCGGTCTCACGAGCCCCCGACGGCGAAGAACCGACGGCGAAGAACCGATGGCGAAGAAAGGTGCGACATCCTCTGCAGGCGCGGGCGCAGGCACAGGTGAAGTCCTGCTCGCGGGCGCGTCGGGCGACGCGGCTGCGAAGCCGTACACCGTGCTCGCGCGGCGCTACCGATCCCGCGACTTCAGCGAGGTCGTCGGCCAGGAACCGATCGCGCGCACGCTGCAGAACGCCATCGCCACCGGCCGCACCGCCCATGCCTATCTCTTCTGCGGAACGCGCGGGGTCGGAAAGACCTCGATGGCGCGCATCTTTGCGCGGGCGCTCAACCGCGACGGCGCGCTCAGCGAGAGCGACGCGATCGGCGACGCGATCCTGCGCGGCGAGGACCTCGACTGCATCGAGATCGACGGCGCCTCGAACCGCGGCATCGACGACGCGCGCGACCTGATCGCGGGCGCGGGCCTCGCCCCGTCGCGCGGCAAGTACCGCATCTACATCATCGACGAAGTCCACATGCTGACGACGCCGGCGTTCAACGCCCTCCTCAAGACGATGGAGGAGCCGCCGTCGCATGTGAAGTTCATCCTCTGCACCACCGAGCCGCACAAGGTGCCGCAGACGATCCAGTCGCGCTGCCAGCGCTTCGACTTCCGCAACATCCCGACCAAGCAGATCGCGGCGCACCTCGGCGCGGTCGCGTCGGGCGAGAAGATCGAGGTGACCGAGGATGTGCTCCTCGCGGTCGCGCGCCTCGCGAACGGCTCGATGCGCGACGGCCTGTCGCTTCTCGACCGCCTGCTCGCGGCCTCGACCGGCCGGGTCGACGCCGCCGTCCTCGAGCAGGTCTTCGGCCTGCCCGACGACGAGATCCTGCTCGACATCGTCGAGGCGTGCGTCTCGGAAAACACCGCGGATGCGCTGCGCCACGGCGCGCGCCTCCTTGAGCGCGGCAGCGGCGTCGAGCAGGCGCTCGAGCTCCTGGCCGAGCGGTTCCGCTGGATCCTCGTCGCCTGCGCAACCGCGGGCGCGAAGGACGCCGACGACCTCCTCGAGGTCGCGCAGTCGATGCGCGAGCGCGTGACCTCGATCGCCTCGTCGACCGACGCGGCGTTCGCCGCGCATGCGATCGCGCTCTGCGACGCGACCGGCCGCAACGCGCGCGCCTCGAGCGCGCCGCGTGCGCTCTACGACGCGTGCCTCGCACGCTTGTCGCTTGCGTCGCGCTTTGCGGCGGGCGCCGCGATGCTCGCGGGCGGTGGCGGGGTGGGAACCGACTCAAAAAAAGCAGGTGACCCCGCGGCGCGAACCGCTGCGGGGGTGAGCCCCGCGACGCGCGCGCCGGAACGGACTGCCGCAGGTCTCCCCGAGCGGGTTTCCACGCCGGCGGTCGAGCCGAAGGCGCTGCCTGCGCCGACTCCGATGGCGGAGGCCGCTGCGTCGGTAGCCGCGAAAGACCCCGCGAAAGACCCCGCCAAAGACCCCGCCAAAGACCCCGTCAGGGACCTTTCGCAACTTGTCGCTCGGCTCGCGGTGGTCGCCGAGAAGAGCCCGCGTGATCACGCGCTCTTGTCGCAGATCGAGGTGCTGTCGTTCACGGGCGCCGCTGCGAAGGTGGCCGTCCGGTCCGACGGCGGCG
>JBKCZS010000263.1:0-6473 GCA_046337925.1 bacterium | reverse complement strand
TGCGGCCTCGTTCGCGGTGCGAAACAGCTTCCGAAACGCCGGCCAGGTGTGCGTCAGCACCGAGCGCATCTACGTCGATGCCCGGATTCGCGAGGAATTCCTGCGAAAGATGCTCGAGCGCACCGCGGCGCTCAAGCAGGGCGACCCGCGCGAGCCCGGCGTGACGGGTGGTCCGATGGTGTCGTCGCGCCTGAGGGCGAAGGTCGTCGCCCAGATCGACGCGGCGGTGGCCGCGGGCGCCACGCTCGTCGCCGGCGGCGAACCGCGCGAGGGCAACTTCGTCGCGCCCACGATTCTCGCGGATGTCGACCACACGATGGAGATCATGCGGGAGGAGACCTTCGGGCCGGTCGCGTGCGTGCAGGCCTTCCAGACGGTCGACGAAGCCGTGCGGCTCGCCAACGACACGCCGTTCGGGCTCGGCGCCGCCGTGTTCGGGCGCGATCTTTCCCGCGCTTCCGAGGTCGCAGCGCGCATCGAGGCGGGCATGGTGGGCATCAACCAGGGATGCGGCGGAGTCGACGGCTGCCCGTGGGTTGGCGCGAAGGAGTCGGGCTACGGATTCCACTCGGGCCCCGAGGGACACCGCCAGTTCGCGCAGGTTCGGGTGCTCACGCGGGCGAAGCAAGGCTGATCCGGAGTTCCGTGTGTTCCACCATGTCGGCGTCGCCCATCGTTTCGACCCCGAGACCGTTATAACGGCCTACGGGCCAGGCGTTTTCCCGATGGGCGACGACGACGGCACCGTGCACTGGCTCGTGTCCGACCCCCGGTTCGTGCTCCCGATCGGCGGACTCCATGTCCCGCGTTCGCTCGCGCGCCTTGCGCGCAAGCGACCCTTTGAGATCCGCGTCGACACGGCCTTTCGGCGCGTGATGGAGGCGTGTGCCGAGGATCGCGGCAACGAAAGCCTGAACTGGATCACCCCCCGGATGATCGAGGTCTACGAGCAGCTGCATCGCGGTGGCTTTGCGCATTCCGTCGAGGCGTGGCGGGGCGGCGTGCTGGTCGGTGGCCTCTACGGCGTTGCCCTCGGCGGTGCCTTCTTCGGCGAGAGCATGTTCACCCGCATCGATCTCGGCGGCACGAACGCCTCCAAGCTCTGCCTGCTGCACCTCGACGCGCTGCTCAAGCGGCTCGGCTTCGTGCTCCTCGACAGCCAAGAGAAGAACGCCCATATGGACCAGTTCGGGGGGGAACTGATCTCGTTCGAGGAGTACCAGCGTCGGCTGATCGAAGCGTTAACCCTTGATCCAGCTTGGGTTGTGTGAGCCGCCCCCATAGAAGTCGACTGCGAAGGTCGAGTGTGTCTGTGGTTCTCGGACCTTTATGACGCCAGGGCCTCGGATTCGATTTTGCGAAAGTTCTTATCTGCGCCTTGCCTTCGCCCGCCGACGAGGCATCTTCACGGTTGGAGTGAGGGAACGAGGGCGTGCTATGCGCGTCCAGTCGTTCCTGCTTGTGCTTTTGCTTGTTCCAGCAAAGGCCTCCCCGCAGACAACTGAGCGTCATCCAGCACGGTCCGTGCCGAGCGCGTCTGTTCCAACCGCGTTCGGATTGCCGTGTCGACTTCGTTCCAGGTCGACACCGGCGGTGTGTGTTCGTGTGGTGTTCGCGGAGTGTCCTGTTCCCGGCCCGCGTGTCGCGTGGGCCAATTTCCGGAGAGAGAATCATGAAGTCTTCCCTTGGGCTCTTTTCTGCCGCAGCGGTTGTTGCGTCGTCGACTTTCATCGCGACCGATGCTTCCGCGGCTGTGATCGCCTTCACCCAGAAGTTCGTCTGGGAGGCGTATGTCAACGCACAGAGCAACTCGATCTTCCTCGAGGACTTCAACGACATCGCCGACGGCTTCTACGCCTCGCCGTTCTCGTCGAGCGTCGGCCCTGTGAACTGGAACGCGCTCGCCACCGGCGGCCTCTATGTTCAGGGCGGGCAGTTCTCCACGAACATGGCGACCGCGCTGACCTTCAACTTCGGTCCTGATGTCCGCGGCGTCGGCGGCAACTTCTACGGCACCGACATCAGCTTCAATGTCGTCCCGTCGATCGTGACCATCAGCCTCGCGGACGGCACGAGCTATGTCGGTTTCGTCGACTCCTCGGCCATCTACACGGGCTTCTACTCGACCGGCGCCGCGATCACCTCGCTCACGATCTCCGCGACCCCGAGCAGCGGCGGCGCAGCGGTGTACCCGACCGCCGACAATATTCAGTTCGCCGTGGTTCCGACCCCGGGCGCCCTCGCGCTGCTCGGCCTCGCCGGCCTCGCTGGCTCGCGTCGTCGCCGCTGATCAGGACATCCGAACACCGCTTCCTGCGCAGCCCCGTCTTTCGACGGGGCTGCGTCTTTTCGCCGCGAATGCGGGACATGTCGTTGGATTCCCTCAAGATTCTCGGTCATTCGTGTCTGCGATCGGACCCTAGCCCGAGTTTTCCGCGAAATTCTCAGCAGCCCGACTTGTGGAATCGAGTTCGTGCTGCACAATCAGGTCGGAGTGAGGTCAAGGGGTCGCGTTTTGCGCGGCTCTGGGCCGGCTCGTTTCCCTCAAGGAGCATCCAGGGTTCACGCGGCGCGTTGTCTGCCTCGACGGCTGCCTCGACGGCTGTCCATCGGGGTGGGGTCAAGTGTCTCGTCTGATTTCGTCCCTGTTCCTGGAGTTCCCAATGTCTCACTTCCGGTTGGTTTGGGCTGCCGCGTCGGCTGCGATTCTCGCTTCGCAGTCTGCTTCGGCTGCGATCACGATCTTCACGAACAAGCCGCTCTATGACGCGCAGACCGCGGCGCTCGCGGGCTCGCTCGAGAGCTTCGATTCGTACAGCGGCTCGTACACGAGCCCGCTCGTCGGCGTCGCCGGCGATGTCACCTGGTCTGCGACTTCCGCGAGCGGCTTCCAGATCAACGGCGGCCAGATGTCGACCCAGATGCCTGGCGCCATGGTGATCAACTTCTCCGGCGTCGATGTCTTCGGCGTCTACGGCAACTTCTTCGGCACCGACATCACCGGCTCGCTCGCGCCGGGACTCGTGCTGGTCACGCTCGCCGACGGAACGGGTTCGCTCCTCTATGTCGACAACCCGAATGTCTTCTTCGGGTTCTACTCGGATGGCCCTGCGATCGCCAGCATCACGGTGTCGGCCGACGCGCTTTCGGGCGGGGCGCCGGTGCTCCGCGCGAGCGTCGACAACCTCGGCTTCTCGTATGTGATCCCGGCCCCGGGCGCGGCCGCGCTGCTCGGAGTGGCGGGTCTCGTCGGACTCCGTCGCCGCCGTTGAGCGAGCGCTGCTGAAACAACTTGAATCCGCAGGCCCCCGTACGAGAGCGGGGGCCTGCGGTGCTTTTGGCGCGGCCTTGCGCTTCCAGAGAGGTTTTTCTCACGGAGACACGGAGACACGGAGGGAAAAAACGACGGGAAGCGACGAGAAGGAACAACACCGCAACATGGAGCGACAAGACCAACCAGATCGCGCACAGCGCAGCCCGATTGCAAGACTTGATCTCCGTGTTCTCCGTGTCTCCGTGAGAAAAACTTTCAGGCGATAGTCACCCAAGCCGCAGACAAACGCCTGCAGGCACCCGCGCAAAGTCAGTCCGAACCGCCAGAGGGAGCCGCCGCAGCGGCGACCGCTCAAACAACGCGTACCAGGCAGGGCTCGGATTCACTCCGAGCCCTGACCGCCAGAGGGAGCCGCCGCAGCGGCGACCGCTCAAACAACGCATCCAGGCGGGCCTTGGATTCACTCCAAGGCCCGACCACCAGAGGGAGCCGCCGCAGCGGCGACCGCTCAAACATTGAACAGGAAGTGCGTGATGTCACCATCGTGCATCACATACGACTTGCCTTCGGCGCGCAGCTTGCCCGCTTCGCGGATCGCCTTCTCGCTGCCGAACTGCTCGAGGTCGGTGAGCGAGAAGATCTCCGCCCGGATGAAGCCGCGCTCGAAGTCGGTGTGGATCACGCCCGCGGCCTGCGGGGCGGTGAAGCCCTTGTGGATCGTCCACGCGCGGATCTCCTTCTCGCCCGCGGTGAAGTAGCTCTGGAGGCCGAGGAGGTCGTAGGCGGCGCGGATCACGGCGTTGAGCGCCGGTTCCTTCATCCCCATCGACTCGAGCATCTCGTTGCGGTCGGCCTCGGGAAGTTCCGCGAGCTCCGACTCGATCTTGGCGCAGACGACGACGACATTGCCGCCTGTCGTCTTCGCGTGCTCGCGCACCCTGGCGACGAGCGCGCCTTCCGCGCCGATCTGCGCCTCGTCGACATTCGCGACATAGAGCGTCGGCTTCGCCGTGATCATGCCGAGGGTCTTGAGGATCTTCGCCTCGTCGCCCTCGAACCTGAGGGAGCGGATCGGGTTGCTCCCGTTCAGGCACTCGAAGCAGCGCTCGAGCACACCGAGCCTGAGCACGGCCTCCGTGTCGCCCGACTTCGCATTCCGGCGCGCCGTGTCGAGCGAACCTTCGATGACCTGGAGGTCGGCGAGGAGGAGCTCCGTCTCGATCGTGCCGATGTCGCGGAGCGGATCGACCGTGCCGTCGACGTGGGTGATGTCCGGATCCTCGAAGCAGCGGACCACGTGGAGGACCGCATCGACCTCGCGGATATGGGAGAGGAACTTGTTTCCGAGGCCTTCGCCGGTCGAGGCACCCTTCACGATGCCGGCGATGTCGACGAGCCGCACCGCGGCCGGAATCACCTTCTGCGTCTTGATGTGCCTCTGGATCCGCTGGAGACGGTCGTCGGGCACGTTCACGATGCCCACGTTCGGCTCGATGGTGCAGAAGGGGTAGTTTGCCGCCTCGATGCCCGCTGCCGTGAGGGCGTTGAAGAGCGTGCTCTTACCGACGTTGGGGAGTCCGACGATGCCTGCTTCCATGTGGTTTCCTTGCCTCTTGCGAGGGGACGAGATGGTAGCGCAGGAGCGCAGCGCCGGATTGGCTGGCGTACCATGCCGCCCAATGGTCCGGTCCTTGATCTCGACGGCATGCCTGCTGGCAACCCTGTTCGCTCCCCTCGCCGCTGCCGCCGCGCAGGACGGCGTGCCCACGGACGCTCCGAAGGGCCCGCCCCCGACCCCCGTGAAGGTGGCGGTGGCGCGCGCGGCGGAACTCGCGCCCCGCAAGCGGGTCTACGGCGAGCTCCGGGCGCCACACCGTTCGGTCGTGGCGGCCGAGGAGGCCGGCATCGTGCGCGAAGCGCGTGTCTCCGAGGGGCTTGTGGTCGCAGAGGGCGCCGTGCTCGCGCGGCTTGACGACACGCGGGTGCGCCTTGAGATGGCGATCAACGCGGCGAACCTGCTGGCCGCCACTGCGGTCGTCGAGGAGCGGCGCGCCGTGGTCCTGAGGGAAGAACGCGACCTCGAGCTCCTGCGGCGGGCATCGGCGGAGGGCGGCGCGAATCCGCGCGAGCTGACCGACGCCGAGAGCGCGCTTGCGATCGCGCGGGCGCAGGTCGAGTCGGCGCGTGCGGCGGCGGCGGTCGTCGAGCAGCAGGGGGCGTTGCTCGCGAGGCGCTTGCGCGACCTCGAGATCCGCGCTCCCTTCGGTGGCGTGATCACGTCGAAGTCGGTCGAGCCCGGCGCGTGGATCGCGGCCGGAGGCGCCGTGGTCGAGCTTCTCGACACGGCGCACCTCGAGGCGTGGTTCGACGTGCCCCAGGAGTTCTTCGCCTCGGCCGCAGCGCTCGCGTCGGCCCGCCCGTCCGCCGGCGCGCCGACGGGCGAGGCGGCGGCCATGCAGACGCTCGAGATCCGGACCACGCTCGACGCACCGGTGCGGACCGGCGCGCTGCGGATCATTCCCGAGATCGACGCGCGATCGCGCACCTTCCATGCCGTGGTGGAGATCGCCAACGGCGACGGAAGCCTTGCCGCCGGCATGGCGCTCGAGGCGTTCGTCCCGCAGGGTGCACCGGCCAGCTGGACCCTGGTCCCGAAGGATGCGCTCATCTATCAAGGCGTGAGCGCCTCGGTCTTCGTCGTACGCGGTGGCCTCGCCTCGCCGACGCCGGTGCGGGTCGCGTTCCCGATCGGCGATGACGTGGCGCTCGAGTCCGGCGCGGTGGTTGCGGGCGACCAGGTGGTGGTCGAGGGCAACGAGCGCCTCATGCCGATGTCTCCGGTCGCGCCGATCGCGGCAGCGGTTCCAGCGGGAGCCGTGAAGTGAAGCTCGTCGATGGAAGCGTCCGGCAGCCGGTCACGGTCGTCGTCTGCGTGCTGCTCGTGGTCCTTGCGGGCGTGCTCGCGCTGCGGAAGCTGCCCATCCAGCTGACGCCGACGGTCTCGAGCACGATCGTCAGCGTGTCGACCTTCTGGGAGGGCGCGAGCCCTGCGGAGATCGAGCGCAGCATCGTCGAGAAGCAGGAGGAGAAGCTGCAGGGGGTCGCCGGCATCCGGCAGATGACGAGCGTCTCGAGCCAAGGCTCCGGTCGCGTGCGCCGTGAGGTCGCGGTCGGCACCGACCCCGACGCGGCGCTCCGC
>JBKCZS010000262.1:0-14641 GCA_046337925.1 bacterium | reverse complement strand
GCACGACCGATCCGGCCGTCGTTCGCGCGCTCGAGCGCGACCGAAAGCTCGTCGCGCGTCTCGCGGCGCTGCCGCCCGCGATCCGCGCGCACGTCGCGGCGATGGCCGGCGAACTCCTCCGCCTCAAGCCCGCCTGCGTGCATGCCTGGCTCGACCACCAGAACATCTGGTCGGGCGTCGCCGCGCTCGTGATCGGCGTGCCGCACATCGTGCTGTCGACGCGCAACGTGAACCCCACGCACTTTCCGTACATGTCGCAGCCGTGGTTCCGGGAGTGGTATCGCCTGCTCCTCAGGTCGCCACGCGTCACGATGGTCAACAACAGCCGGCCAGGCGCCGACGACTACGCCGCGTGGCTCGGCTACCCGCGCGAGAAGATCCGCGTCGTGCTCAACGGCGTCGACCCGTCCTGGATCCGCCGCCCCGATGGCGCGACGGTCGAGGCGTTGCGGCGCGAACTTCTCGGCGAACGCGCGCTCCTTGTGGGCGGCGTGTTTCGACTCAGCGACGAGAAGCAGCCGTTCGTCTGGCTGGAGGTCGCGCGACGCGTCGCAGCCGAGCGGTCGGATGTCGTCTTCTTCCACGCGGGCGAGGGTCCGCTCGAAGAAGCCTTCCGGGCGGCGGGTGCCGCACTCATCGCCGACGGGCGGCTGCACGTCCTCGGCCGACGCGGCGACGTCCCCGGCCTGATCGCGGCGGCCGATGCGCTGCTTCACGCGGCGCGATTCGAGGGAACGCCGAACGTGCTGCTCGAGGCAAGCCACCTCGGCTGCCCGATCGTGGCGACCAAGGCGGGCGGCGCCATCGACGTGGTGGTCGAGGGCGAGTCCGGGTTCCTGTGCGAGCCAAGCGACACCGACGGACTTCATGATCGCCTCCGGCGCGTTCTCGCCGACCAGTCGCTGCGAACTCGGTTGTCCGAAGCCGGTCCCCGCCGGATCGCGGAGCAGTTCTCCCTCGCGCAGATGATCGAGGGAACTTTGTCCGCATACCCCATGCTGGCGCGCGGGCGATAATGCGCGTGCAGCACGAGCCCTCCGGGCGTGACACGGATCCGAGCGTCGTCGCGTCGCCGGCATGTCAAGTCGCGTGAACCTTGGGCCGGCGGTCGGCCGTAGGTGGTGCCAGCGGCACCGCCTGAGGGCCGCATTCGGCCTCAAGCGAAATGAGTAGAAAAGACCCATCCTTGGCACCGCCGCCAAGCCAAGCCGTGAATCTGTCGACATGCTGCGCCTGCCGGAGCCGTTTTCTTTGGCCTCGCGTGCAACTCGGCCGATGACACAAACCGTTCTGCCGTTCCTCAAAGGAGCACCGTCGTCCCATGCCTCTTCGTCGCCCGCTCGTCGTACTGTCCCCGATCGCAGTCCTCCTTTCCACGAACCCGGCGCACGCCGTCGACGGCGTGTTGAAGGCATGGGGGCGCAACGTGGAGGCGCAGACGACGATTCCCGTCGGCCTCGGCAACGTGAAGTCGGCCGACGGCGGCGGTGCGTTCACCATCGTCCTCAAGACCGATGGGACGGTCCGGGCCTGGGGATTGAACACCGACGGCCAGACGACGGTCCCGGCCGACCTTGGCACGGTGATCCGCGTCGCGGCCGGTGCGAGCCACTCGCTCGCCATTCTCCAGAACAACAGCGTTCGCGCCTGGGGCCTCAACACGTCGGGCCAGGCAACCGTGCCCGGCGACCTTCTCTCGGCCTCCGAGATCTCGGGCGGCGGCCTCCACTCCATGGCGCTCACCCCCGCGGGCGCGGTGCGTTGCTGGGGTGAAAACGCGGATGGCCAGTGCACCGTGCCTGTCGGCCTCGGCACCGCCACCGCGATCAGCGCCGGCGGAGTCTTCTCCGTGGCGATCAAGTCGGACGGAACGGTGTTCTCATGGGGCAGCAACGCCGACGGCCAGGCCACGGTTCCGGGCGATCTCGGCGCGACGGACGCTGTCGCCGCGGGCGACGCGCACGTCGTGGCGCTCACCGCTCTCGGCGAGGTTCGTTGCTGGGGCGCCAACGGCTCCGCCCAGTGCACTCCGCCCGGCGGCCTTACCGACGTCTATGCCGTCGCCGCCGGCGGCGACAGTTCCTACGCCCTCAAGCTCGACGGCACCGTCGTGGCGTGGGGCGACAACACCGACACGCAGACCACGATTCCGGCGACGCTCGATCCAGCGTCGTTCGTCGCAGCCGGCGACAGCCACGCGCTCGCGATCGAGGCCGATCCGACCGACTGCGATGCCGACGGCAACCCGGATGAACTGCAGATCCGCGACGACCCGGATCTCGATTGCACCGGCGACGGCGCGCTCGACACCTGCATCGATGAGTTCGTCGAGCAGGCTGCGGCGCAGGTCGCGCCGTTCGGCTCTGCCAGCACGGCGACGCTCACCATCGCGAACAGCCCGACGCCGCTCCTCCCGGTCGAGGTGAGCATCGAGGTGAAGGCCGACCTCGGCTCGAGCGTGGAGTTCCTGATCCTCACGGTCAACGATCAGGTCGTCGACTACCTCTTCAACGTGGGTGGCCGAGACTGCCCGAGCACCTCCCAGAAGGCGAAGGTGCTGATCCCCGCCGACGAATACCTCGATCTTCTCGACGAGGACGGCGACGCGGTCTTCAGGCTGCGCGCAAGCGCCTTCGTCAGCACGACCGAGTGCGCCAGCAGCTTCGCGAGGCTCTCGGTCAGGTTCCGGACCGATGTGGCCGACTGCAACAACAACGGCACGCCTGACGCATGCGAGGTGACGAGCGGAGACGTCAGCGACGACAACGCCAACGGCATCCCGGACACCTGCGAGGCGTTCACGAAGGGCGATCAGAATCGCGACGGATTCGCCGATCTCACCGTGTTCAACCCGACCTCGCGGCGCATCGTGCACCGCTATCTCGACGGCACGACGGTGAACGCGACGCAGGAAGTCGAGACAAGCGTGGCCGCCGGCTGGACGCCAGTCGCCCAGGGCGACTTCGACGGCGACCAGCAGCCGGACTTCCTGATCCGCAACACGACCACGGGCCAGTCGTTCATCTGGCTGATGGATGGGCTCGAGATCGCCAGCTTCGGCGAGGCCGGTTACTCGCTGCCTTCCAGCATCCAGGTGCTTGCCATCGGCGACGTCGATGGCGACACCGACGACGACATCGTCTGGATCGACAACAACGACAAGAAGGTATACTGCTGGCGCCTCGCGGGCAGCGTGCTGACGGGTGGCGGCCTCATCGGAAACTCCGCCGGCAGCACGTTCCTCGGAGCGGGCGACATCGACGACGACGGCGACGCAGACCTGCTCTTCCGCTATCCCGACTCGAGACTCACCTACGCGTGGCTCCTCGAGGACGGCACGCTGCAGAGCTTCCTGCCCATCACCGGTGGATCGCTCCTCGGCCCCGAATGGGAGGGGCGTGGAGTCGCCGACGCCAACGGTGACGGCAACGGCGATCTCTTCCTGCGCAATCGAGACACCGGCGCGGTCTTCTGCTGGTTCCTCGACGGCAACACGCTCGTTGGCGGAAACCAGGTTGGCTACAACCCCGGACTCTCGGTCGACGTGCAGTCGGTGCAGGACATCGATGGAGACGGAACGGCCGACATCATCTGGCGCGATGCCACCGGCAACACGGTGTACGGTTGGATCCTGAATGGGCTGAACTTCAGCTCGGGCGGCGTCGTCGTGACGCTTCCGTCAGGCTCGACCATCATCAAGCCTTGAATCTGGCGGTCAGGCCTCTGGAGTGAAGCCAAGGCCTGCCGTGCTCGCGTCGCGTGATCGATGCGGCGGTCTTGCGGCCGTCAGCCTCTTCGCCACAACCGCAATCGTCCGATGTGGAGCCGCCATGCCGACCAGTCGGCCACGAGGCGCCCAAGTCGCTGTGCTTCCGCATGCTGCCGATCCGCCTCGAGTCGCAGCGCGGCGGCGGAGTCATGCACCTGCTGATACCGCCCCCGGACGTCGGCGTACGACCGCGCCGCGAACAACATCTGCAGGCGCTGATCCGTGAGGATGCGCGCGGCTGCGGCGGTGAGCGGCGTGCGGTCTGCGACCCGGGCGGGCCGCGCGCTCCCGCGCCGGACCGCGACGATCGAGTCGAGCAGAAAGCTCGTGCGCCTCGAGATCGGCGAGCCTCCGCCAAAGGCATGCGTGTACGGCTCGAGGAACGGCGTGATGAGGTCGTGGCAGTCGAAGCCCAACGCCGCCAGCCGCATCACATGACGCGCAAGCGGCCGCGACCACGCGCCCGCCGCATCGACCTCGCCCGGCGGGGTCAGCCCCAGCACGATCGCATCGGCGCCCTCGGCGAGCGCGCGCAGCGCGGCGTCCTGCTCCGACGGCGCGACGCCGTCGATCGCATCGAGCGCGACGACCACCCGCGGTGCGTCCTCGGCCGCGCCGCCGAGATGCGCGGTCACCGCGCCTGCGAGCGCGTCGCGCGCCTCGAACCGGGCGCCCGCGAAGGTGGAGCGCAGCAGGCGCGCCACATGCTCTGCGAGTCCGCGGACATCCTCGAAGCACCGTTCCGCGCGCCGCTCGAGCGCTGGTGAGGTCCGCGTCCGCCGCGAGAGCGTCCCGATCGCCCGCAGCAGGTCGCCGTACGGCGCGTGCTCGAACGACAGCGTGTCGTCGCCCTCGAGCACGCACGCCACCGCGCGGCGCACATGCGATCCCCAGTAGCCGATGCAGTCGTGGAGGGCGATCGTTCCGTCGCTTGCCAGCGCCGAGATCGCCAGCCGCAGGTCGGCGATCACGGCATCCTCGAAGTGGAGGCCGTCGACGAACACGAACCCGAACGGCCCGTGCGCCCGGCAGATCTCAGGTCCCACCACGGGCACGGGCACATCGTCGAGCGCAAAGGTCGAGCCGACCGCGAAGCCGCCCTCGTGGAAGCGGACGCGCGCGGCGAGCCCGAGCCGGTCCGCCGCGAGGCGTGCGACATCGAGGGTGCGCCGAGAGAGATCGGCGCCGCGGCCGTCCGCGCCCATCGCGTTGAACTCGACATCGAGCGGCAGGTTCGGATCGACCGAGTGCACCTCCGCGTCCGGGAGAGCCTGCGCCATGAGGAACGCGCCGGTACCGACGAACGATCCCACCTCGAGCACGCGGCGGGAACCGGAGCGTGCGGCGAGCGTCCAGAGATCGGCGACATCCGTCGCGGGCAGAGACCACTGTGTCACCGCCGCGCGGGGATACCCGAGGGATTCGTAGACCTCGAGGATGCGCGAGAGTTCGGAGCGGCAACGGGACGCGAGTTCGTCCATCGCGGCGAGTGTATCAGCGCACCATGCCGCGTTCGGACGGGCCGTTCAGGGCATGTCGAGTTCGGTCGCCTTGACGATGTCCCACGCGCCGCTCGCGTTCGTGAAGTACCCGCCGCCGTAGCTCGCGTGGTCGTTCATCGTCCAGATCGCGGTCTGGCTCGTCGCCTTGTTGCGCCACAGCACCTCGCGCCGGCCGTCGCCATCGATGTCGGGCGAGCTCTCGATGGTCCAGTCGGTCGGGATGCCCGGATGCAGGATCGCGAAGGCGTCCATCGTGAGGCCATGCATCTTCCAGCTTATGACCATGCCGCTCGAACGCGAGCGCCAGATCAGGTCGTCCATGCAGTCGCCGTCGAGGTCGGCGATCACGGGCACCTGCCAGTCGCTTCCGACCACGGTGGTGCCGATGCGCGTCGAGACCGGCGCGGAGGTGCCGTTCAGCAGCCATCCCCAGATCTGACCGTTCGAGCGCCGCCAGACGATGTCGCGGTTGCCGTCCCCGTTGATGTCGCCGACGGCAAGAGGCGTCGCGTGCGGCAACGAGCCGATGAGCGCACCCGAGGTGATCGTCGAGCCGTCGAGCAGCCACACCGCGACCTGGCCGGTCGACGCGTTGTGGAAGACGATGTCCGCCTTCCTGTCGCCGTTGGTGTCGCCGAAGGCGATCGCGCGCCATGCCCAGCCCGGGTTGTAGGCGAACGCGGTGGTCGACACGATGGAGAGTCCGTTCAGCTGGCTCACCGCGAAGCGTCCGTCGGTCTGGCGCCAGAGCACATCGGCCTTGCCGTCGCCGTCGGTGTCGCCGAGCCCTTGGATCGCGGCCCCCGCGGGGCCCTCTCCGTCGAGGAGCGCGAGGTTCTTGAGGTCGAACCCGTCGATGAGCCATCCGAAGATCTGGTTGGTGTTCGGCTGCACGAACACGATGTCGCTCTTCGCGTCGCCGTCGATGTCGTCGGCGACATACACGCCCTCGGCCGCGGAGCCGAAGTTGAACTTCACGCTCTGGGTTCCGAAGCCGAGCACGCCGTTCGACGCCGCGCCGACCGTTCCCGTGAAGTGAAGCCGCACATCGGGCGCGTAGTCGATCTCGGGAATCGTGAACTGTCCGACGAGGACACGGAGGTCCGCGCCCGGGACGCCGTGCGAATTGGTCGGCGGGAGGTTGTACCAGCCGCCTCCACCGATGCCGGCGCCGCTCGCCGCGCCCGTGTTGTCGAAGTCGGGGTCTGCGACGGTCCCGTTGGTGAAGTTGCCTTGTTCAGCGCCGATCGTGATGAAGCTGTCGACATCCCACGCCTCGCCCGGCAGGTTGGCGGGGAAGGGCAGGAACGATGCCTCCGCCTCGGCGTCGACATCGGTCGCCTGAAGGAAGGTCGGCGCGGTCGAGCCCGAGAGCGAGACCTGGACATCGAAGATGTTGAGCAGGCGGTCGTCCGCGCGCGTGAAGTTCGCGTAGACGCGAACGACGCGGTAGGTCCCTTCGGACCCGATGACCTGCGTGCGCGTCGCGGTGAAACCCGCGAAGTCGGCGAGCGCCGGTGACGCAGTCACGCCAAGAGCCGTCAATCCCAACAGGCACAGACACCGCATGCAGTCTCTCCTCCCCCGGTGACGGGGCTTCCCGAACGCATCTCACGAGTTCGGAAATCGTCCGACGCATGGGGTGAGTTGAGCCAGACGGAGCAATCCGCATACAAGACAAACACGGACAACGGCCTCTGTGTTTTAGGGTGATTTCCCGCTGCGCCACGCGGGGTTGAAAGGTGGATCTGCGTCGGCAGTGCCGAGAAGCACACCGCCCCCGGCTGCGGATGCAGCCGAGGGCGGAAGAGTGTGCGTTGGCTTGTAGCCCCGAAGGGCGCCGATCAGTTCTGAAACCGATCAGTTCTGAAGCTTCGTGATCTTCCAGTTCGGATCGACCGTGTTCAGCGGTCCCGAACGGATGATGACGGCTCCATTGAGGTCCCACGACCAGGTCTCGCCGCCGTTGCCGCGGAACAGGACGCCGCGACGACGATCGCCGTCGAGGTCGGGGAATCCGACGATCTTCCAGTACGGACCGGTGCCCGCGAAGACGACGGCCTTCGACTGCACGGCCATCGCGCCGACCTTCCAACGGTCGATCGAGGTGCTGTTGCGGAGGATCAGGTCGTCGAATCCGTCGCCGTCGGTGTCCGCGACGCCTTCGATCTTGACCGACTGCGGGAGCACGGGCTCCTGCTGGCCGCCTGCGTTGAGCATGCGGGTCGGAGGCGCCACGCTGCCGTTGTTGAACTGCGCGACGAAGAGCGCGCCGGCATCGATGCCGTTGCCGCCCCGTCGCAGGATCAGCTCGCCGTTCGTGTCGGCATCGAAGTTGCCCACATAGATCGCCGAGTACTCGGCGTTGAGCGTCGTCAGGATGCCCTGCGCGATCGTGGTGCCGTCCATCAGCCACACGGCGATCTCGGTCTTGCCCGAGGTCGTGCGGCGGAAGACGCAGTCGGCCTTGCGGTCGCCGTTGATGTCGTTGAATGCGACCGGCTTCCAGTCCTCGCCGACATAGCGGCTGATCGTGGTCGAATTCGCGGTCAGGCCGTTCATCGTCCAGATCGTGTAGAACTTGGTCTCCTCGTTGTACCAGAGCATGTCGGCCTTGCCGTCGGCGTCGACATCGCCCGTTCCCATGAGCTCAAGCTCGACGCTGCCCGGGTCGATCGAGGTGTAGCCGCCGCTCACGGCGCCGAGGTTGACATTCCACACCGCCGACTTGCGGCCCGGCTCGTAGTACCACGCGACATCCGAGCGGCCGTCGCCGTTGTGGTCGTCCTTGACGAACTGGGGTCCGAACGCCGCGACGCCGGTGTACTGGACATGGTCGACCTGGATCGGGGTGGCGGCCGAGACATTGATCGAGTCGATCCCGACGACCGCGTTCTCGCCGAGGTCGACGCCGATGAACACATCGTCGAGCGAATTGTTCTCGGCGCTCAGGATGTTGAAGACCTGCTGGACGCTCGAGCCGTCGGTGAGGTAGGCCGTGAGGGTCACCGGAATCAGCGCGGGCGAGCCGTCGGGGTTGTCGACGCCGCCCGCGTTGGTCACCACGAGGCCTGCGAAGCGAGGTGCGGCGCCGAGGACGCCCGCATCGAAGTTCATCGTCGAGTTGGAAGGCTCGAACGGGAACCACGCGCCGAGCGACAGCGACTTGCCCGTGGCGCCGGCGCCGTCGAGCGAACTGTCATCGAAGTCGACCGAGTTTCCATTGGTCGCGACGCCCGAGCTCACCGTGAGGCCAAGGGAGTTGGCCGGGAGCTCGAACTTGTCCACGACGAGGATGCTTGCGAGTCCTGCCGCAACGGCGGGGCTGTCCGCCTCCGAGCGGTAGCCGTTGATGCGCGGGAAGGTCGCAGCGCTCGCGATGCTCGCAGAGCAAAGCAGCATGCATGCAGAGAAACCAACGAGCGCCGGTCCTGACGACAGCGATGAGTTCTTCATTTGTAGATTCCGTTTCAGTTCTTCAACACAACTTTGAGACGACCCCGCGTGCGAGGATGCGTCCTGACGCGAACACGGACAACCTGCCGGGGCGGCGCGAACACGCGCAGCCCAGGCGAGACCTTCCTTGATCTCAACGAGTCGTTCCCTCTTCGCCCATGATACTCCGCATCAGAGGGGACAGTTCCCCTGTTTGCTGAATTCATGTTGACTCTTGCGGACGACAATGCAAGGCGTCTTGCGATTTCGTCCGCGACGCCGATTCCGATTGTGCGGGTTGTGACGGTTGTGCCTAGCCGGCCTCGCCCAATCGGGGTAGTCCGAGATCCCGCATCTTCCGATAAAGCGTCGTTCGGTTGATGCCGAGCGCTCGCGCCGCCTGCGTGCGGTTCCATCCGTGCTTCTCGAGCGTCTCGAGCAGTGCGGTGCGCTCCGGATCTCGCAGCAACTGCGAGAGCGTGCGCGCATCCTGCATCCGCGCTGAAGGCGCCTGCACCAACGCCTGGTCGAGCTTCAGCGTCGGCGCGCTCGGCGTCGAGGCGCGCAGGACGCGATCAGGAAGATGCCCTAGTCCGACGCGCGTACTCTCGCAGAGGATCGCGGCGCGCTCGATCGCGTTCTCGAGTTCGCGGATGTTGCCCGGCCAGTGGTAGCGCCGCATCGCATCGAGCGCGTCGGGCTCGAAGCCGAGGATGGTTCGCTCGACCTCCGCCGACTTCCTCGCGAGGAAGTGCATCGCCAGCCGCTCGAGATCGGTGGTGCGCTCGCGCAGCGGCGGCAGGTCGATCGGAAGCACATGCACTCGGTAGTAGAGGTCGGGCGAGAAGCGCCCGTCCTCGACAAGCCGCTCGAGCGGCTGGTTCGAGGCCACGATCACGCGCACATCGACCTCGACGGTGTCGTCGCTGCCGACCGGCTCGAACGCGCGCTCCTGCAGCACGCGCAGCAGCTTCACCTGCATCGTGGTCGTGGCGGTGTTGATCTCGTCGAGGAACAGCGTTCCGCCGTTGGCGGCGAGGAACCGGCCCTTCTTGTCGGCGACGGCTCCGGTGAACGCGCCCTTCACATGGCCGAAGAGCTCGCTCTCGAGCAGCGCTTCCGGAATCGAGCCGCACGCGACCTCGACGAAGGGCTTGCCGGCGCGGGGCCCCGACTCGTGGATCGCGCGGGCGAGCGTGCTCTTGCCCGTTCCGGTCTCGCCCTGGATCAGCGCGGTCGAGCGCACCTTGCTCGCGGCGCGC
This sequence comes from bacterium, assembly GCA_046337925.1. GTDB lineage: Bacteria > Planctomycetota > Phycisphaerae > Phycisphaerales > SM1A02 > QWPT01. The sequence continues at coordinate 4,673 of JBKCZS010000262.1, read as the reverse complement.
GCGAGTGCAAGCGCGTGCGTGAGCCGCGGGTCGGTGCCCACGATCGCCTCGAGCGGGTCGCCCGCCCGGGTCCACTGCGAAGGCGTCAGCCGGAGCCGGATCGCCAGCCGCTCCGACGCGCGCGCGACCGCGGCGCGCAGTTCGAGCGGATCGATCGGCTTCAGCAGCACATCGTCCGCGCCGGACCGCATCCAGCGGATGGCGCGCTGCGCCGACAGCGTGCCGCTCAGCGCGATAAGGGCGGTCTGGGCGGGGGAGGCGGCGAGTCCGCTGCGGAGGTCGTCGAAGAGCCGGTCGTCGCCGAAGAGGTCGGCGACCACCACCGACGGTTGGCCGTCGCGCAGGAGGTCGATGATCTCCGCCGCGCTCGCCGCTCGGGAGGCGGTGAAGCCACTCTGCGAGAGCGTTCGCAGCATCGCGGTGCAGGCGTGTGAATCCCGCTCGAAGACGAGCACCCGTACGGGAAGCCCGCCTCGAACCGTGGGTTCGGGCTGGTGGGGAACAGAGGTCGGCATCGGGCGCCTGCGAGTGTTTCGGCATGGAACGGGCGGGGGGAGACCGCGCGGGCACCGATTCAAGCCGACTTTTGGTTATCGGAATGGACTCATTGGATTGATTCAACCCCCGCGGCCCGTCGCGAAGCCCACCGGTCGGATACGGTCTGCCGCAATTCCCGCAAAGAGCCCGTCATAACGGACGCGGTCGCGCGTTCCTTGGTGCGGCTTCGAGTCCTATCGCCAGCCGCCTCAGATCTTGACCTTCTCCCCGGAGCCCCCGATGCCTGCCATGTTCAGCCTCAGTCGAGTCACCCTCCGTTCCGCAGTCCTCGCCGTGGCAACGCTGCTCGCGAGCAACGCGGTCGTCCTTGCGCAGAACGAGCCGCCGGCCGGTGGGCAAGGCGAAGGCCGTCAGCGCGGTGAAGGCCGACGCGGGCAAGATGGTGGCGGCGGCGGCATGGGCCGCGGCTTCGGCGGAGGCATGGGCCGAATGATGGGTGGCGGCGGTGGCGGCGGCGGCATGGGCCGCGGCATGCAGGATGTCCGCGAGGCGCTCGAGGCCGATTTCCAGCGCCGCGACATCCCGATCTTCGTCAAGCAGCTCAAGCTCACCGAAGACCAGGGCGTCGTGCTCGAGCAGCTCTTCGTCGACTACGAGGCGACCTTCCAGCCCGAGGCCGAGGCGATCATGACCTCGATGGCCGACATGGGCCGCAACCTCATGCGCTCGTTCACCTCGCCCGAGCGCCAGCAGCAGATGCGCGACACGATGGACCGCCTCCGCAAGGAGATGGAGGAGGCCGAGGCTGCGAACGGCCCGATGGACGAAGAGGCGCGCCGCAACTTCTTCCGCGAGCGCATGCAGAAGATGGCCGAGCAGTTCGCCACCGAAGCCGAAAACTCGGGCCTCGATGCCGAAGTGAAGGCCGCGATGGGCGAGATGCTGACCAAGCTCGAGGCGTGGCAGGGCCGCAAGCAGACGCTCCGCGACAACTTCGTCGAGGGGCTCAAGGTCGTCCTCGACGACGACCAGGTCTCGCAGTGGCCGGCCTTCGACCGCTTCCTCACCCGCGAGAAGACGCTGCCGCGCGGCCGCATCTCCGGCGAGAATGTCAACCTCTTCTTCGTGGTCGACGAGCTTCGCATGCCGCCCGACCAGTTCGCGAAGGTCGAGCCGTACTTCAACGACTACGAGCTGCGCCTAGACAACGCGCTCAAGTCGCGCAACACCTACATCGAGGAGTCGCTCCCGCGCCTCTTCAAGTCGATGCAGGACGGCGACGCCGACGCCGCCGGCCGCATCTTCAAGCGCCAGTCCGAGCTTCGCGCCGCCGTGCGCGAAGTGAACGAGGAGTTCCGCGCGTCGATGGTCGGCGCGCTCGGCGAAGGCGAATGGGCCACCCAGCTCAACCAGGCCGTCCTTGCGGCCGGCTGGGAGCGCATCTACCGCCCGACCGGCACCGACCGCGTGTTCGAGGAGGCCATGAAGCTCGAGGGCCTCGATGCCGCCGTGCTTCAGTCGGTCACCGAGCTCTACGGCCAGTACAAGGCGGAGATCGCGCCGATGAACGAGCGCCTGAAGAACCTCGCCCGCACCGAGGAGCCTTCGCGCCTCGTGGCCGACGGCGAGCGCTTCGTCAGCATGATGTCGATGGGCGTCTCCGGCATGATGCGCGGCTTCGGCGGCGGTGGCGGCGGCGGCTTCGGCGGCGAGAACGCGGAAGACCCGATGCGCACCGCGTTCGACGAGCGTTCGCAGGTCGGCGAGCGCTACCAGGAGCGCCTCAAGGCGCTGCTCACGCCCGAGCAGTTCGAGAAGCTCCCGCGCGCCCGCGGCGGCATGGGCGGCCGGGGCGGCAACTTCGACCCGAACCAGTTCCTCGACCGCATTCCCGAGGAGCAGCGCAAGGCCCTCATGGACGCCGTCGACAAGAACAAGAACGGCCAGATCGATGAGGACGAGCGCGAGGGCGTGCGCGAGTACATGCGCCAGCAGTTCCAGAACATGCGCGGCGGCGACGGCCAGGGTGGTGGTGGCCAGGGCGGCGGCGGCGGCGGCGGCGGCCGTGGCCGCGGTGGCCAGGGCGGCGGCGGAGGTCGCGGCGGCAACGACGCCTGATTCAACCTGACAAGTCATTGCAATCTCATCAGCGCCGCGCGCGGAAGTCCCTCTGCGCGCGGCGCTCTTTTTGGCCCTGCCGATCGCGGTATCCTGCGCCGCGTGAACGATCGCTCGACCGACGCGTGTCTCCAGCATGTTGCGCCGCTGGCGGCGCGCACCCCGCAGGTGGCGCCGCCGTCCGAGCGGCAGCTGATCGGCGCCGTCGAGGCGCTGCGCGCGCTCGTGTTTCCTGAACTGCGCGCGGCGGGTACCAGCGGCGAGGCGCTCGGGCGCGAGGTCGTGCACGGCTTCGGCGAACTGATCCGTGCGGCGCTTGCAACCGAGGGCGTCCACGACGACGGATCGCGCGTCGCCTCGTTCTTCGCACAGGTTCCGGCCATTGCGGCGCGGCTTGCGCTCGATGTGCGCGCCGCATTCGAGGGCGACCCGGCCGCGAAGAGCGAGCTCGAGGTGGTGGTCTGCTACCCGGGCGTCCGCGCGCTGTTCGTGCACCGCTTCGCGCACACGCTCGATCTCCTCGGCGTGCCGCTCCTTCCGCGCATGATGGCCGAGTACGCCCACCGCGAGACGGGTATCGACATCCACCCCCGCGCGCGGATCGGCGACGCCGTGTTCATCGACCACGGCACCGGCGTCGTGATCGGCGAGACCGCGTCGATCGGCCACCGCTGCCGGATCTACCAGGGCGTCACGCTCGGCGCCAAGAGCTTCGAGCGCGAGCCCGACGGCTCGATGCGCCGCGGCTACAAGCGCCATCCCACGCTTGAAGACGATGTCGTCGTCTACGCGGGCGCCACGATCCTCGGCGGCGACACCGTGATCGGGAAGGGCTCCGTCGTCGCAGGCGGCGTGTTCCTCACGAAGAGCGTGCCTGCCGGCAATGTCGTCACCGGGCCGAAGGTCGAGCTCCGCATGATCTCGATGGGCGGTGCGATCTGAGCGAGGCGCGCGCACGGCTGATCGCCGCGATCGGCGTGCTTGGCTTCGCCAGTGGCCTGCCGAATGTGCTCGTCAACGACACGCTCTCGGCGTGGCTCTCGGATCTCGGGTTCAAGCCCGCGGACATCGGGCTCCTCGCGCTCATCACGCTGCCGTACGGGCTGAAGCTGCTCTGGGCGCCGCTCCTCGACCGCTTCGCGGCGCCGGGATTCGAGTGGCTTGGCCTGCGGCGAAGCTGGATCGCGCTTCTCTGCACGCTGCTTGCGCTCGCGTTCGCGGCGCTCGCGTGGGTCGGGCCGTCGGCGGCCGATTCGCCCGTGATTCCCGTGGCGGCCGTGGGCCTTGCGATCGCGTTCCTCTCCGCCACCCTCGACGCCGCCGTCGACGCGCACCGCACCGACAGTGCGAGCGGCGGCGAGGAAGGCCCCGCGGCGAGCGCGTTCGTGCTCGGCTACCGCGTGGCGTTCGTCTCGATCGGCGCGGCGATCCTCATGCTGCACGGGGAGATCGCGCTGTTGCTCGGGCCCGAGGGCGACGCCGCCGCCGAGGCGCTCGCGTGGAAGATCGCGGTCGCCGGAGGCGGCCTCGCGATGCTCGTCGGCGTGGGCGCCGCGCTCCTCGCGCCCGAGCCGCCGAGGCGGAAGTCGCCCGAGACGCTCGGCGCTGCGGTGGTCGGGCCGTTCATCTCCTTCGCGCACGCGCTCGGCCCGCGCCTGCCGCTCGTCCTGTTCGTGGCGCTCCTCTTCCGCCTGCCCGACCTCCTCGGAAACCGCATGACGATGCCGTTCCTGCGGCAGGAACTCGGCTTCGACATCGCCGAGATCGGCACGATCCGCCAGTTGCTCGGCTTCGCAATGACGATCGTGGGTGCGGTCATCGGCGGCATCTGCGTGAAGCGCTTCGGCCTCTTCCGCGCACTCGTGGCCTTCGGCATCCTGCAGGTCGCGTCGAACGCGGGCTACCTGGTGCTTGTCGCGACGGGCAAGTCGCTCCCCGCGTTTGCGGGCGTCGTCATCGTCGAGAACCTGTGCAACGGCCTCGTGAGCGCGGCGTTCGTCGCCTACTTCATGACGCTCTGCGAGCCGCGGTTCGCGGCCGCGCAATACGCGATCCTG